>CAYQZD010000100.1:0-13304 GCA_964421875.1 uncultured bacterium
ATATTTATAATTTATAGGAACATAGATTTCTGGAAATTTGCACAACTTCACATCATTAAAGTGTTACCTTGAATCTATTGGTTCTCTGTAGGTTTCACCAATATCTTAAGTTACATAATTTCCTGGGACAGCATTGGTTAAGAACCCACCCTACAACTGGTAGTAATTATAGGTCGGAATCTTATTCCGCCGGGTGCGGGGGACCCGGCGGGCACATTGAATAACAGTTGTATGGTGTCGGGTGCGGAGACCCGACACCACAAATAACAAGAAGATGGATTCCCGCTTTCGCGGGAATGACATCATGTTTCTCGTCATTCTTTCCAAGAATGACTATAAATAATGTTCAGGAGGTTGTTCAATATCGTTCCTTGAAGAGATTAAACTCTTATAAATACAATCGGGTTTCCCTATACTGGCATTATTCTCCGTTAATGGTTATTCTTATAAGGATTTTTTTTCAAATACGCAATAAGTTCGGACTTTTTTTCTGCATATTCCGTTTCATAACAAATTTATCCGCAACTGTGGTCCGGCAATGTGGGTTATCCTAAACCGGTAAAAACCGAATGATTCATTGATACAATTAGAATTTTTCGTTATATTAACATCCTTATGGATAGAATCAAGGCAGCGGGGGAATACTTCTCTGCTTGATTTTTTATAGATGCAAACTGGAAGTCATTCCGGCGCAGCCCGAATGACGCTGGTGCTTCAAATTAGTAAAGTGTTACGAACATTTACAAGGCAGCTAAAATAAATGTTCTGTCAAGCCTTATACGAACCGCTTTCGGTTGATAATCTAAACAGAATACGGGATGAAGCTTTCCGGGTTCTGGAGGAAACGGGCGTTTTCTTAGAGATTGAGGAGGCTTATGAGCCGCTCAGTTCCTTTGGCTGCCGCGTGGACGCTAAAAACCGTAAATTTCACATCCCTCGTTCCGTGATGGAGAAAGCCCTCGAAGCGGCTCCCGGCGAAATCAGACTCTACGACCGCGAAGGCTCCCTCTCAGCCACACTATCAGGCGTCAAGGTTCATTTCGACCCCGGTTCAGCGGCAATTAGGATTTTGGATTTTGAGACCGGGGAGCAGCTGGAGCCGGTCATCCGAGATTTGCCTAAGCTGGCGGGGCTGGTGGAAGGACTCCCCAATTTCGCGCTTCAGTCCACGGCGCTGGTTCCAGGGGACACCCCCAAAGAGATTAGCGATAGTATCCGGCTCTACGCCGCGTTGAAACACTGTTCCAAACCGGTGGCGACCGGGACTTTCCGGCGGGAGAGTTTTAAAGTGATGCGTGAGATGCTGACAGCGGTTCGGGGAAGCGCGGATGCGCTCAGGGAGAAGCCACTGGCGATATTCGACTGCTGTCCTTCGCCGCCTTTGCGCTGGTCGGAGCTTACCGCGGCGGCGGTGATGGACTGCGCGGCTGCGGGGATACCTGCGGAGATGGTTTCGATGCCGCTGATGGGGGCGACAGCGCCGGTGACATTTTTAGGCGCGCTGGTGCAGCACGCGGCTGAAGACCTCTCCGGATTAGTGTTGGCTCAAGCGGCGCGTTCAGGGGCTCCGGTGATATTCGGAGGCTCGCCCGCAGTGTTCGATATGCGCGCCGGGACCACTCCGATGGGCGCAATCGAGACGATGATGTTAGACGCGGCTTACGCTCAGGTGGGCCGTTCGTTTGGACTTCCCACTCACGCCTATATGGGTCTTTCCGACTCCCGGCGGGTGGATTATCAAGGGGGGCTGGAATCGGGGATGGGGGCGGTTTTGGCGGCGGCGGCGGGAGTGAATATGGTTTCAGGGGCCGGGATGCTCGACTTTGAAAGCTGCCAGAGCCTGGAAAAGTTGGTCCTGGACAACGAGATTTGTGGGATGGCTCTGCATTTGAGCGAAGGTATTTCCGAAGTCGGCGGGAGCTACGGATTTGAGGAGATATCCCAATATGCCGCCGGCGGGGATTTCCTCAAATCGCCTATGACCCGGCAGTGGTACCGGTCTCAGCAGTATTTCCCCTCTTATGTGATAGAAAGGTCGGCAGGCGGGTCTTCGCAGGGCGGCGACGCGCTTGCTCGGGCGCACCGTCGGGTTGAGGAGCTGTTATCGCAGGAATCGAATCTCCTCCAGGGGAAACCGGCTGAGGATTTGGCAGAACTGATGAATGTGGAGGCGGCTCGTTACGGGCTCGGGAAGTTGAGTATATAGCAGTAATATTGAGTTTGTTTCCTAAACCGTTTATCTTGTTTTAGACTCTCCGCTGGCAACAGCAGTTACTTGATTTGTAGTCATTTGTCGCAGAGTGCGTGGACTCTGCGACACAGTGAACAAATATAAGAAGATTGATTCCCGCTTTCGCGGGAATGACAGTGGTGGGTTGAAACCCACCCTGCGAATTTATTCGCAATGACACTACTTTTTTAGCGATATCGATATTTTAGGACGAAAAAAATTGGGTGAATGATGCAGTATGAACTGAAACGGATTCCCATCCTTCCTCTGGTCAAGGTGATGTTTTTTGTTTTTCTGGTGATGGGTTTCATCTGGGGGGCGCTTTACGGGATAATTATAATGGGATTTGTGGGCTTGATGAGCAGCGCACTGGAGATGGACGAATCTATATTTCGGGAATTTTCCGGGCTGGGTTTCCTTGGCGTGCTGTTTATGGGGATTGTTTTCTCCATTTTCAGCGCGGTTTTGATGAGTATTTTCACCGCAATCGGGGCAGCCTGCTACAATCTTATCGCCGGCTGGTTCGGCGGAGTTCCGCTTGAACTGGAAGCGCAGCGGCTGGAAACGACGTTTTCCACTCCACAACCATCGGGGACAGCGGCAGATGCCTGAAGTCAGGGTCAGGTTCGCCCCCAGCCCTACGGGAAATTTGCACGTTGGCGGGGCCAGAACCGCTCTGTTCAACTACCTCTACGCCCGAAAATGCGGCGGCAAGTTTTTTCTAAGGATTGAGGACACCGACCGCGCCAGGTCTCGCCGCGAGTACGTGGATGACATCATCGCCGGGTTGAAGTATTTGGGGATTTATCCCTTCGACCAAGAACCGGTGTATCAGTCCCGGCGGAGGGTGAATCATATACTGGCGGCGGAGAGACTGTTGGATGAGGGTAAGGTTTACCGCTGTTTCTGCCCTCCGGCAAAGCTAGAGGAGGAGCGGGAACGCGCATTGAAGTCCAGCGGCGAGTATAAATATCCCGGCTATTGCCTGGGCTTATCCCCTTCGGAGATAACCCGGCGTTTGGAGGCGGGGGAGGGATTTGCGGTGCGCTTCAAGGTTGAGGGCGACGCTGTTGAATACATTGACAGCGTGCACGGCAGGGTCCGCGTCGGTATTGGGGAAATCGACGATTTCATAATCCTGCGCCGGGACCATACCCCGACCTATATGCTTTCGGTGGTGGTTGACGATCGGGATATGGGCATCACTCACGTAATCCGCGGCGACGACCATATCTCCAATACTCCGAAACAGATTATGCTGCACCGGGCGCTGGATAACAGTCCTCCGGAGTTCGCCCATTTGCCTCTGATATTGGGACCCGACCGGAAACGGCTTTCCAAGCGTCATGGCGCGGCTTCCGTGCTGGAATACCGGCGGCAGGGTATTCCTGGGAGCGCCCTCAGGAATTACCTGGCGCTACTGGGATGGTCTCCGGGCGGGGACGCGGAGGTGTTTGTTACGGCGGAGGAACTGGCGGCGGCTTTTACGCTGGAGCGGATTTCCACCGCTTCTGCGGTGTTCGATTCGGGCAAGCTGGAGTGGATGAGCGGGATTTATATGTCAGCTTTACCCGATGATTCCATCGAGGCTGAGGTGAAGGATTGGCTCGAAGATTACGGTGAAGGCCTCGGTATAGTGACTGAAGATAAAGAATACCTTGGTAAAGTTATCAAGCTGGCGAGGACCCGGGCGAAGAATATCGCGGATTTGTTCAGCGAAAGCGATTATTATTTCCGAGACCCTGAAGATTACGATGCGAAGGGGGTGAAGAAACACTTTAAAACCGGGCTGTCCCCGCGGCTGCGGACGCTGGTTGGGGATTTCACAAGATTGGCGGATTTTTCCGCGGAGGGTGTGGAGGCGATTATTCGCGGTCGGGCGGAGGAGTGGGGGATTTCCGCGGGGAAGCTCATCCACCCTTTGAGGCTGGCGTTGACGGGTAAAACGGCGAGTCCGGGATTGTTCGAATTGATGGAGGCGCTGGGGAGGGAGCGGGTGGCGCGGCGGGTGGAAGGCGCGGCGCGTTTCTTGGAAGAGAGTGGTTTGGCGGAGTAGGAGATATAGTGGAACAATGTGGCAGACATTACAGATTATTGCAGACAGCGCCCGGTTTTATTTGACTTTTGGGAAAGTATTGAATAAATTTTTAGATTGACAATTTGACATTGTCATTATGTAACGGTTGAAAAGGTTTATTGTCGATGGACATTCTCCGCCTTAAAGGGATGAAGTTTTACGCCTATCACGGCGATTACCCCGAAGAGAGGAAGCTGGGGGGTAGTTTCACGGTCGAAGTTGAAATTTCGGGAGACTTTTCGCGGGAGAAGACGGGAGACCGTGTGGAAAATACGGTCGATTTGCGAGAGGTGTACAATATTGTCAACAAAACAGTCAGCGAGCAGACTTATCATCTGACCGAGACGCTGGCGGAGGCGATAGCGGAGGCGCTGCTGAGAAATTTTGCGGTCGCTCAAGCTGAGGTTACTGTGCGTAAAGAGTCTCCGCCGATACCGGGGATTGTCGGCGCGGTTGAAGCGGTGGTTACTCGGATAAAGTGAAACCCTCGAATAATGGATTTTGCATTGAAAGCGGTAGTTTAGGAGATTTAGTGTGAGGGTTTATCTTGGGTTTGGCTCGAATCTGGGGGACCGGGAAGGCTATTTGCGTCAGGCGCTGGAGGAACTATCGCAACGTTTTGAAGTGTACAAGGTTTCTTCTGTTTACCGCGCTGAACCCTGGGGATTGAAAGAGCAGCCTGAGTTTTTGAATATGGTCTGCCAATGTGATTGCGCAGAAGAGCCACTGGCGCTGCTTGAAGCGCTGCGGGCAATCGAAGAGCGGATGGGGAGGTCTGACAGAGGCAAATGGGGACCGCGAGTCATCGACATCGACATTCTCTTCATCGATGATTTGATAATCGATGAAGACCACTTAGCTGTGCCGCATCCTTTAATCGCGGAGCGGCTGTTTGTTCTGGTTCCGCTAGCGGAGATTGCACCCGATTACCGGCACCCGGCGCTGGGGAAGACTATATGCCAATTGTTAGAGGAATGCATCGATAGCTGCCGGGTGGAATTGTTGAAACCAACGCCGTGATTCAGAGCATTGCAGGATCGGTTCTTAATCCGCTAAGGACTATACGTCGCATAGGAACGATTGTTAAAAAGCCTGGGAACGATGGTTTCAGATAAGATGGAAATAATCAGGGATGAAGCGAGAATTATACTATATCGCCGTTGAAGGAGTAATAGGAGCTGGAAAAACCAGTCTGGCACAGATACTGGCGCAGACTATGAACGGGATGCTGATTCTGGAGCAGCACGAGGAGAATCCCTTCCTGGAGGATTTTTACCACGACCCGCGGCGTTTCGCCTTCCAGACCCAGCTCTATTTCCTGTTGTCCCGCTTCAGACAACAGGAGGAATTTCCCCACCCCGACCTTTTTCATCAGCGGGTGCTTTCCGATTATCTTTTCGCCAGAGACCGTATTTTTGCCACAATCAACTTGGACGAGCGGGAACTCAGGCTTTACGATATGGCGGCGGGGGTGATGGAGGCTCGAGCGCCGACGCCTGATTTGGTGGTTTACCTGCAGTCCTCCACCCGGCGTTTAATGCACAATATCCGCATCCGCAATCGCAGCTATGAACAAAACATTCCGGAGGAGTATATTGAAGAACTGAATGAAGCCTATAACCGATTCTTCTGGAGTTACAACGCCGCTCCGCTTTTGATGGTCAATGCGGATAATATCGATTTTGTGGAGAACGAGCGGCATCTTAAGGAACTGCTGGAAGCTATAGAAAGCCCCTTTCAGGGCACGCGATACTATAATCCTATGGTTTGATTTAAAGTAACACTTTACTGATATAAAGCGTATTCGTCATTCTGGCTGCGAAGCAAGCCAGAATCCCTCTTCTCCGGAAGGATTCCGGCTGCGCCGGAATGACCATTTCTATTATAGCTTCAGATGGCTATAGTCTTACGATTTTCTTAGTATGCTTTTAAAACTGATAATATACCTGCTTATCGCGTATTTGGTGTTCAGAATCGTGAGAACGATTAGTAGGCACAGCTATTATCGCAGGCTGCGGCAGAAGGATGTCAATCGCAACAAACAGCCCCGGAGCCAGCGGAACGGCGGCGACATCGAAGACGCCGATTTCGAAGTCCTGGACGATGATAAATAATGGCTAACATCTACCACAGGATGGAAATATTGATTAGTTAAATACTTCTCTAATAAGAGAGTTTTGACAATTAGAATTGTCATTCCGAGCGAAGCGAAGAATCTCTTTGTTAAATATAAGTTTAATGTAGATTGGAGATCCTTCACTGCGTTCAGGATGACAATCGCAAGTGTTTGAATATAATAACATTAAGGTAAGGTGTAAGTTGTTTGTCAACACTCTCTAATAAATGAAGTACACAATGCATTAACGAATGTGATTGAAATTCCCATCATTCAAATTATAAACTTGACAGCGATATGTTGACTCTTCAAGACAAAATCAACCGGCTTAACCGCATTGGAATCGCCCTCACCAGCACCACCAACCTGGAACAGCTTTTCGAGATGATTGTAACCGAAAGCCGGCATTTCACCAACGCCGACGCCGGTTCCCTCTTCACCTTGGAAGAGGGTAAGTTGATTTTTCGGGTGGCGCAGACCGAGTCTCTGGAGCGGAAACTGGGTTACAAGCCGCCTTTCAAGGCTTTTCCCCTCCCCCTCAGCCGGAAATCGGTGGCGGGGTATGTGGCTTTAACCGGGGAGATAATTCACGTCGATGACTGCTATGACCTCGACCCGGAAAAGGGTCCTTCGGTGGATAAATCCTACGACGAGAAGACGGGATACCGTTCCAAATCGATGCTTACGGTGCCGATGCGGGACCAGAAGGGTGAGGTTTTGGGGGTAATCCAGCTCATCAACGCTATGGATGATGAGGGTGGTATCATTCCCTTCTCTGAGGATACCGTGGACTTGATGTTGTCCATCGCCTCTCAGGCGGCGGTAGCCTTGAAAAACGCCCAGTTCATCGCCGAGATTAAGAACCTTTTCGCCGCCTTTGTCAAATACAGCGCCACCGCTATCGACGAGCGCTCCCCTCATACCGCCGGTCACAGCCGTCGCGTTGCGGGGATGACGATGCGTCTCGCTCGAGCTATCAACGAGATCAAGGAAGGTGATTTCGCCGATGTCGAGTTTTCCGATCAGGAGCTTGAAGAGCTTTGGTTCGCAGCCTGGCTTCACGATATCGGTAAAATCGCGGTTAAGGAGGAGGTTCTGGAAAAAAGCTACCGCCTCCCCCCGGACCGCCTTGCTCTGATAATCAGCCGTTTGCAGTATATTTTACGCAGCAAGGAAATAGACCTGCTCAAGGCGACCAACTGTCGGGAGGACGATTTGAACATAGAGCGTTACACCGAAGAGAAACGGCAGGTGGATTCCGACATCGAATTTCTCGAGAAACTGAATAAATCTGGTTTCTTGCCGGATGACGACGAAACTCGTCTTAAGGAAATCGCCGCCTCCAATTTCAAAAATTACATGGGCGATTTCCAGAAGCTGATGGATGAATTCGAATTCGAAAATCTATCGATTAAGAGGGGCAATTTAACTAAGACCGAGTGGGAAGAGATGCGTTCCCACGTAGTGAAAACCAAGAATATTATCGACAAGATTCCCTTCACCAAGGAACTGTCCAATGTCGCTGTTTATGCCGCCAATCATCATGAGATGATTAACGGCACCGGGTATCCCGAGCGACTAAAAGCGGATGAAATCCCGCTGCAAGCCAGGATTATGGCGGTGGCGGATGTCTATGACGCGTTGACTGCAGCTGATAGGCCCTATAAGCCTGCCATCCCCCTGGAAAAGTCCCTCAATATTTTGCAGGAGGAAGCCCAGCGGGAACGGCTCGATGTCAGGGTGGTTAAATTGTTGATGGAGCGCAAGCTCTACGAAAATCACAAAGAAGACCAGGCTGAATATCCATGGAAATTACAAGTATTCTAACCGATAAGGCGCCGGCTCCGATTGGACCTTACAGTCAGGCGGTCGCCGCTGGCGATTTGATTTTCACCGCGGGTCAGGTACCGGTCAATCCCGCTGACGGCAAAGTAGTGCAGGGGGACGCGGCGGCTCAAGCCCGGCAATCTCTGGAGAATATCAAGGCGATACTAACCGCCGCCGGCTCCGGGATGGATAAAGTGTTGAAAGTGACCGTGTTCCTCAAAGATATGAACGATTTCGCCCGGGTAAATGAAGTTTACGCGGAATATTTCACGGAGCATAAGCCGGCTCGGAGTGCAGTACAGGTAGCAAAACTGCCCCTCGATGTCAGTGTGGAAATCGAAGCTGTCGCCCTCAAGGGATGATGGAAAATTGCGGGCGGCGTCATCTCTCCCAAGCTGGATTCCGGCGTTGATTTTACTTCTCGCGCTCTGGCAGCCGGTTTGCAGCCAGAGTCTCCCTGATACATCGGGTGGCGCTGAGATTGAACCTATCGACTCAATATCGATTCAGCAGTCTGTTCCTGTGGCGGATACGGTTGCGTTGACGGAGTCTGCGGTTACTGATACAGTCATAGTCAAATTGCACAATCCGATGGGAGCGATGTGGCGCTCGCTGCTTTTCCCCGGCTGGGGGCAGCTCTACAACCGGAAATATCTCAAAGCTCTGATTCTGGGCGGGACTGAAATCGGTTTCATCTATGGTATAATCTATCAGAACGACAGGTACCGCAACGCCCGGGGGGAGGGTGACACCGTAAGGGCGGCTTTCTACAAAGACGACCGCAACCGACTGAGCTGGTGGCTGGCGGGGATTATTCTTTATAGTATGGCGGACGCCTACGCCGACGCGCATCTCTGGGATTTCGAACTCAGCCCGGAATTGTCTCTGGGAGCGGTTCCGGGGATGTTCTATATTAGATTTGACTTTTGAATGACTGATTCAGCCCATAGTTGACCCCGTTGCCCTACTTCTGCGCCGGGGAGGTAAGTAAGCCAACAAAGCGATTTAAATAACCTAACGGTAAAAAAGATGATATCTCGCGAAGAAGCGCTGGCGCTGGTGAAGCGCAATGTGAAGAATCGGAACTTAGTGAAACATATGATAGCGGTGGAGGGAGTGATGCGGAGTTTGGCGCGTAAGTTCGGCGAGGACGAGGAACTCTGGGGGATTACGGGACTGCTGCACGACCTGGATTACGACCTTACGGTGGACGATTTTCCCCGGCATGGTTTCGTAACGGAAGAACTCCTGCAAGACTGCGACGTAACGCCGGAGATGGTTCGCGCCATCAAAACCCATCCGGGGCATCTTCCGGCGGAAAGCCTGATGGAGAAGTCGCTCTACGCCGCCGACCCTATCACCGGATTAATCGTAGCCGCGGCTCTGATGCACCCTTCGAAGAAAATCGCCGGGGTCGATGCGGACTTCCTGCAGCGTCGTTTCAAGGAAAAACGTTTCGCAGCGGGCGCTGACCGGGAGCAGATTCAAAGCTGTGAAAGACTGGGATTATCGCTGGAAGAGTTTTTCCAAATTTCACTGGAGGGGATGCTGGAAATATCAAAAGAATTGGGATTATAACTGCGAATTCTGGAACACTTTACTGATTTGAAAAGAAAGCGTCATTCTGGCCGCGAAGCGAGCCAGAATCCTTATTTTACGGAGGGATTCCGGCTGCGCCGGAATGACTCTAAGTGTGGTTGCTTTATAAAGGTAAATTGATACCGCCCTGGATTTCCGGAATTTGCCTTAATACCCGCTCCCGCGTGGGAATGCATACCAAGACGGTTTAATTATGTCAATTGTGCGCACAATAATATTTGTCTGTATTCTGTTTCTTGCGGGATTCGATGTCGCTTCCGGCGCTGATGATTTTTCGGTAAAGGCGAAGGGTGGTGGAGATAGTTGGACGGGCCGGGACAAGCTGTATCATTTTACAGTTTCAGCCGGGCTGGCTTTCGGTTCCTTTTATATTTACCGCGAAGGATTCAACAATAACCGGGAGGGGAGCTACTATTTCAGCGGAGGTTTCAGTGTTTCAGTAGGGGCTTTCAAGGAGTATTACGATTCCCGGCATCCTCAACGACATCATGCGAGCTGGCGTGATTTCGCCGCCGACCTTGCCGGTGTTTGTCTGGGATTGGGTCTGGCGTATCTGCTTATAAACTGATGAGACAGATTTGGACGATTTGCACGAAATTGTGGGCGTAATTCACGTTCATTCGACCTACTCCGACGGAACCTGGGATATTCCCCGGATAGCCCGGACTGCCGACGAGGTCGGGCTCGATTTCCTGCTTTTCACCGACCATCATACTATGAAGCCGAAGCAGGACGGTTTGGAGGGTTTTTACGGGAGGACATTGGCGCTGGTGGGCTATGAAACTTCGGATTTGGAGGATACCAATCATTTCCTGATTTTTCAACTGGATGAGGTGGTTCCGGGTATCTACGCGGAGGAGTACACTCAGGAGACAGCCCGCACAGACGGACTGGGAATCATTGCGCACCCTATGGAGAAAAGGGACCTCCTGGAGGATTACCCCCCCTATCCCTGGACCGACTGGGGTATCGACCATTATCACGGGATTGAGATTTGGAACCAGCTTTCGGAATGGATGGAAAGCCTGACTCCGTCGAATAAATTTTTCCAATTCCTTCATCCTCTAAAAACCACAGTGGCTCCCCCCCCGGAACTGCTGAAAAAATGGGATGAGGCGGCTTCACGCCGCAGAATTGTGGGAATCGCAGGAACCGATTCTCACTCGTTTATAGTTAAAGTTTTAGGACTGGTTAAAGTCAGGATTTTTCATTACAAGGTTACTTTCAAATCGCTCCGCAACCATATAATGCTTGAGGAGCCGTTCCCCCGGAACGATGTTAAAAAGGCTGAAGCTATGGTGTATGCTGCAATCCGGGGGGCGAACGTGTTTTTCAGCAACAGCCGATTCGGGGACGCGCGAGGATTCCGCTTTTATGCGGAATCGAACGGGAGGCGCGCCTCTATCGGGGAGTCCCTTCAAGGTGATGAAGCAGTGTTCCGGGTTGAGGCTCCCCTTGAATGCGAATTAAATCTCCTGCGTGACGGAGAACGGATGGAAACGGTCTCCGGACATCATCTCGAGTTCAGGACTAACAGCTCGGGCGTTTACCGCGTAGAGGCTCGCCGCGAAGGGCGCGCCTGGGTGTTCACGAATCATATATATTATAATCGTTAAGATGCGTTATTGCAGACTTAATATGACTTTAGGTATATGCAGTTTTAAGCAAGATAGTCATTCCGGCGCAGCCGGAATGACGCTTGCGTTTCAGATTGGTAAATTGTTTCCGGACTTATTTTCAAGGTAACTATTATAGTCAAGAATACATTCTATGTCCAGTAAAAAAGAATTCTGCGGAATATTCGGAATCTACAACCACCACGAAGCGGCGAATTTGACCTATCTCGGTCTCTTCTCCCTGCAGCATCGCGGGCAGGAAAGCTCCGGCATCGTCTCCACCGACGGCAGGGATGTGTTTTCTCACACCGGCGAGGGGCTGGTGGCGGATGTTTTCTCCGACCATCGTGTCCTGCAGGACCTAAAGGGTCACATCGCTATCGGGCATAATCGCTACTCCACTACCGGCTCGACCAGTATGAGCAATGTGCAGCCTCTGGTGGCGCGGATACAAACCGGGCCCTTGGCAATTTCCCATAATGGGAATCTGGTTAATTCTGCTTTGCTGCGCCGGGAATTTGAATCGGGTGGATCGATATTTCAGACCACTACCGATTCCGAGGTCATCATTCACCTTATTGCCCGCTCCAAAGCGGGGAGTCTGCCGGAACGGATAACCGAGGCCTGCCGTCAACTCAAAGGAGCCTATTCGCTGGTGATACTTGCGCCTAATATGCTGGTGGCGGCGCGCGATCCCAATGGTTTCAGGCCTCTGGCTTTAGGTAAAATGCACGGTTCCTGGGTGGTGGCTTCCGAATCGTGCGCCTTCGATTTGGTGGGAGCGGAATATGTGAGGGACGTTATGCCCGGGGAAATTGCGGTGATGGATTCCTCCGGTTTCCATTCCAGCAGGTTTAGCCGTCCCAACACCATTACCCAGTGCATCTTCGAGTATATTTACTTCTCCCGTCCCGATTCCATCATTTTCGGCGATTTCGTTGACAAGACCAGGCGTAAGCTGGGAAAGAACCTTGCTAACGAGAGCCCCGCAGAAGCTGACATTGTTATCTCTGTACCGGATTCATCGAACACCGCCGGATTGGGGTATTCCCAGCGAAGCGGAATCAGGTTTGAACTCGGACTTATCAGGAACCACTATATCGGCAGGACTTTCATCCATCCCATTGAGAGCCGCCGCTCCGAAAACGTCAGACTCAAATTCAACACTGTGGGCGGAGTGCTCAAGGACAAACGAGTGGTGGTGGTGGAAGATTCCATCGTCAGAGGCACCACACTCCGGAACCTGGCTAAGCTCATCCGCCAAGCCGGAGCTAAAGAAGTGCATGTGAGGGTTTCTTCACCACCGATCAGGTTCCCTTGTTTCTACGGGATGGATTTTCCCACCAAACGCGAACTTGTCGCTTCCGGGAGGAGTGTGGAGGAGGTGCGGCAGATTCTCCATGTGGACTCCCTGGCTTACCTTTCCATCGAAAAACTGCTGGATTCGGTTCCCAGTAAACTGGGGGGATACTGCCACGCCTGTTTCACCGGAGAATACCCGATTCCGATAGAGGATGAGGTCAACAAATGTGTATATGAAGAAGGCCCGGCGCTCTTGAATGTTTAGGGCTTTTATATACATATAACATTGTGGGTATATGAAGCGCCTAACCAATTTGTCATTCCCGCAAGTGAACGAAGTGAACGCGTCGGGAATCTGAACCTAAATTAATTTGCTGTCAGATTCCAGACGAGCTGGAATGACAGCAATTTTGAAGTTGATTTTTCACAGGAAAGTGTAACACATAAAATGATAAAGATCCCTCACAATTATAACAAAAAGAAGGTTCATCGCTGTTTCGTGTGGTTAATTATTTAGGCGTATTATATTCCCTTTGA
>CAYQZD010000101.1:0-13229 GCA_964421875.1 uncultured bacterium
CCTACACCTCTATCTGTAAACTAAGATAATAAAGCGAAAATTGATTTGGGAAACATCCCCTGAAAAGAATTGCGAGTGAGAATTGTCATTCCTGCGCAAGCAGGAATCCATCTTCTTGTATTTGTATGAGATACTGGACTCCCGCTTTTGCGGGAGTGACAGAACATAGGACAATCTTTTTCAGGAATCGCTATAAAACTTGCAGAGCGGTTTGCGAAGCGCCCAAAGTTTTGGGCGTTATCTTTGGATTCTGCCTCCTTTAGCGCCGGAGGCGAGGCGTTCCACCTCTTCGACGGTGACCAGGTTGAAATCGCCGGGGATGGTCTGTTTGAGGCAGGAAGCGGCGGCGGCGAATTCGAGGGCTTCCCGGTCCGATTTTCCTATTAGCAGGGCGTAGATGAATCCTGAGGCGAAGGAATCCCCGCCCCCTACCCTGTCAATAATGTGGATGAGGTAGCTTTCACTTAGGAGAAATTCGGCTCCGTTATAGAGGCAGGCTGACGACTGGTTAAGCGAAGCGCTGCGGCTTTGGCGCAGGGTGAGGGCAGTTTTTTGGATGCCGAATTTATCGACAAGGCTCCGGGCGACCTCTTTATAAGCTGAAGGTTCAAGCGCGCCGGATTCGATTTTCGCGCCGGGAGCTTTAATCCCGAAGACGCTGTCGGCGTCCTCTTCGTTGCCAAAACAGATATCGACGTATTCCATCAGGGGGGTCATAGTTTCCTGCGCTTTTTCTTTCGTCCAGAGCTTTTTCCGGTAGTTGAGGTCAACGCTGACTGTGAGACCGGCTTTTTTCGCGGTTTTCAGGGCTTCCAAGGTAGTGCCGGCGGCGGAGTCGCTGAGGGCGGGGGTGATTCCCGACCAGTGGAACCAGCGCGCGTCATTGAAAATTTCGTCCCATTCTATCTGTCCCGATTCGATTTCGCTGAAGGCTGAACCAGCGCGGTCGTATATCACTTTTGAGGGCCTTTGAGATGCGCCGGCTTCGAGGAAGTAGATTCCGAGCCGTTTTCCACGGCGAAGGATGAAGGATGTGTCCACGCCGAAGGCGCTGAGGGCGTTCATGGCGGCGTTCCCGATTTCATTGTCGGGGAGGGCTGTGATATAGCGTGATTTCAGGCCGTAGTTAGCCAGCGCCGCCGCCACATTGGCTTCCGCGCCGCCGAAGCAGGCTTTGAAGGAGTGCGCTTGGAGAAAGCGCTGATGATTGGGGGGCGAAAGGCGGAGCATAATTTCTCCGAAGGTGACCACCACGGGCTTGGAGGGGGAAGGTTGCGGGACGAAAATGGGGGGCGCGGTTTCCTCCTTTTCGGGAACGCGGAGGGCGGATTTCCAGAGTTCGACTTCGTTTCGAGCCTTTTCAGGATTGTCGATTTGCTGAGCGAGGGCGGAGCCGCAAAAGATTCCGTCCGGGTCTTTACGGGTAAGTTCGCGCAGGTTCCCAGCATCAACGCCTCCGGTATAGACGATTGTGAGTCCCCTGTAGGGTCCTTTCCAGGCCTGCGCGAGGTCAGCGTTGGATTTCCCTCCGGCGAAGGCGGGGAAGAGCTTGTAAATCCATTGGCAGGGGCGGCGCTCGCGTAACTCATCAAGGGTGAAACCGTACAGCGCCGCTTTCCGCGCCAATTGCTTGCCGGCGTCGGATAATCCGCCAGGTATGCACATAACATCCCGCGCGACGCAGGTTTCAACCACAGCGGTAAGGTAGTCCGGGGAAACGATTCCCGCCGCTCCCGCGGCGATGGCGGCTTCAGCCTGTTGAGGGGTGATTACTGTGCCCGTAAGAAGCAGGGCGTCAGGGTGTTTTTCGACTATGGCAGCAACGCCCTCCAACGCGGCGGGGGAGCGGAAAGCTATTTCGAGGACAATCCCCAGCGGTTGAAAAATTTCATACGCCTTGAGACACTGTGAAGGATTGTTCGGGGTGAGCAGGGCTACCAGGCGGTTTTCCTTCATCAAGCTGAAGAGGTCTTGCGATTTGGGCATAGTATTTGTCTGTCTTTATGTTTAAAGCCTTTTCAGGTGGATTCCGCCGCCGGCTTCGATAATGGTTCCGGCGGCATAGGCGAAGTCCCCTCGCGCCAGGGAGGCGGTTACTGCGGCTACATCCTCCGGAGTTCCCCAGCGGTTTTGGGGGACAAGTCCGCTTTCGATTAGTTTATCGTATTTTTGCTTCACCGGCGCGGTCATATCGGTGTCGATGATTCCGGGGCGGATTTCATAGACATTGATTCCGTCCGGGGCGAGGCGGTGGGCGAAGATTTTCGCGGCCATACTGAGCCCGGCTTTGGAGATGCAGTATTCGGCGCGGTCGATGGAGGAAACCTCAGCGGAAACAGAGGTGACAAAGACGATCCCGGGCGGAGTCAGGGGGGATTTGGCTAATCCCTTCAACATTGCGCGGGCGGCGGATTGCGTGAAAAAGAAGGCGGCGCGCAGGTTCACCTCGATGACGTAATCGAAGCTCCTAAGGGTGGTTTTCAGCGCATCGTGGCGCTTTTCAGGAGCGGTTCCGGCATTGTTAACCAGGAAGTCGATTCCCCCGAAGCGTTCGCAGACCTGGGCGATCAGGCTTTTATGGCGGTCGATATCCCTGATGTCGGCTTGCAGGGGGAGAAATTCCGCTCCCTTGGCTTCGACTTCCGGGGCGAGACTGTTCAAGCCTTTACGGGCGGCGGTGGATTTCATAGCGCGGGCGACGCCGGCGATGTTGAATCCCTCCTCCGCTAGTTTCAGGGCGATGGCTCGGCCGATACCGCGGCTGGCTCCGGTGATAACCGCCGCGGGTTTGCGGATTTTTTCCGGATTCTTCATTTTACGATATTGTCCTCCCGAAATTCTTTCCAGGTTTTTTCGAACCAGATTTCTTCATCGGGGATGGACCTTATATCGACCCAATTCTTATCCACCGATGAGTTTTCCTTCAATCTCAGTTCCAGGATTTTCCTGTCAACAAAGGCTTGGGGCGGATTCAGGCTGAATCGACATTCCTCCTCCAGCCCCGGGCAGGGAAGCTGGCCTTCCGGGTTGGGGACGATGCAGGAGCCTCTGCATTGTCCGCCTCGGTCGAGGTATTCGGTCATAGCTTCAAGATAGAGAACGGCGGTCAGGCTGAGATTAAGTAGTTTATATGCGGCAGGCAGGCGCTGCGGCGAGGGGATTTTCAAGTTAGCGGTGAGATTTCGATATAATTCCCACGCTTCGTTTAGGGCGTGGCGGACTTCAGCGGGCTGGCGAACGATTCCGGCGCAACGGGCGGTTCTTTCCCGGATTTGCCGCAGGGCGGTATCGAGGGTATCGGAGGACCTTGCGCTTGAGGCAATCATTTTGCGGGCGGCGGTGAAACGGGATTCGACCTGCTCTTTCAGTAGGTCATAGTCTTCCGGCGGGGATTGTCGATATCGCCGGGAAATATAGGTCGCGGCGCGGAGGGCTCCCACCTGCCCTGAATTCAGGGCTGCCCCGCCGGGGCGGTAAACGCCGTGCGTGCCATTTACTTCCCCGATTGCGAAGAGATGCCTGATATTGGATTCCCACCAGATGTTTCCTTTAAGGCCGCCGTTGTTGTGCTGAGCGCAGACGGCGATTTCGAGGGGATTTCGGGCGAGGTCTATGCCGCAGTTTTCAAAGACTTCAAGGGCGGGGCGGTTCATCGAGCGCAGGCGTTGAATCGGAGTGTCCTCCAGCGCGCCGGAATTTTTCAAGTATTCGAAGGCTTCCGGCGGGAGGTTTTTTAGAGAGAAATCTCCGAATTCCGCCGCGCCGGAGGGATTCCGGGAATAATCGAGGAAAACCCGCCTTCCCTTACCCACAGTCTCCCTGTATGTAAGGAGGTCGATGAGGGAGGAGCCGTAACCGGCGATTTTGCGGACATCGAAGGGCCATTCGTAACCTTTGCGGAAGATGGCGGCGGAGAGGGTTTTCATATCGGGGAAGTGGTGGTTCAGGAATTCGCGCGGGGTCTTGCCCGCACGGTCGGTGGATAAATAGCGGGGTATGACCTGCTGGTAACTTCCGGAGAGGTTCCAGCGGGGATTCAGGGCTGCGATACCGAATTGCGATTCGGTGAGGTTATGTCCGGCGGCGCCGATTTCGAAGGCGAGCCCGGTGGAACCGGTTTGCGCGGGGGGATAGACCGAATCCCGGTAGATTCCCGCGGGGCCTCCGGTGGCTAAGATGACATTCACCGCGTTGAAGATAACGAATCCCAGGTTGGGCGCCTCAAGGCTGTTTTCATCCAGCGCTATGGCGCCGATTACCTGTTTTTCGGCGGCGGTCTCATCAGTGAGTAAAGCGATGACAGGGTGGCGGTCGAAAATTGGTATTTTGCGGCGGACGACTTCATCCGCCAGGGCTTGGAACATCAGTTTCGAGGTGAATGGTCCCGCCGATGTCGCCCTTCCCAGAGGATCGTTATCGGTGCGGTACCCAGTGTAGGCTCCATAAGAGTCGTGCGGGAACGGCGCTCCTAACTCGACAAGCTTGTAGAAGGCCCGGGGCGAGTTTTGCGCTTCGCAGAGGGCGATGTCGCCGTGCATTGAGCCGCCTCGAAACAGGTCTTCCGCCATTTTGCGGGGGGAATCGGGGAGGTTACCGGCAAGGGAGAGTTTATAATAGGTCTGCTTGTCGGAGCCGGCGTTGTGGGAAGTTCCCCCTCCCCAGCGTTCGGTGGCGAGGACGAGGTCTTGCACGCCGAAATCGGTGAGGTAAACCGCGGCTGCCAGAGCCGCAGCGCCGCTCCCGACAATCAGGGTGTTCATCGAGTAGAGCGGGATACGGATACCGTTTATTTCGATTGAGTTCTTTTTCAATCGGGAACCTCAGCGACAAATTTCTTATAAAGTTCACCGTAGATTTTTTTATCACGGACCACGCACCCGGTGTTGATTCCGCGTTTCATCAATTCGGAACAGCGGGAGCAGGTGATACAGCATTTGCGGGGACTCAGGCTCCCCGATTCCATCAAGTCTCGCGGGGCGTCGGGATAGGCGAAGGAACTCCGGCCCAGCCCGACAAGCGACGCCCCGCCTTTTTCCAGCACTCCGGCGGCGATATAGGGCCAGTAATTACGCAGGTAGGAGTATCCGGTTCCCACCAGGGGTATTTCGGGAACCTCCGACTGCAGTTCGGCGGCGATATTTATCAGGCGGGCTACGCCCTGCAGGGGGTGTTCGCCGGGGGCTTCCGCGCCGGGAGCGGGCTGGTCGAAGGGGCGGCTGACGTGGGGGGCGATTCGGGGGATTCCGGCGGTGATGTTGACTAAGCCGCAGCCGGCTTCTTGCAGGCGGCGGAGAAGGATTTTAGGTTCGGCGAGGTCCGGTTCGGTGAAACCGTCCTCAGCAACGCCGAAACCGTAGGGGTACGGTATTGCGTCATAGGCGCTAATCCTGACTGCGGGGACGATATCGAGGATATCGGCGCGGATGCGGCGCACGATATTCAGGAGGAGGCGCATCCGGTTTTCGAGGCTCCCGCCGTAGCGGTTTTCACTACGAGTGCGCGCGGCTAAGAGTTCGCCCAGAAGGTAGCCGTGGCAAGCCTTAATGTCCACTGCGTCGAAACCGGCTTCTTTGGCTAAAGCGGCGGCGGAGACGAAACTATCCGCATAGCGGTCAAGTTCATGGTCGGTGTAAAGGGCGATTTCCTCTCCCGGCGCTTCGAGATGTGGATTGCGGCTGACAGCTTTCCCTGCGGGCTGGCTGAACCTGCCGGAATGCGTGAGCTGAAGCACAAAGAACGTTTCCGGCGCGACGGTTTCAGCCTGTCGGGCAGCGGCGCGGACGAGTTCGGTGAGCCGTTTGAAGCTGTCGAGGGTATCCCGGTTCAGGAGGAGCTGTTGGGGATTGGAGCGCCCCTCCGGGACGATTGCGGTGGCTTCGAACCATATCAAGCCGCTGCCGCCCCGGGCGTAGCGGAGGTAACGGCGTTGGGTGAGTTCTCCGGGGGAGCCGTCAACATTCCCGTCGCAGCCCTCCATCGGCTGCACCGCGAGGTGGTTGGGGAGGGTTTTACCGCCGATAGCGAAAGGCTGAAAGAGCGGTTCCAGCGACTCGCTGAAGGGGAGGTCGAGGTTCAGGGATTCCGCTTTACGCAGGAGTTCTTCAGCGGTTTTGAATTTGAACGGTTGACGGCGGGGCATAATTAATCCGACCCTCCCGGTTTGTTCTTTACTATCTCCTTGAGGGCTTCGATATCATTTATAATGCGCTGTTCGCAGAGGCGGTGCCAGTCATCGCGCGGGGTTATTTCGCATTCTCCGGAACGAATTTTCTCCATAGTTATCATTGCGAGCCTTAGTAGTGATGCGAATTCTCCCGTTGTCAATTCCGGGAACTCGGCGAGGAAACGTTGGTCGAAAATGGGGAGTTGGAAACTGCCGCCGTGGTCTTCAACTGACAGATTCACTTCACCATCCCGCGCCGTGATGAGGTCGATGATTTCGCTTAATTCCACCACGCCTCCACCAACAGCAGTAGGGAAGGTGGTCAAGCCTGCACTGTTGAGGGTGAGCGCGCCGTCCTTTATGTGAGTGCTGACAACATAGGGGAGGATTCTTTGGGCGGCTTCGAGGGGATTCTCCAACATAGTCAGCAGGTTCATTGTGTCGAGGCAGATACCGAGGTATCCGCCGGGCTGAGCATCGCACATTTCGAAGAGGCGGAGCAGTTCGAAGGTGGTGAATTCGAAGTGGGTTTCAATAGCCAGCACGACGCCGTAATCCTGCAGCATCGCGCGCTGGGATATAAGGGCGGCGGCGGTTTCGGCCAATAGCGTGCCGGTGGAGGGATTATCCGGATTCCAGCGCATCAGCCCTCCGGAGCAGGAGCGCACCACTTTCGCCCCTAAGATTTGCGCTTGACGGGCGGTTTGGCGGTTGACTTCAAACAGATCTTTGGAGCGCCAGGAATCCATATCGCGGGGGATGTGGCTGGCTCCCCCCCATTCCAGGTAGAGGTTGTGGTCTTGGGCGAAGGCGGCGAGGTCTTTGAGATAATTATCGGAAATCAGTGCTTCGTCTTCCGGGGCGAGGCCTGAGAAGGCGACGCCTTCCGCCCCGTGTTCGAGCGCCCATTTCAGGGTTTCGCGGGGAGACAGCTTCAGCGGGAGCAGTCCGTAGTTATCGAGGCCGACGCGGAGTTTTTTCATCAGAGGGTGTTCCGGATTGGAATCGGATGTTTATATTAAAATCAAGTCTGCAAGTCAGCAAGTCAACAAGTCTTCAAGTAGGGGCGGTTCGCGAACCGCCCTTACAAACTGCTGTGCAATTCGCGTCATCTGCGGTTAAGAAACCAACAGTAAGGGACCAGCGATATTCTCATTCTAAGTCATCAAGCTCGCGAAAAAGACCCTCGAATGAGGATTAATCAAATATACAAATAATTTTGAAAAATTAAACTATTAAGGGATGTTGTTGAAATCAATCTCGATTCATTATTCAAACTGGCGGGGTCGATACAATCCCGCTTCTAAGCGGGGGATTTGGAGTCGGATTTGTCCTCGAACCCGACTTAGATGTTCGGGCAACACACCCTAAAGACATTACACATCGTTTAACTGCAGGGATACCGGCAACACGCTCTTAAAATCTCAAGTTTTCCTCCACACCCCTACTGCGGTGTCGCCCAGTTTCTTGAACGATTCGAGGGCGAAAGATTCGCTTTGCGGGGGGACGGAGTTGGAAGCCATTTCGATGACCAGCAGGCCTGCGGGATTCAGCAGTTTCGATTCTTCGACCGCTTTGAGGATGTCGGCGGGATTGAATTTGGTGTAGGGTGGGTCGGCAAGGATGAGGTCGAAGGGGGCGTTCTTATAGGCGGCGATGAATTTGAAGGCGTCCTTGCGGACGATTGGAGCTTGGATACCGAGTTTGGTGAGGTTGCGGTGGAGTGCTTCGATGGCGGCTCGGGCGATGTCCACGAATACGGCTGTTTCCGCGCCGCGGGAGAGGGCTTCGATGCCGAGGGCTCCGGAGCCGGCGAAGAGGTCGAGGGTCTTGGCGTTTTCAACGGCGTCTCCGATTTTGGCGAAGATGTATTCCTTGATTCTGCCGGAGGTTGGTCTGATGTTGCGGGGACAGTAGAGGTTGGCGCCGCGGTATTTTCCGCCCGTCACCCGGAGCATCGCTATAGCTCCAGCTTCATCCGGTAGCGGTCGGGACCTATGCGGTTCAGTGTAATGCGGTAGAAGGCAATCTTCCTCTTCTCCACCAGCTCCATCAGGCTTCGGCATTGGTCGATGGCTCCGGTGAAGATGTCGTCGTTCAGAGCATAGCCGCTCCTTTGTATAACCTCCCGGACTTTATCCGCCGGCTGGGAAACGAAGCCCGCCATCGGATCGGAGGCGAATTCAAATTCGAGGATGGCTGAAGTCTTTCCCGTTTTCGATTTTGCTTTGGTTTCTGCAGTCGAGGCTGCGGATACAGTCTTAGACATCCGGGATTTCAATCGTGAGATATCGCCGGAAGAGGCGAATTCCATTTCCAGCGAGGCGTTGGCTCCTGTGATAGAGAAGCAGGTCAATCCTCCGTTTGCTTGGAGTAAGTCGATGGTTTTCGCCAGAAGACAGCCTGAGGCGATGACTGAATCGGGGCTGACGGTTTTCGGTTGAATTTCATCCGGGGGAATGATCGATCCGGTTCCACTCAATAAAGAATCGGTTTTCGAGGTCTCATCGAGAGCGAGGGCTGCGGAGTCGGGAGGTGCGGTCTTTCTTGGTGTCAGAAGCGGGAGATTGAGTTCAAGCATACTGGCAGCGAGATAAACGATAACAATTACAGCGACAACAGCGGCTGGTATAAGATAGGCTTTAGGGGAAACTTTGGGCCCGAAGGATTCAAATTCATCATCTTCCGCGGGCGAGGATTCTTCAAGGGCTTCCCGGGGCCGATTTTCCCTGGAGATAATGTTAACGTCGGAGATGCGCTTGAGAGAGAGCTGAACCAATTCAGCGTTCAGCGTCCGGGCAATCCTTTCGACAAAATTGAATATTCTCTCCCTAACGGCTACCACCACCATCTGGTTCTCATCGGGGGCGGAGACGTTGAATCTGAAGGGTTCGAAATCCTCCCAGCCGTTTATTTTAACGGTCCAGGCAAGGTATCGCGCCAGTTCTTCCGGGGGGAGTTCTCCGGGGTGGGGGACATTCAGCATCACTCCCCAATTATCAGGGAGCACAATCGAGAGGCGGGTATTTGCTTTTAGCCAGGAAGCGGTCAATTCCTTGATGTCGGAGATAAGCAGTTCCGCTTCTTCTTTCGATTCAATCAAGATGGGGGAAAATTCGGTGGGGAGCTGTCCTTCGGCGACCTTGGCAAACCTCAAGACACCTTGTTCCAAACGTCCTTTCTCCAGATTGAAACGGCTCTCTTCAAAGACGATTCTGAGGAGGTAATAACTTCGGGAAGCGTTCTCCGTTTTCTCTTCGACCGCTTCCACCTGCCTCTCAGTATCGCTCTCCGATTCCTCCGGAGTGAATTCCGTATTCTCCCCCTCCGGAGAATTCTCTTTGGAATTCAGCTTATCCAAATCGGGGACCAATCAAACATCTCCCGATAGTGTTTATTTTTTTTCGCTCCAGGAGTAGTCGCCGTTTTTTATGCGACCGTGATTTTCCGCGGGACCGACGCCGAAAATTCTTTGAATAATGTTTCGACGGGGCTCATAATAGATTGAATCTATTGGGCAGGCGATGGTCAGCCCCACCGAGTCCACCCCTGCGATGAAGTATTTCTCCACAGCGTCGAGCCTTGCCAACATCGCCTGTATTTCATCGCTGGCTTTGAGTTCTTTTTCTTTATCGGTCAAATCCGCCAGAAACAGGGTGTTCTTAATGCGAAGGCTGTCTTCCCAGTTAGGAATGGAATCGACGGGAACCACTCTGCCTGCTTCTTCATCAATCAGCACCTTCGATTTAGGTTTGAGGTCGGTGAAGGCTTTCATGAAATTGTAAGTGGTCATCGAATCCCGGATGAAGGTCAACAAGGAATCTCTGATAACCGCAATTTTAGCGGAATCCTGGGGAGAAATTTGCACGGTGTCGGGCGGCATTCCCCCCAGCGCCATCTGGGTGGCGACAGATTCTTTCTGTTTGAATAGAGCCGTGTCGGATTTCATATAGTTTACGGCTTCTGTGGCAGCGTCGGAGCGGAGCTTATGCACGAAGAGGTTGCAGAGGAATTCGCTGTCTTTTACGTTACCTTCACCCTGGCGGCGCACCACATAATCTATTTCGCCTCTGAGCTTGACGCGGACATTCATAGTGATTCCATAGGGTTCACCGGATGTGGGACAGCGTTTGAATACCTGTGGGTCTTCGGAGACAGCGAAGTATTTGGTGGGGAGGTAGATTGAATCGACCGCGACTCTCTGGTAGTCGATGCGGTTTTTTCCCCAGATGTAGGCGGTTCTATCCTCGATACCTTTGCCGCGGTACTGGGCGTAAATCGAATCTTCGGAGCTGAATACCATCTTCGATTCCGGGTTACGCTGAAATCTATCCTTTGGCGCCAGCCGTACAGTCAAGGAACCCGGCGCGTGGGACTCCCATTCCATTTTTTCATAGTGAAACTTATCCGGGTAATCGACCAGGAAAGAGTCTCTATGGCTTCCCCATATGGTCAGCCTTTCGATTTCAAACATCCCCGGGGGAGCCATCATACTGTCGGTATCGATGAAACTGATGAGACTTTCCAGATCGCTGTTATAGGATCTAAAATTTTTAAGATACTGCAGGTTGGTGTAGTAGACGTTTTCCATATGGAGGCGGCACAGGTCTCGCTCCGCCGTCTGTCTTTTCCACTCTCTATCAGGGTATAGAATCGCCGCAATCACCACTACAACGAGGACGGCGATGATCAGTTTGAATAGTAAGGAACCCTTTCCCGTGGGTTCAGCCATTTTTATTTCCTCCGTGGTTGTATCCTATTGTATAATATTAGCTTTATATAGTGACTCAAGATAGCGATTTCGGCAACTGCCACTTTAAGAAAAGAAGTAATCAGGGGGATTTTACCGTGATTTTACTTCTGATTTTCTTTAATCTCTCAGCGCCGATTCCGGGAACATTGATTAAGGAATCGACGACATTAAAGGTTCCGTGCGACTGTCGATAGCGAACAATCCTTTGCGCGAGAACCGGTCCGATTCCGGGGAGCGCTTCTAACTGCTCCGCTGCAGCGGTATTGAGATCGAGGGGGAAGCTGATTTCCGCTGCTGACGGGACGGGCTCGGAGGTTCCCTGAACCTCCGATTTCATCGTAACCGCTTCGGTCCGGCGGTTCAATTTTTCGATTAAGGTCGAATCATCAGCGGAGAGTTTTTCGCTTTGCGCCTCAAAGCGATACTGTCGGAATTCCGAAACCGCGATCCCCGCTATAAGCGCTGCCGCGAGGAGGCATATCGCGGTTCGCTCCTTTCGATTGAACCCCCACTTTGAGAGAAGGGACATTTTAAATTCGTTAGTGGATTATTCTACCATATAAGTAGCAAGTGACAAGTAACAAGCCCTCCCTGAAAATCACCACTCTCCGGATTCCGGTTTCGTACGCATCCCCACGCAGGAGCCTGGGAACGAGGGAATAACAATCTGCGTGGATTCCGCATAAGTAACACTAGTATATTAATATATGAATCAAAAAAGAAAATTCAAAATAATCGGATAAAAAATCCGACGATGAAGCCGGAATTAGTATTACTATAGAGATTATGCATTCCCACGCAGGAGCGTGGGAACGAGGAAGTCAGGTCTCCGTTGCTCAAAAGACCTGACACAACGCGGTGAAGGCAGCCAGCGTTCAAGAATTAGAAAAAGGCGTCCTTAACTTTTTCGAAGAAACCCTTATTGGTAGGTTTAGGAGTGACGTTTTCGGACTTTGCGAGTTCTTCCAAGAGTTTCCTTTCTTCCGGGGAGATTTTCTTCGGGGTGTAAACCTGCACTTGAATGAGCTGGTCTCCGGCGCCGTAACCGTTCAAGTGTTTTATACCTTTGCCGCGCATACGGAGGATTTTCCCGGATTGAGTGGATGGGGGTATGGTGAGGCGGGCTTTCCCGTCGAGGGTGGGGACTTCAACCAGGTCTCCCAAAACCGCCTGGGGGAAGCTGATATGCAGTCTGTAAATAACATCGTCGCCCTCCCGAATCAGGTAGGGGTGGTCTTTCTCCTGGATGACTACGCGGATGTCTCCTCTGGGACCTTCATTGGGTCCGGCGTTGCCCTGTCCCCTGAGGGAGATGTAGTTCCCTTCGCTGACGCCTGGGGGAATATTGACGCTGATGGTGGCTTCACCTCGCAGCCTGCCATCTCCGCGGCATCTTTGGCAGGGTTCGGAGATGATTTCTCCGGCGCCATTGCATGAATCGCAGGTATAGACCTGGGTAAAAATCCCCCCCATTGCGCTGCGTTTGATGGTTCCTGCGCCGCGGCATACCGGGCAGGTTTTTTTTGAAGAGCCGGGCGCGGCGCCGCTTCCGCCGCAGTTGTCGCAGCGTTCCAGGCGTTTGACTTTGATTTTCTTGGTGGCGCCGGTGGCGATTTCTTCCATATTGAGGGCGAGGTTAATCCTCATTTCCCGGCCTTTTTGCAGCCTTTGCCCGCGCCCGCCTTCAAATCCGAAATCACCGAAGCCTCCAAAACCTCCTAAACCGCTCATAAAGCTGCGGAAGATTTCGAAGGGGTCGATGTCCATAGTGAAACCGCCGCCGAATCCTTCGGGGCCGGGCTGGGCGTGGCCGAAGCGGTCATAGCGCGCTCTTTTTTCGGAATCGGAGAGGACAGCGTAGGCCTCACCGACTTCCTTGAACTTGCGTTCGGCTTCAGGGTCGTTGGGATTTTTATCCGGGTGGTATTTGAAAGCCAGTTTTCGGTAGGCTTTCTTTATCTCTTCCTCGCCGGCGTTTTTTTCAACGCCCAGTATTTCGTAATAATCTTGTTTTTCCATTTATTTCGAAATTAGATGATTACAGAAGGAGAATTAATTGGTCTCGTGTCTCAAGTCTCAGGTCTCGTGTCTCAGGATTTCAGATACTATCGATTTTTCGCATTCGATAGTATATTTATTAATAACAATCATTTGGTGTCGGGTGCGGGGACCCGACACCACGGTAAAATGATTACAGAAATAGAATTAATTCGAAGGTTTCTATTACGACCTCGCGCAACTTAGCATAAAAATGCTATAACCCAGATTCTGTGTTAACTTGGACGATTTGGTATCGACTTGTTCAAAATGATA
>CAYQZD010000102.1:0-13042 GCA_964421875.1 uncultured bacterium
AGCAATTATTCTTAATAGAACCAGTTTACCCACACGATTCAGCGAAGAACCATAATTCTACGATTCGTTCTTAGTCTTTGTATTGGTTTCTTTATGTTCCGCCGCTGAATATTCGCGACGGGAGAGTTTTTTTCAGCGAATTTGTGAAAAAAATAACTAATATCATTCAGATATAACCAGAGCATCCCTTTTGCTTGAGAAACCCGCGATTCAATCATCATCCGGGAATTTAAAGTCCCAAGGCAGCGATGAACAACACCAGCGTGAATTGCGCCGGACCGCGGTGCGGTTGATTTTGACATATCTGGCTCCCCTCATCCTGCTGACGGTATATTTTCACCTTCAATCCCGGAAACTCTGGCGCGAAAGCCGGCTGGAACACCTCAAGCTGGTGGCTGAGCATCAGGCGGGAACGCTGGACCTTTTTCTCCAGGAGAGGTTAGTGAACCTGGAAAATCTAATAAACGATCCCATACTGGAGATACCCCCCTCACCTCAAGGCATCGAAGGATACCTATCTGACCTGCGGAAAAACTCCGACGCTTTTGTGGATATAGGATTTTTCGATCCGCAGGGAGTTCAGGTCGCTTATGCCGGACCTTATCCCACTTTGGTAAACCAAAACTATGCTTCGGAAGCCTGGTATTTGGCGCTCAACGCGAGGTTGGACGGATTCATTATCACCGACATCTATCTGGGTTTCAGGCAAAAGCCTCACTTCACCATTGCTGTGAACCGGGTTGTCAAGAACCAGTATATCGTGCTCCGCGCTACCTTAGATCCGGGAAAGATATACGAGTATCTCGCTTCCATCGAAGTATCAGGGGAAGCTTCAATATCCATCGTAAATCAGGAAGGTTTTTATCAGGTAGTAACTCCCGGTGCGGGAACCTTGATTCAGGAATCGTCGATAGTCCCGCCGCGGGAACCGCGTTTAGGCGCAGCGCTACTAAGAATCAACGGAACCAGCCACCCCTACGGCTATTCCTGGCTGCGGATGGCGGACTGGGCTTTGATAACGGAATGGATTGGCAAGAGAGGCGCGGGATTCTTAGGCAGGATGAATTTGACGGTCCTGCTGGTTTCACTGGCAGTGATTGTCATCATCTTCTTCATCATTATACACCGGGCTCGAAAGATAGTGGAATTCCAGGAGGAATCCAGCCAAACCAAAGCCCAACTTGAACACGCCTCCAAACTGGCTACGGTGGGAGAGCTAGCGGCGGGCATTGCCCACGAAATCAATAATCCGCTGGCGGTAATCAGCGAGGAAGCGGGGCTGGTCAAGGATTTGATGAGTCCGGAATTTGAGGGGGAAATCACCCGCGATGAAATCGAGCAAAGTCTTGATACCATTCAGGAAGCGGTATTCCGCTGCCGGGACATCACCCGAAAGCTGCTCGGATTCGTTCGAAAGACCGAAATCTGTTTGGCGACGCAAAACATTCACGATATTATCGATGATGTGGTGGACGGTTTTCTCACCAGGGAGATGGCGGTTTCCAATATCGAAATTATCCGGGAATTCGGCGGGGAAATTCCTGAAGTCCTTACTGATAAAAACCAATTGGAGCAGGTGCTGATCAATTTTATCAAAAATTCCGAGGACGCTATCGAAGGACCGGGAAAAATCACTATCGCCACCTTTAAAGATGAGGAGTACATTTACGTCTCGATAGCTGATACCGGATGCGGGATGAGCGGGAGCCAATTGGAGAACATTTTCCTCCCCTTTTACACCTCCAAGGAAGTCGGTAAAGGAACCGGATTAGGTCTCTCCGTCAGTTACGGCATTATCAAGAGCCTGGGGGGAAAGATTAAAGTGGAGAGCGCGTTGGGTAAGGGAAGCGTGTTCACCATTTCCCTGCCGATAGGCCTTCAGCCAAGGGGCTCTGATTAGATTTTATATCAAATAGAAAGGTCATCCGATGAATAAATACGCGAAGATGAACCTCCTCCTACGGGAACAATCTTAGAGAAATTATCTTAAGCGCAAGGCGCAGGGTCGGGGAATCCTTCACCACTTTCAGTTTATCGATGAACAGGAACTATTAATACAGAGGAGTGTATTATGAACAGCAAATTTGTTAAAGATGTGATGCTGCCTTTGGATGAATACGCGGTGGTATCGACTGACACCAAACTGAGCGAAGCTCTGCAAGCCCTGGATAAAGCCCAGTTGAACCTTCCGCCCGGCAGCGAACCTCACCGCGCCATACTGGTTTCAGACGATAAGGGGAAAATAGTGGGGAAGTTAGGGCATCTTGCTTTTCTCAAGGCGTTGGAACCGAAGTATAACGTATTTGGCGATTTGGACAAGCTTTCCCGCGCCGGAGTCAACGAAGATTTCATCAACTCGATGATGGATAACTTCCGATTCTGGGGGGAGGACTTGTCGGTGTTCTGCCGCAGGGCTCATTCCATCAAGGTCGGGAAAGTTATGAAGCCCATCGCTGAAAGCATCGATGAAAACGCCACTTTGACCGAAGCCCTGCACCGGATAGTGATGTGGCAAACCCTCTCCATTCTGGTAACGCGGGGAAAAAGGGTTGTGGGGATACTAAGACTTTCCGACCTCTTTAGAGTCATAACGGATTATATCAAAACCGAAGATTGTAATCAATAAATCTATCTTTACAAAAACAATCACCCTGACATAAACCGATTTTGGAGCATCGATGAATAAAGTGCTGCTGGTAGATGACGAGGACAAGTTTCGCGAATCGCTGCAGAAACGATTGGAACTCAGAGGATACAAAACTATTGCCCTGGACAACGGTCAGGAAGCGGTCAAGTTAGTAAAGGGCGACCCTGAAATCGACGTGGTGCTGCTGGATAGGAAGATGCCCGGTATCAGCGGGGAGCAAGCGCTGAAGGAAATCCGGCAGTTCCGCCCGGAGCTTCAAGTAATCTTCCTCACCGGTCACGGCAGTATCAATTCCGCGATGGAGGTAGGGAAATTAGAGGCTTACGCCTATCTGGAAAAACCCTGTGAACTGGAGGAACTGGCGGAGGTTATCGACCGGGCTCGCGAGGATAAGGTCCAGGCTCTGGCGCGGCATGAAATTCCTATGGTGGAGAAGGGGTCGTTCCGGAAATGGCTTTTAGGCACGCACGGCTCACGTCCGGGAATTATCATCTTAGGGATACTTCTTTTCGCCGGAATCGTATTGATGCCCACACCGCAGCGCCTACAGGAACTGCTGACGGCGCCTAAGTTATCGGGGGCTTCCGATCCTCATTTTGGCTACGCTCATTACGGTTCATTGAAAGAGGGGGAGAACATCCGGGATTATTACGCCCGCGCTTATAAAGTCGGGACTAAAGTCAAGACGGAAAAAGCGATGAAACCCGTGTATCGAATGAGCGATGAAGGAGCGGCTTTTCGGGCCAAGGTAATGTTAGGGACTTTAGTGGTGGCGGCTTTGTTTTGGGCTTCGGGAGCGGTTCCGATAGGGATTACGGCGCTCCTGGTGGGAGTATTTATGTATTTGTTGGGGATTCTTCGCCCGGACGACATCGCTAAGGCTTACGCCAAGGATGCGGTAATTTTCATTTTCGGGGTGCTGGCGCTGTCTCAGGTGATTTCCAAGACCGGTTTGGACCGGCGCATCGGGTTGATATTGCTCAGTCCGGTGAAAACGCTGCCGCGCCTGCTGTTTATTTTCCTGCCGCTGATGGCGATTGCCTGCGCCTTCATCTCGGAACACGCTTTGGTCGCCTTCATAATGCCGATGTTTATGTTAGTTTACGCGACTTCCACTCAAAACCAGGGAATTCGTCGGGACCCTGCTTTGGCAACGATTATGGTTTTATCTTTGTGTTTCGCCGCCAACTGCGGAGGTCCCGGTTCGCCGGCTGCGGGGGGTCGGAACGCGGTGATGCTGGGGATTTTGGCTGATTACGGCAACGCTCCTTCCTTTGGTCAATGGGTATCGTATGGTCTTCCTTTCGTTCCGGTGATGGCTTTGGTAATCGGGGCTTATTTTTATATCGCGCTTCGGCGGAAGATAAAAATTAAGGAACTCAACGCAGCCTCCATCGTAAAAGGGGCCTCGGAAAAAATCGGTCCTATGGACAGCAAGGAATATATTACTGCGATTATCTTGGTTGGGCTGATACTCTTGTGGGTCACTTCCAGCGATAAGCTGGGTATGGGGGGCCCGGTGATATTAGCGTTGGTGCTTTTAAACTTTTTCCGCATTCTTCGCTGGAAGGATGTGGCGAGCATTCACTGGGAGGTGGTGGCGTTATACGCCAGCGCGACGGCTCTGGGGAAGGGTTTAGCGGTTACCGGCGCGGCTCTTTACATTGCAGACGGTTTCATCGGCGTTCTTCCGGACTTTATGAGCAGCGGGGAGGGGCTGGCGGTAGCGGTTAGTTTGTTCACCGGCATCACCACTAATTTTATGAGTGACGGCGCAACCGTGTCAGCCATTGGGCCGATAACGGTTCCGATGGCGATGATTTCCAATACTCCGCCCTGGATGGTGGGGCTGGCGACCGCTTTCGCTTCTTCCTTCGCTCATATGTTAGTAATCGGGACTCCCAACAACGCGATTGCTTACGCAATGGCTAAGGACCCTGTCACCGGGGAACAACTGGTGACTCTGGGGGATTTCATCAAGCACGGGGCCATAGTGCTTTTGCTCTCTTTCGCGGTGTTGTGGGGATGGACCTTCTTTGGTTATTGGCGATGGGTGGGGTTTTAGCCTCATTAATTCATAAACTTGACAGGATTTACAAAATTAACTAGATATGTTTTATATTATTAAATAGTTGTGTTCTGATATTTAGAAATTAGTAAGACTTTAGAAATATGAAGTATTAGGCAAGATAGTCATTTCGGCGAAGAAGGATCAGCCGTACGGCTGATGACGAGTGCGCATCAAATCCGTAAAGTATTACAGACTATCTTAAAATTATAAGTCAGGTCTCCGCTTCGCTAAAGACCTGACTTAACGCGATGTTTTTAAACTTTAAAATGGTTATTTTCAGATTGAAATGCGTAATCATTGTTTACGAAATCAATTAATTTGAATATAAATTGAGGGAATTGAGATGGAGGAAAAGATAAAACTTCTTATTGTGGACGATGAGGTTAAATTTTTAGAATCCATCGCCCGCAGACTTGAGCTTCGCGGCTTTGAAGTCACCAAGGCGGTCAACGGTCAGGAGGCAATCGAAGCGGCTCGCAACGATAAATTCGATTTAGCGCTGCTGGACTTGAAGATGCCGGGATTAGACGGCAGGCAGGCGCTGGAGATAATGAAAAGTGAGCACAAGTTCCTGGAGGTGATAATCCTCACCGGGCACGGCTCGCTGGAATCGGCGGTGGAGTGCACCAAGTTGGGAGCTTACACTTATTTGCCTAAACCGTATGAGCTGGATAAACTGATAGAGGTTTTGAAGGAGGCATACCAGGCGCGGATGGCGAAGAAGTTTGAGAACGATGCGCAGCGGATGCGCAAGATAATGGATATCGCCACCGGGGATAGTCCGTTGGGGATTATGCGCCGGCTGCGGGAACTGGACGACGAGGAGAAATAACGGCTGCGGGAATCCGTCAGTAATTGATTTTTTTATAGGCATATAGCGCAGAGTGCGGGGACCTTGCGCCACGATAAATGATTTGAAACGGGCTTGATAAATCAAGCCCCTCTTTTATACTTCCGGATTAGTTCAGCAGCACGCCCTGTAATAATGGCTATAGTTGTCGGAACAAGGTTCCGACCTACGATGTCTGCCGCTGTATTCAAAGAAAAAGCCCTCTATTCTGAGGGCTTTTCTATTTCGGGTATCACTGGTTCTTTTTCATTCCTTCAAGGTACTTTTCCGGTTCGGCTTCGAACTTGGGTATGCAACCTGCACAGCAGAAATAATAGCGTTTCCCCTGGTGGTCGCTGTACTCAGTATCCTTCATCAGCGGGGCGGTTTCACCGCTCACGGGGCACACAAATTGTTTTTCATCCCCTTCCGCTTTCACTATATTTCCGGGGACGACCATTTTACCCAGATAGATTTCCGGATTCTTTTCGAAGGCTGGTTTACAGCCGGGGCAGCAGAAATAGTATCTTTGTCCGTTATGGTCGGAGTACTTGGTGTTGGAGCCGACCACTTCGTCGTTCTTCATCACCGGGCATGTGAAATGCTTAGCGCCGTTCTTGTCCACCAGCCAGACGTTTCCGTTCTGGGCTAATCCGCTGGCGGCGAAGCCGAAGGCGGCGGTGAATACGATTAAGAGAATAGAGATTATGTTCATTTTGTTTCTCCTTTTTCAGTATTATTTTTCCGTATCGATTTTCAGATCTTTTCTTTTTATAAGATAATACACCGCGGGCAGAATTATCAGGGTCAGCGCCGCTGACGATATCAATCCTCCTACCATCGGCGCCGCGATGCGTTTCATCACTTCCGAACCGGCTCCGGCGCCGAACATAATAGGCAGCAGTCCTATAAGAGTGGTCATTACGGTCATCAGTTTGGGACGGACGCGCTCCACCGCGCCCTCCATCACCGCCGCTTTGAGGTCGAAGGCGCGTTTCATCCGCCCTTCGGCTTTGTACTTCTTATAAGCGACATCGAGATAGACCAGCATCACCACGCTGGTTTCCGCGGCCAATCCTAGAAGGGCGATAAATCCTACGGCCACCGCCACCGACATATTGAATTTCAGAATGAACATCAGCCACACCCCTCCCACCATTGCAAAGGGAAGCGTGAGGAGCACTGTCAGCGATTCGGTGATGTTTCCGAAATGCACATAGAGCAGGAAGAGGATGAGGAGCAGGGTGAGCGGTATTATCACGCTGAGCCTCCGGTTCGCCCGCTCCATATACTCGAATTGGCCGGACCAGACTAGGGAATACTCCGCTGGTAAATCGATATTGGCGGACACCGCCTGCTGCAGGCTTTTGACAAAACCGCCGATGTCGCTTTCACGAGTATCGACATAAACCCATACGGTTTTACGGGCGTTTTCGGTTTTTAACATCGGGGGACCGTCGGCGATTTCAATATCCGCCAGTTGTATCAGGGGAACGGTTCCGCCGCCTTGAAGCGGGACTTTGACCCGCCTGATATCGGTTAAATCGTCCCGTTTTTCCGGGGGATAGCGGAGGTTTACCGGATAGCGGGCTTGACCTTCGACCGTGTAAGTTACATTCATCCCCCCCAGCGCGGCGCCGATGACATCTTGAACGTCTCTTACGGAAAGGCAGTATCGGGCGATTCGCCGCCGGTCGATGTCAATATCGATGTATTTCCCGCCGGTAGCCCGCTCCGCGTAAACCGAGGTCACTCCGGGCAGCTCCGCCACCAAACCCTCAATATCCTCCCCTAACCGCGCCAGTGTATTTAGGTCGTCGCCCATCACTTTTATCCCCACCGGAGTTTTAATCCCGGTGGAGAGCATATCGATTCTGGTTTTGATGGGCATTGTCCAGGAGTTGGTCAATCCGGGGAATTGGATGGCGGCGTCCAGGGCTCTGACCAGCGAATCGATGGTCACCCCCTTGCGCCATTTCTTCCGGTCTTTCTCCAGAATTATGGTGGTTTCAATCATCGAAAGGGGGGCGGGGTCGGTAGCGGTTTCAGCGCGGCCGATTTTCCCGAAAACAGTCTCAACTTCGGGGAAGGCGGCGATGATTTTATCGGTCTGCTGCAGGACTTCAGCCGCTTTGGCGGGGGAGATTCCGGGGGGTGTGGTGGGCATATAGAGCAGGTCGCCCTCGTTCAAGGGGGGCATAAACTCGCTGCCCAGCCTGCTCCAGGGTATCAAAGTCAGGAGCACAATCACCATACTCACCAATATCACCACCAGAGGCCGTCTCAAGGCGAATTTAATCACCGGTTTGTAAGCTGATATCAGTAGACGTGAAACCGGATGTTTGGTTTCCGGGATGATTTTACCCTTGATGAAAAACACCATCAGAACCGGGATGATAGTAATCGCCAGCGCCGCTGAAGCCGCCATTGCGAAGGTTTTAGTGTAAGTTAGGGGGCTGAAAAGCCGCCCTTCCTGGGCTTGCAGGCTGAATACGGGAAGGAAGCTGACGGTGATAATCAGCAGGCTGAAGAACAGGGCGGGACCCACTTCCTTAGCCGCTTCGGTGATGATGCGGACCCGCGATTTCGATTTGTATTCCCGCTCCAGATGCTTGTGCGCGTTCTCCACCATCACTATGCTGGCGTCTACCATAACGCCAATAGCGATAGCGATGCCCCCCAGGCTCATAATGTTGGCGTTGAGGCCCATCGCTTTCATCATCAGGAGGGAAATCAGCACTCCGGCGGGGAGGGTGAACAACGCTACCAGCGCGCTGGGCAGATGAAGCAGAAAAAGTATGGTCACCAGCGCGACCACAATCATCTCTTCGGTAAGTTTTTCCTTCAGGGCGCCGATGGCGCGGTGAATCAGTTCGGAGCGGTCATAGGCGGTTACCAATTCCACTCCTTCCGGAAGCCCCGCTTTCAACTCGGCGAGTTTCGCCTTGACCCTGTCGATGGCGGCGAGGGCGTTTTCGCCGTAGCGCAGGACTACGATACCTCCCGCTATTTCCCCTTCACCGTTCCACTCGGCTATTCCGCGGCGCAATTCAGGTCCTACCCTGACGTCTGCGGCTTGCTTGAGCAGTATCGGTTTACCGCCGGAACCGGCTCCGATTGCGGTGTTTTCGATCTGACGGATGATTTCACCATCGCTTTCGCCTTTTAAGTAACCCAGTCCCCGGACAAAGTACTCGGTTTCCGCCATTTCCAGCAGCCTCCCCCCCACATCGCGGTTGGACTCCTTGAGCGCCATTTTCACATGCTTCAAGGGTATCTCCAGGGAAGCAAGTCGGTCGGGGTCCACCACCACTTGATACTGTTTGACAAATCCGCCCACGCTTGCCACTTCCGCCACTCCGGGGACGGTTTGCAGCTCATAGCGCAGGTACCAATCCTGAATGGAGCGCAGTTCCGCCAGGCTGTGGCGTTCTGATTTCAGGACATATTGGAATATCCATCCCAATCCTGTGGCGTCGGGTCCCAGGCGCGGTGTCACTCCCTCAGGCATGCGCTGCGCCGCCTGGTTCAAGTACTCCAGCACCCTGCTCCGCGCCCAGTAGAGGTCTGTGCCGTCCTCGAACAGGAGGTAAACCATCCCAAAATTGAAATAACTGTATCCCCGGACATTTTTAACATAGGGAACCGACAGCATCGCGGTAGTCAGGGGGTATATCACCTGGTCTTCGACTATTTGAGGGGACTGCCCCTGATAATCGGCGACCACAATCACCTGCACATCGGACAAATCGGGCAGGGCGTCAACGGGGAGGGTCACCAGGGCGTGAATTCCCATTCCCACCAGCGCCAGCGTGAGCAAGATTACGATGACGCGGCTCCTGACACTGCCTTCGATTATTTTCTCTATGGGATTCATTGGATACTAATGGTTATGCTCATTTACCGCGGTCGATTCCATCTCATTTACTTTGAAAATAGCGACAACGCATCCCGCGAGCCGATAATTTTCATTCTTGATGGTGCGATGGTTCGCGAAGAGAATCCATCGAATGATGGTTCATCCCGCCTCCGGCAATCTTCTTCTTTAGGTTCAACCTTTTCTGCAAATTTTCTTGAAGTTTAGCTTCACTGTCCAGCAGGAACTGCGCTGAAGCGGCTACGACCTCTCCATCACTAAGGTTATGGAGAATCTCATAGTAATCATCCGTCTCCAAACCCAGATGCACCTCTCTGGGCTCGAAGCGTCCCTCGCCTAACGAGACGAACACTAAATCGCGCTTCCCCGACCTGACCACCGCCTGCTTCGATATGGTCACCACATTCTTCTTCGGCTGTGAAATAATATCAACGTCCACATACATTTCCGGCTTGAACTTAATGCGGTGATTGTCCAGCGCGACGCGGACTTCCGCGGCTCGGGTTTTAGCGTCCAAGACGGGATAAATGTAGTCGATGGTTCCCTTCGCGGTCGATTCAGGATCGTAGGGTGAGCGGACTATAACTTCATCCTTAACGTTCACCCAGGGCAGTTCATATTCGAAGACCTGCGCCTTAATCCAGATTTTTCTCAAATCTGCGAGGTAAAACAGATCCGTTCCCGCTTTAACCGCGGAACCCTCGAAAACATTCTTCGCCAAAATGTAGCCCTCCGCAGGACTTTCTATGGTCATAGCGCGCTTGACAGTCTTTTCGCGCTTGAGCGCTTCAACCTGTTCTTCCGAGATTTCCCACAGGAAGAGCCGGTTGGCGGCTGCCATCAGTAGTTCATCCGCGCTTTCGACCGATTTCTGCAGACCACTTTTTTTCAGCGTCTCCGCGCTCTCCAGAGCGATGAGGAATTCTTGCTGAGCTGCGACCAATTCGGGGCTGTAGATTTCGAGCAGGGGCCGGCCCTTTTTCACCCATTCGCCGGTTTTTTTCACATATAATTTTTCCACCCATCCCGACACGCGGGAATTGACTTTGTATTCCGTATCCTCTGCGGTTACCACCGTTCCGTTCGAAGTAATCGTGCGGGAAAGGTCTCTGGTTTGGGCGTGTTCCAGCTTCACGCCAATATTCTGCACAGTTACGGGATCGATTTCAATCAGGGAACCGCCACTGGTTGAACCCTTTTTCAAGGGAACCAAATCCATCTGGCAGATTGGACAGATACCGGGTTCTTCGGAAATCACCTCCGGGTGCATCCCGCAGGTCCAGAGTGAAGTCGTTTCCGATTCAACATGTTGATGATCGTCAGCGGAATGCGCTGATTCCGGTTTATCTTCCGGGGAATAGAACGGCGATTCCACGATGGGGATGAGTATAGAACCGTCTTCAGGGTCCTTCCCGGGACCTTCGTGGAGGTACATCGCGTTGGAAGGGCTGACATAGAGGTTATCCTCATCCGGCAGAGGTTCCCCATGTTTGTGACCCTGCACCGGGCTCAGCGCCATCCCGCAGATTTCACATTCTCCCGGTCCCTCTGAGGCTTCCCAGGGATGCATAGAACAGACGTGGAGGTCGTGGTACAGTTTCTCCTCAGCCGCCTCCTTGGGACTTGTACCCGACGACAGCGCAATGACTGTTCCGGCGATGGCGATTATCAGAACCGGGATTATTATTAAATATACTTTTTTCATATTCATTCCTCACTATTGATCCAATTGATTTTCAGATGTGACATCGAATCCGGAAAGTTCAGCTAAAGCAGCTCTCACTTTCGCTCTGTCCCTCAGGTAAGCCAGTCGTTGCAGCTTCGCTTTCAATAGAGTTTTTTCCGCCGCCAGCAGGGCTTCGATGTCGACTTTACCTACGGTATATGCCGCCATAGCCGAGGAGAAAGCGGCCTCAGCCTGCGGAATTATCCACTTGCCGTACAGGTCAATCTGCTTTTCGAGCCGATGGTCTTCATCGACCAGAATGGATAAATCCTTGAGCAGTCTCAATTCCACGCTGTTCAAATTATATTCCGCGCCCTTCAACGAAGCTCGCGCTTCCTCGACCCGGCGGTTCTGTTTCTTCGCCGCGAAAACCGGCAGAGAAATCCCGGCAGTTATGCTGAAAAAATCGGGGCGTTCGGTTCCATTGTCAGCGTCTTGCCTGAAGCCGTAACCGGCTGATAGTTTCAGTTCAGGCCAATACAGGCTCTTTTCTAAGTCGATTTTCTTTTGAGCCTGCAGAACCGCTTGCCGAGTATGATTCATTTCATAGCTGTTGGCTGACAGATTCGCTTCAAGCTCTCCGTAATCGACCGGGATGAATGACTCCGACAGTGCGCCGGATTGAGGGGGATAGTCCTCCGGTTTTCTTCCCAGCAGGACCGCCAGTTTTTTCGCGGAAGCCATCTCCATCTGCTCCAGTTTCAGTTTACCGTCCCAGAGTTCCAGGATTTCAATTTCTGTCCTGAACAAATCGCTCTGGGAGGTTTGTCCCGTTTCGTATTTCCTCTGCATAACCTTAAAGGCGCTTTCCGTCAACTCAATCATCTCCTCCAGGGTCTGAATTGAAGACTGCAGAAAAGCGCGGTCAAACCAATTGTGGGCGACATCTTTCGCGATTGACAGCTCTAACTGTTTCCCGCTCAGTTTCCCCTTTTCGATTTCAATCTTTGCGATTTCACTCTGCCGGATGTGAGCTTTCGTCAAGGGTAATGATTGACTCCCGGTAATCCAAAAGGCGGTCATCGCTTCCCGGTCGAAGTCGAAACTGTTGGCGGGAAGATTCGCCAATCCCAAGGACAACGCCGGGTCGGACCAGGCACCCGCTTGTGACGGTATCTGCTCCAGAGCCTCAATCTTCGCTTCCCAGCTTTTCAGATCCGGATTATTAGCGAGCGCTTCCTCAATCAGGATTTGTAAACCGCTGTCGGCCTTAGGTGACTGAGGCGGAAGTGGCTGCCCCAAGATATGGGCGGGATTGAACAGCGCCGCCATTAGTAATATTTTATAGTTTAGACGCATATTGTTTAATATTTAACATAATATGGCAAATACTATTGCAATTTGTGTGCCAATATTTTTTGTTTTATACCTATTCTAAAAAAGGTCTGTTTCCCAAACGTTTCCTACATGCTGTCGACTCTCCACATTCAACAGCATATTTAAAAATAATAATTAGTTGGCATCGGTTGCGGGGACCCGATACCACAGCAATGTGATTTCGGCGACGTACCCTAATAATATCGTTTTTATGAAGGATTTAAATACTGTTTTAGTTAAATTTTTTTGGATGTGGTCGATCATTTTACTCGCGCCGGGATGGGTTTTACCTTCTTGTCCTTCAGGTAAGATAATAATGCGTCATTAACTACTTCCTTGATGTCTATTCTCTCCCAGTATGTCAGGGCTTTGATGTCGTCTATATGCTCTTCACGAACAATGAAAGTGGCTCTTATCCAGCTTAAAGGGTCTGAACCGATTCGGATTTTTTTTATTTGTTCATAACGATTTTTCCTATTGATTATTTCATGGCAAAGGCTAAGATAGTCAACCGCTCCATAACTGTTATTTGTAACTTAAAAGTGAGCCACTATTGTAAAGTAAAATTGAGCCAC
>CAYQZD010000103.1:0-12981 GCA_964421875.1 uncultured bacterium
GACGTCTTTTTCGCTGCCGAAAAATGATTATTTAATCAAAACCACCGTCTTGTGGTAGTCCTTGGTCCCCGAAGGGTCCTCTACCTGGATGTGGAGTAAGTATCGCCCGTTGCGAGCCATCATATTATGGTCGGTGCGCCCATTCCAGGTAACAAGCTGGTTGGGGCCTTTGCTTAAAGATTCCTTGTTCAGCAATGTCCGCACCAGGTCCCCCCGCATATTGAGCAGCCGCGCAGTTATATTGACGGTTACGTTTCGAGAGTTTAAATCGAATATAATCTCCAGCGGTCCGACCTTGGGCGAAAACGGATTGGGGTGTAGCCTTATGTTTTCCACGCCCAGCGGTCTTGACTCTCCCACAACCACGTATTCCCCTAACGAATTGATGTAGGCCGTGATAGTTTCGCCGTCTTCACAGGCGGTTTCCACTTCGTCCCACCTGAGGCTGTCGGTATCCCAGACGCCGATGGAATATGATAGTCTTTGAGTCTCATCCGGAATAGGAAGTGTAAGCGCCATGGGTTCCTGCAGACTCGCGGGAATATTTACATCGGAAGTCAGCTTATAGGAGTTCATATGGATTTCCTTTGAGGAGCGGGTCTTTTTCACTTTGGGCAGGGAGGGGCGCTTCAGGAACAGCTTGAGGATTTGGCCGGGAGGCGCCACCCCTCTGGGAATGAACAGACTGAATCCCGCGCCGTCGTTGACAGTAACTTCAGTCGTATCCAGGACTTTCTGCACCACTGACAAGCCCCACTCATCGGGATTATTGGGCTCAGGATTGAACATAGCGGAAACCCCCGTAATCGTGTCCGTGGCTGTTATAATCAACTGCCCTATCCGCTGGGAGATAGGTTTGAACCGCACCTGGGACACGGAGAGATGGATGAGTTCCCCTATCCCTTCGGGCGTTAAGCTCCAAATCAAAGGCGGTGGGACCATCCCTTGACCCTGGGCGTCGGCGGCGGTGACGGTCAGCCTTAAACTGTCACGGTTGGAGATTTCAACTCTATTAAGATAATCCGCGATATACAGCTCGGAAACCGGTCGGTTTTCTATGGATAACGATGCGGTCTCGGACAAGGTTACCTCTCCCTTGGACGCTGTTACCCGGACTACAACGACTCCGGTGTCTGAAGGAATGAAAGTCACGGAAGTTGGTATAGGGAGGCCTGAGGTGGTTGTATCGTAATGAAACACCAGAGCGCCCAGGGAATCCGAAGGATTCGATTCGTCCCAGTGTTCCCAAACCACTGCCTCCAGGTGGTCGGTCAACAAAGCGGGTCTATCGTTGTAGGCAGTCATCGCAAAATCTCTGGTATAATAAACCTGGACGCTGGAGTTGTCCGGTTCCAATCTGAGAATCGCCAGCATCTCCTCCGATGAGATGAAGAATGAACTGATGTCGCTGGCATAAATCAGGCTGTCCGCATCAACCCGGAATTTATAGTATATGGTGCCGGAACGTCCCTGAGGAGGTATGGCGGCGCGGTAGAGCGAATATCCGTCTTGTTGGTCTTCGCCGCCGGGGGTGATGTACCCTTCCGCCTGCGTGAGCGAGGCGTAGGAAGAGTGGCGCTTGCCGGCACGCTGTGAGGATTCGCTGCGATTGAGTCTATACTCTCCTCTGACTGTCGACAGTTTTATCGGCGATCCCGCATTGGCGGGACCTACCAGCCCCATTGTCAGCTCGGTGAATCCCGACTCGCTGGAACGCCGGTAGAGCAGTTTCGCCGTGAGGTCAGGCAGCTCTATCAGTTGATTAGGCAAGTAAAGGTCGACCCAAATCGAATCGTCGACCTGGACCGTGTCGATGGGTTCATAAGAGACACCCGGTATCAGTTCGACCAGCCTGTTCTCATCTTGAGTCAGCCGCACGGTCAAGGGTTGGAGGGGTACGGTATAGGGGCGCGGATCGGTGAAAGAGATAGTGTAAGGCACCGCAACCGAATCATTACCAAGCAGATTATCGGGCGTCAAAGCGAAACCGAGGATGTCGGTTTCCAAATCGAGGTCGATGCCATAATCACGGTTGAGGATGTTGATTCCGATGTAAGGCAGCCCGGTGTCTCCATCCGAGGTGACCAGGAAGGTGATTTGTCCAGCGGGGAAGCGGAAATCGTGGGTGATGTCGGCGGCGGTTAAGTCATAGACCGGAGAAAGCTGAAGCGGGAAACCGGGCCGCTCTGCCCTGAGTTGAATTTGATCCGGCGAGAGGACTTCCTCGAAAATGTAGAATCCATTGGTATCGGTAATTGCGGTGTCGGTTTTTCCGGAGATGAAAGATTGGTAGATAATCGCGATGTCAGGCAGAGAATCGTTCCTGTGAAGCGCCGCTCCTGATATCATGATGGTGTCGATTTCCGCGGTGAAGCGGAAATCCTTCCCGGTGATCGACTGGGAGAGGTCGAAATGGAAAGCGTAACTGTCGGGCTGAACCTGATAACCGGCTTTTTCACCCAGAAGCACATAATCTCCGCTCGCCGGAGGATGGATGATATAGGTTCCGTCACTTTCGGAGTAAGTAGTGTCGTTGAGGGTGGCTTTCAGGATAATCATAGCGTTCTCAAGAGGCCCCGAGGTCTGAGTGTTGATGGCTCTGCCGCTGATCGCGCCCGATTGACTGACTACACTCAGATTTCGCTGTACTGTGGTATCGCCGTAAACATCGAATTGGTGAAGGGCGCTTGGCAAGAAGCCAACCTTGCTGGCCCAGAGGCTGTAGCTTCCCCCCTCCAAATCTGAGAAGGAGAAGCTGCCTGAAGCCATAGACATAGCGCTCAAAGTGTCGGGGGAAGTATCTCGATGGAGCAGAACGTTAGCCCCGCCTACCGCTTCGCCGCTTATAGAATCCCGAACGAATCCGGTAACCGCGTTGCTGGTGGAAAGCACCAGGAACTCAATCGCCGCAGTGTCTCCCAGGACGGGAGTGAAAGACTGCGGCGAGTTGACAACATTGAAACCGGGAAGCTGGGTGGAAACGGTATAGAGGTTCTGCCGCAAGCCTTCAACGAAGAAGTTACCATACGCATCGGTCTCGGATGTGATGAGATTGTGATTGACGGTGTTTTCCAGAGTTATGACCGCGGTGGCGGAAACAGCCAGTCCGCTGACCGCGTTGCGCAGACCTCCGCGCAGCTTGCCGGTGTCCAGAATTCGCAAATTCTCTGTGGCGCTGGCGCCGGAGATGAGGGAAGTGTTCCGGTAGTAGGAATCGAGCGCTCTTCTCACCGCGTGGAGCTGGTAATTACCGGGATTCAGAATGAAGGAGTAATCGCCGAAAGCGTTGGTGGAATCGCTGTAAATGTTCGCTCCGAAATCGCTGGCGCAAACCTCAGCGTTTTCCTGAACCAAGCCCAGAGTGTCCCGAATTGTCCCGTAAACGCTATTGGAGAGAGGTATGATTCGGAAATCGAAGGGACTGTTCACAATTAGGGGAGCGCCGTTGAAAACCAGGAATCCCTTCTTTTCCGCGCACAGACGATACTGATAATTCGGATTCAGATTATCGCAGTAGTAAACTCCGGTGGCGGAAGTGGTGTCGCTCACCGGCGGCAGGGTCGAACCGGTATCGACCAGGGTAATCACCACATTGGGAATTTCGGTACCCAAAGTCTGGTTAGTCACCGTGCCGTAAATAGCGTTGGTGAGCCTTTCGAGTTGGATATCGCCCAGCGCCAGGTTTTGCGAATCGGCGAGGAAAGCTTGGACTTCCCGGGCTATGTAGCCTGATTTATTGAGAGCGATGCCATAGGAGTCGGCAGGGAGGTAAACGAAACTAAACTCTCCTAAGGAGTCGGTGTAGATAGGCTCCCGATTGTTGAGTATCACCGAGACCTCAGCCAGGGGCGTTCCCATCCCGAGTTCCACAACCCTGCCGGCGATGGAACTGTTGTGTACCCCCACTGTCAGGTTTAAGTTGAACACATCTGTAGTATCGGTGTAAACCGTGCTGTCGTCATTGTCGTACTCCAGGGGGGGCAGGTTGGTGGCGATATTGTATTCCACCAAACCCGGTCTATCCTCGAAAACGAAACATCCTTGAACGGTGGTGAGTGTAGTATCGACTCCTTCGGTCAAGGGCCAGGCTGTCACCTCCGCCCCGGAAACGGGACTGTCGTTCTGGTCGGATACCCGTCCCGATATATCAATTCTAATCTGGCTGATGCTGAAATCGACGCTGGTAGCGTGCTGGTTGACCGTAAGAACCACCGTGTTCTGAGGCGGCAAAGACCGGTATCCTTGCTTAGACGGATAGATCCGGTAGGTTCCGTCGAGCAGGTTGTCGATAATGTAGGAACCGTTGCCGCTGGTGATGGTGGAGCGCATAGCGCTGTCCTGCCTTACGGCTTTGACCCTTACATTACCCGCGCCCGAACCGGCGAGGCTGACCAGACCGGATATAGAGGAGGAGCTTTCCTGCATAATAAGGGTGTCGGCTCGGATGTTGACGGCGCCGACATTTACCATTACGGAATCGTTGGCAAGCTGGGGATGGTATAAGTCGGTGTAAACCAGGTATTCCCTTCCGGGAGCGATTTGAGTGATAGTATAGAAGCCGTTGGTTCCGGTTGTCGCGCTGCGGAGCAGTGTTCCACTCACCGCTTTTACTCTGATGTTATTTTTCGGCGCGCCCGATTGGTTCACCACGAATCCGGTGATTTCGAGCGAATCGCGGCTCATTTGGTAGATTGCGATGATGCTGGTATCCGCCGGCCAGATAAGGGGCCCGGAGTTGTAAGTATAACCGGTTTTAGTCAGGAAGATGTGATAGGGATTTAGCGCCGCCAGACCGCTGATGGTAAAATTCCCGTCGGGAGCGCTGACCGCGCTGCCCGCGTTCCCGGAACTGTCGTTAGCAATGATTTCCACTTCGGGGATGCCCTGGTTCACAGGATTAAGCACTCTGCCGTTAATCTCGCCGTCATTTCGGATTAAGGCGAAATCGACATTGGAGAGCGTATCGCCGGGAGTGAGCGTAATACTGGTGCTGTCGAGGGAATAGCCGTCTTTAGCGGCGCTGAGGGTATAGGAGCCGGAGGGGAGATTCTGCAGTGAATAATCTCCCTGCGAAAGGGATTGCGCATAGTAGCTTCCTCCGCCCGTTCTTTCCGCCTCCACCGTCGCCCCGGATATAGGGGCGCAAAAAATATCGCGGACCGCCCCGGAAATCATCCCATCCCGCCCTAAAAGGGCGATATTCAATGTGGTCGTGCTGCCGCCGAGGAGGTTGACACCGGTTACGGTTCGAGTTTGATAGCGGGTATGGGTAACGGTAACATTATAGCTGCCTTGAACCAGTTCATCCAGACGGTATCCGCCGGTAGGGTCGGTGTGAACGCTGGTCCCGGACTGGGTGCCTACCTTGGTAGCGGTGACCAGGGCGTTGTTGACGAAAGTCGACGGATTCAAGCTGTCCCTCACCACCCCTAACAGGACCGCGAAATTGGGGTTGAGCGCGAAACTATATCCCGAAAGTGTCTGGCCCGCCCCTAAAGTAGTGTCTCTGGTAAAGGAAAGATAGCCGGGCTTGGAGGCGGTGATATCGTAGGTCCCCGAATTCAGGAACAGGGTGTAAGAGCCGATGTTGTTGGTGCTGGCGGTGAAGGTTTCGCCGGTGCCCCGCTTTACGCCGGTAACCGTGGCGTTCACCAGGGTGTCTCCCCCGACGCTGAACACTCCTCCCAGAACCCGCGCCTGAAGCTGGGTCAGATTGAATTGGAAATTCTGGGTGACATTGGCGGCAACTATATCGGAAGTGTCCACACCAGGGGTGTAACCGGTCTTGGAAGCGGTGATTTCGTAGCTATAGCCCGGAGTGACCGCGAGGTTGAAATCACCGAAGTAAGAAGCCTGAGTGTTGAAATTCACTGTAGGAGCGCCGAGGGCGGCAGCGTTAATCTGGGTTTGTCCCAGCCCCTGCCCGTTGTAGAGCGTGGTTCCGGCGAGATAGCCCAGGTTTCTGATGAGGTTGAAATCCACATTGTCGATTGTTTGTCCGGGATTAGCGGTATGCGTCAGGGTGTCGGAATTGAGATAGCCGGTTTTCGAAGCCCAAATTTGGTAAGTCCCATAGGTGATGCTGAAGGTGTAATCCCCGTTTTCCGCGGTTTGAACCATGCTCACCGCGCCGGTGGACACTTTTTTAGCTCTCACCGCGGCCAGGTACACCGGCTGGCCGTTAGAGCGGACATTGCCGTTGATGGTGGCGGCGTTGGGATTTAAAATGAGATTGATATTTTCCAGGGTCTGCCCCGGAGCCACATTCACCGGAGGACTGGAAGCGGTGATGTATCCGGTTTTTGAGGCGGTCACCGTGTGCTGGCCCGAAGAAACGTTCAGGGCGTAATTTCCCTGAGCGTCGGTGGTGTCGGTGACATTCCCGTTGGTGACTACCGCCCCGGCAAGCGGAGTGGAGCCGTCGGAAGTTATCCTCCCCGTCAAGTAGGAGGGATTGGGAGTCAAATAGAAATCGAGCCCTGAAATGGTTTGACCTACGCTGAGAGAGAGCGATACCGGAGTGGGGGAAGTGTATCCCTCCAGATGGGCGTTGACTTGATAATCTCCGGTCGGAAGACTGATGATGTAGCTGCCCTGGTCATTGACCTGAACCTCTTCCACAGGCCCGGCGCTGGGAACCGCCCTCACCAACGCTTCTCCCCTAGAAAGGACCGCCCCCTGGTAAACCTGCCCGGAAATGATATTAGCGGCGGGCGAGAGTTGCAGGATATTGTTATGGGAAGAGGCGTTCAAAATAACCACTTGCCGCGGTTCCGAGCTTATCCAGAATGCCGGTTTCTCAGCTCTCAAAGTCCAGGTTCCGTTGCTCACCTGGAATTCGAAGTTGCCGTTGGCGCCGGTGGTATATTCGTAGGATTCCTGCCCCTTGACGCAGGTCACCCTCGCCAGAGCGATGGGCTGGTTGTCCAGATTCACCACCCTGCCTGTTATCGAATAAAGGTTCAAGGTGAGGCGCAGGGGACCGCTGATGCTGTCCAGATTCACGGTAACGTTGGGGGGGAGGTTGGTTATAACCGTCTGCGATGAAGTATATCCATCTTTAGAAGCTATAAAGCTGTAATTTGCCGGTGTAAGAGAGATAGAGAACACACCGGAATTATTCGACTGAGTGGTCTCTTCCGCGCCGGTGGAAGTGTTCCGGGCGGTAACATCGGCGAAGGACAGTGGGTCGTTGTTATTGTCGATAACAGTGCCGAATACCGATGAATAGAGCGGTTGAATCTCATATCTGTAGATGTTGCCAGTCCCGCTGGGAGTGTTTTCGTCCACCACAAAGGCATCCGAGGTGAGGGTAGCATAGCCGTCTTTGGAAAACTGAAATCTATAGGTGCCATAGGGCATATCTTTATTGGCGAATCCGCCGTCATCGGTCAGAGTCGGTTGCAGAGTAGGTCCCTGAATGGGTATGAAATCGACCTGAACCGCCATAACCGGGTCGTAGGTGCCTTGCAGCACCACCTGCAACCAGATGTTTTGATTGTTTATCGAATAGTAAAAATCCGCCGGTTCCGACATTGTGCCCCGTCCTTGGTTGTCCTCGGCGATTACCTTCCAGCGGTGTTCGCCGTTGGACAGTAAACCCGCTGCGGGACATAATACAGCGGTGATAGTGGTTTGCACATACCAGAGCGGGATATAAGCGGTGGAGCCGCCGGGTCTGATTTCCAGTCTGGTCAGGTATAAATGGTAATTGCTGGCTTGAGGGATATAGCTCCAGGTGAATTCTACACTGTCGGAGGAGACTACAGTCAGCGTATCTGGCGGTGAAACCGGACTCAGCAGTTCGGGGAGAGCGAAAGGCGGCGGGGTATTGACCTCGAAAGCCATTAAATCTCCCACCACATCCGAACTGAAAGTGGGATTATTACCATAGTTGTTTAAAACCGCCCAGTTGTAGGTAGGGCGCGGTTCTCCGGGGAGGTTGCCTATTAATGGCGGATAATTGTAATGTACATAGAAACCGGAGGGGTCCAGGGTTCCATATACTATCGAGGTATTCGGCGTTATAGCCTGCCATATGATGTTCGCGCCATAGGTTTGAATTTCCCCGGTTAGGGAGTCCTCTTCTATCTCGAACGGCTGGTCGGAAAGCAGAAGATGATAGTAGGGGACATTAGGGACCGCATTCCACTGGAACAGCGGAGTGGTGGTGGTTATACCCCCGATTCCGCCCGTGGAAGACCTGGGAGAAATCAACTGCACCGGGTCGTCCGACTCCCGCACCATCATAAATTCGGCAGACAAAAGCCCCGAAGGGGTGGAAATCATACAGAAAAGCAGGCCGATGTTCAATTCGCTGCCTAATACTATCAACGTATCGAGGTGGCTGCTGTCTATGATAGTGTAGGCGTATAAACCGGGAATGCCCATCCCCGGATTTAAACCGTAGTGCAGAATGCCGTATTCGGGTGTGGTGGTTCCGGTCCAGGTGATTACTATGGTATCCTCCGACCCCACAAAGGTGGTGGGCATCGAGGTGATTTCCAGGTCGGCAGTGAGGTTCATAGGACTGCTTAAGAAGCTGCGGCTGAAACTTCGGCCGCCTTGACCTCGAACCAGATAGGGCAGCAGTGTCAGACAGAGCAGCGCCGGGAGTATTGACAGAACGTACTTCATCCGCTGATTCGGTGTGGCGCGGCGGCTGGTAAATTCATTGTCATCGGGGGTTGTGGATTGCCGCAACAGAGACCGTGATTTGCAGTTTCCGGCAAATTTCATATCTTTATCTCCGGGAATGTCTGGTTTAGATATCAGAAGTCGCCTTTTCACAAAGTTTTTCATCGATTTGTCTCTGGTCACGATTCTATTCGAATTCGTAAGTAATTCCAATTCTCAAGGCCGCTTCGGGCATCCCTACTATTAAAGTCTCCAGCCGCCAGTTTTCCATAATCTGCCGGCCGAATTCCAGGTTGAAGCGGGGGATGGGGATGCCTTTCATAGGTTCAAGAGGAACTCCGTCAGCGTCATTGTATCCTGCTACAACTTCGTCAGCCAAAATAACGCCGGCGCTGACTCTGAACATCCCAACATAATAACCCAGCATCGCCCCGAATTTCGGTTTCAAGCCGCGCTTGTAGTTGGTAATCGTGCTGTCGGGACCTTCGCCAAGCTCGTATTCGAAGCCCATTTCGCCGAAGTAACTCGAAAGAGTCAGTGAAAGCGCTCGGTATCCCACACCGACGGAGAAGGACGAAGGGATTCTAATCGTCATCTCATCCGAAGGAAAGTAGAGCGCTTTGTAAGTCCGAGTCGCTTCAGCGAGGTCTAAAGTGTCCACATTGAAGGTCTCCTCATCCTCCTCGGCGTTCAAGTTCAATGCGGGAAAGTTGTATTGAGTTATCTCCATATCCCCGTTCATAGTAATCGAAGGTCTGATATCCGCGGTCAGGTTAAAGCAGAGTCTGTCGGATTTATAATAAGCCATTCCCAATTTAGCGCCCCATTTGCCGCCGGAGAAATCTCCCTTCATCTTCTGATAAAAATCGTTGGTATAGCCGGCGCGCGGGTCGTTGAAGGCGGTCTCGACAATCGGTCCTGACAAAATCCCTTCGGGCGAGAGTTTCCCATTGAGGTCCAACGATACCGAGGTTCGCTTCAGGGTTATCCCTGCGTCCAGCCGGTCGGTAATACTGCGCGCCGCCGCTAAAGAATATTCCTCCGCCAGCAGGTTGAAGTACATATTCATATCCACCGCCACGTAGGCGGTCACCGGTATGGCTTCGGGATTTTCCTCGATGGTGCTGATTTGCGCCTCCAAGCCCGCCCCCAACATTTGAAACCGTAGATTCAAAAGGGATTGATAAGCGAATCCCAGGGTATAGTCCTTCACAGGATATGCCAGGGAAAAACTTGAAACTATCGCCGGGCGTTGCCCGCCGGAGAGGGATAACTGCGGATAAATCACCGGACCCGCCACATCGAAAGTGACCAATTCGGCGTCAATCTCTTCGTTGATGCGATCCTGAAAATCCGGTTGATATTTTAAACCTGGCAAGGCTTCGAACTGACATTCCCCTTTCTTCAAAGACGCCAAACCGGCCGGGTTCCAGTAGATTGAGGCTGAAGAAGGACGGAAGGTGGTGATTCCCCGGCCGGAAGCCGCTTCGTAAATCCCCATTCCCGTGAGTATGGAACTGCGAAATTCAAAACTCGCCTCCATTGTTCCGCCGTTGAAGTATTCCAGGCGGTTCTCTACTTGCGCCGAGGAGGGAGCTGATAATATCAGGAGGACGATAGGGAAAAGGATTGGGATGATGGAATTTTTTAGAGACATTGATGAGATTCCTCATCAAAATATTGGTGTGATAATTAATACTATAACGACTTGTGCTATTATACAAAAGTTGTTAATATATTGTTATTTATTGATATAAAATATCTTTTCGGGTATAGGGTAAAGGGTTTAGGGTCTAAAAATTAGGTTCATCTCCAAATTAGTTGCAAAATCTCTTGCTTTGCGGATTAATGCTCGCTACTCTGCTGATTAATTCTCAAAACGTTGTCACTCCCGCGAAAGCGGGAGTCCAGGAAAATCTCTTTTAATATCAAAAAACTGGATTCCGGATTTCGCTCGGAATGACAAGCGTTCTTTTTTTAGGCTAATGCCCCAGCTTTTCTGTACTGGATGCTCGCAACTAAAATGGAGAAGAGCCAAAAATTATTCCATAAGCGATTCTCGTCCGTTTTATACCCTTTACCCTGAACCCTAAATCCTCTATTAGTTACAATAATAACAATATAATACATAAACGCTTTAATTAGTACAACGCGTTACTATATCAAACTGATATCGAGAGCGAGCCCTTTTGCAGGTAAAAACCAATATCGATTTCTTTTTTAAAGTATGAATTTGCTTAAGCGATGATGTTGATAATATATTCAAAGAAAGAAGCAGCGATACTTAGGCGGGACCTATGGTCTAAAAGAATGACCGCGTAGAATAAGGCAAATCCGCAGCCGCAAGTCCCATATCTGCGAGATGTCATTAAGGGGCTTGGCGTGATAATAACAACGAAGTTTTAAAGATGAATCGATGCAATCTGTAAATTTTTCCTATTATAGCTAACATTATAATCATTATCCTGAAATTAATCAAGTAAAAAAGCCTGAAATAATAATTAGTCCGTCACAAAGATAAATTATTGTATATATTGATGATAGACTAAATCCCGATAAGATATGTAAACCAATCCTAAAAAACCGGAATCCCCGGCTTACTCAATGCGTGGAAGTAAATCAGGGGGAGTTTGAACAACCGATTAAAATGTGGTGAGGGAATGAAGCAAAAGTATAGAGGGAATTGCCCGCTAAATTTTGAATATTTCCGAATATTTTGTTATATTAATGGGTTAATTAAAGCAATCGGCCGCGAATTATACGCGGCTGTTCAAGAGTTACTTCGTAACCCGCCGGTCCATCGACCTTTTGCGCCTGTAGCTCAAGGGAAGAGCAACGGCCTTCTAAGCCGTAGGTTGAAGGTTCGAATCCTTCCAGGCGTACCAAGCCCTGGGGGGATGAAAATATCAATCACACTCGGAGAGTGTAGCTCAGTTGGCAGAGCACCAGGTTGTGGCCCTGGTGGCCACGGGTTCAAGTCCCGTCACTCTCCCTAACACCATCCGGCCCCATCGTCTAGAGGTTAGGACTCGAGATTTTCGATCTCGCAACAGGGGTTCGATTCCCCTTGGGGTCACTGCGTCATATAATCCCTTCCGGAATAACCGGGAGGGATTTTTTTTACGGTAAAACCTATTTATAAACTTGACAATATCCTTATATTTCATTATCAATTAGTGTTTGAGTAAAATTCTGACATTGTCATTGCGAGGAAGCAAAGCGACGAAGCAATCTATTTGTTATATAATAGCTTAAAGATTGCTTCACTTCGTTCGCAATGACAAATTGGTGACTTTTACATCAAAAACTAATAAAGCGGCGGGTTACTACGATTATCCCGATAAGACCTTCCGAAGTATTCTGACAAATCTTTACACCGACCTTTCTTTTAACGGTTTCGGAACCTTATCCGATTAAATTTCGGAGGAAGGGAAAATGAAAACCCTATTCACCATATTAATCCTCATCATCCTTCTGTCTGCCTGCACTTTCGCTCAGCCTCAGCAGCCGGACACATTATGGACAAGGACTTTCGGCGGAAGTTCCAGTGATTATGGTTATAGCGTTCAGCAAACATTGGACGGAGGGTTTATAGTCACGGGAAGCACCCGGTCTTATAGCGCACTAAATCGCGATGTTTATTTAATTAAGACAGATCCTTTCGGCAATCAACAGTGGTATCGAACCTTTGGAGGAAACCATGGGGATGAAAGCTATAGCGTTCAGCAGACAATGGACAATGGTTTTATTATTCTCGGACAGTCAAATTCATTCAGTATTGATGGATATGATGTTTATTTGATTAAAACCGACTCTTTAGGTAATCAATTGTGGAGTCAAACATTCAGTATAAACGAGCATGATTATGCCAGACATGCTCAGCAGACCCTTGATGGCGGATATATCATAGTTGGTTACACAGGTGATTATGGCCCTGGTTATTTTGATGCCTTTCTAATTAAAACTGATTCCTTAGGCAACCAGCAATGGCGCCGGATATATGACGAAAACTTAGATGAAGTTGGGTTCTGCGTTCAACAAACTCTTGAAGGTGGGTATATCATAACCGGATATATAGGTTATTCAGGCACTTTGACTTCTGATGTCTATCTAATTAAAACCGACTCTTCGGGTAATCAGTTGTGGAGCCAAACATTCGGTGGGAATTTTAATGATATAGGGAGATGCGTTCAACAGACCAACGAGGAGGGATATATCATTACAGGAATGCAATGCTTTTATGGTACAAATTATGATGATGTCTATTTAATCAAAACCGATTCCGTTGGGTGTCAATTGCAAACTAAAAGTGAGCCACTATTGTAAAGTAAAATTGAGCCACTC
>CAYQZD010000104.1:0-12946 GCA_964421875.1 uncultured bacterium
CATCGAGGTTCCATCGCTTTTATTTATTCATTGTGTAGATTCTTTCAACTATCATAACCGCCTCGGTATTATACCGAAGGGTGGTAGAGATGTTTACAGAAAACCTTGAAGGCCTTTATCGTCCTGCGGCGTTCCTGTGGATCGAAGAACGACTTGCGGGCTTTATAGAAAAGATAACTGGGACGCAGGTAGAAACGCCTTCTTGAATAATCACAGAACCTTATCAACTCTTCCGGAGTGCGGTCCTCGGTGCGGATGATGCAATTATGGAGGCCGTCGGCGGTGAGCCATTTTTCATAGTCCGTGGTCACCAGCATCCCGCTTTCTTTCATCCGATCGTATTCCGGGGTGCCCGGATATACCATCAGGGGATAGAACTGGGCGGTATCAGGTTTCAGGTCCATCGCCATTTTCAGGGTGCGATTCATAGTCTTGGAATTTTCCCCCGGACCGCCTACGATAAAGCACCCGTGCATCATAATCCCCGCTTTTCGGGCGTTACGGGAAAATTTGTAATAATCCTCTACCGTCAGGCGTTTACCATAGGCGTCGATAATCTCCTGATTTCCGGTTTCGAATCCCACGCAGAGAGCGCGGCATCCGGCGCGTTTCATAGCTTTCAAGGTCTCCAGCGAGATGTCAGCCCGAGAATTAGCGTTCCATTTGAGTTTTATTCCGCGTTTCAGCATCCCTTCGCAAAGTTCCCGGCATCTTTTTTCATTGATGGTGAAGATGTCGTCCTCGAAGAAAAACGCTTTGGCATGAGGAAAGGTTTTTTCAATATATTCGAGTTCATCCAGCACATTTTCGACCGAGCGGAAACGGGTCTTGAAACCTGAGATAGTGTGTGTAAAAAGACAAAAACTGCAGCGATAAGGACATCCTCTACCAGTCAGGAGGGTCACATTGGGGTAGAGGCAGTCGGGATTGAAGTAGTTCCAAATATTCAGATGCCGCTTATAGACCCCGGAAACGAAAGGAACCGAATCAAGGTCCTTGATAAGTGGTCGAATCGGATTATGGACAATCTTACCGTTATCGCGCCAGGTCAAGCCAAGAATTTCTTCCGGTTTGATGCCGTTTTCCAAACCCAGCGCCACCGCCTGGCAGGTATCGTCGAACTCCCCTCTGGCGAGGAAATCAAGGTTGGGAGTCAGGTTCATAGTCTCGTCGGGAGTAGCGGTGGCATGGGTGCCCACCATCATAAACCTGGCTTGGGGAAACTTCTCTTTTAGATGGTCTAAGACCTTAATATCATTATAGATGCTTGGGGTAGTGGAATCCATAATAACCAGGTCGGGCTGGAATTCGGATGCAAGCTTCTCCACTTCGGGATAATCCCAGCCTTCGCCGGGGGCGTCGATGAATTTGCAGTTGACGCCGGATTGTTCCACCACGCCCGTGGCGTAGGACATCCAGTAAGGGTAGTACATAGTGTCCGAGCGGGTCACTCCGGGATTGCGCTGCCCCCTGGAATACCGTTTCAGGAAGGGCGCATTCAGCATCAAAACGCTCAGACGGTCACGTTTCTTCATAGAAAAAGACCTATCCGGTTCGTCATTGTAGAGGTTATGTAGATTTGAAACGTCTTAAAGAAAAAAGCCCGCTTCTTCCATATCAAACGACAAACGTCGCTGTAATTCAATCAAATGGCTCTTTATAGATATTACCTATATCTCGTAAAAATACAGATGTTCCAAGTCACAAACTGTTTAATTATTTAAACTCTAAACGCTGGAGAACACTTTAACCGCGAAACGGGAAGAATCCTATCAATCAAAGGGATTCCGGCCGAAATTATTGGCGGAATATTGTTTTGGCTCTTCGCTGAATTGTATGGGTAAAAATCAATCACCATTGAGGATTCACTTTATAATTGAACGAATATAATCCCCCTAAATCCCCCTTTAAGAAAGGGGGACTTTCCGCTTTCCCCTCTTTCGTAAAGGACTCCCATACAATTCCCCCCTTTTCTAAAGGGGGGCAGGGGGGATTATCGAATATAAGGAAGACTCAAAAGTGATTCTCAATAGCGCAAAAAAACAGTTTCAAATAACCACACGATAAAGCGAGGAACCATTTTTTCCTTCAGAACAAAATGACTCAATATCCCCCCGGCGATTCCCCCGATGAAGCAGGTCGCGCGTAGGAAGAGCATTATTGGCGCAAAAACCGCGGCGCCGGGATCGATACGAAACACCTTGAACATAAATATCAACGCCAAGAGCAACATCGCCGCGGCGAATAGCAGCGCCGGAAGCCATATCCCGGCCGCGATTCCCAAAATCAACCCTCCCCACACTCCGGCGGCGGACAATATCTGCAGCTTCAAGGTCTGCGGGGTGTAGGAATCCTTGACCGCTTTCCCCGGATGCCGCTTATAAACCGCAGTCCGCCAGAATCCCCGATTGAACTTGACCTTGAGGTACTTAACCAGCCGGTCGGGATGAATGTGCTCCACCACAGCGCGGGGTTGAAAAACCATCTTGAATCCCGCCCGGGCTAACTTATAGGAAAGGTCGACATCCTCGTTGTCGGCTTTAGGGAAACTTTGGTCGAATCCTCCGACTTTTAACAGTGCATCCCGGCGAAAGGCGGCGCTGTAACTGTCCACAAAATCGATGGACTCGCGCCGGGAAAGCATCAGGTACCTCTCCTCGAATTCCAGTTGCACAAACCGGGCAACCAGGCCTCTCTGCCGGGTGAAGTAAATCCCCTTGACTCCGGCGATTTCAGAGTCTTCGAAGGGTTGAGTCATATTTGAAAGCCAGCCCTTCCGGGGTGTGCAGTCGCTGTCGATAAAAAGAACAATTCCGCCTTGAGCCCTCTCAATCCCCAAATTCCTGGCTGAGGCGGGACCGCCGTTGCTTTTATAGAAATAGCGCGCCGGGAATTTTTTCGTCCGTTGCGCCGTGTCATCGGTAGAACCGTCATCGACTACGATGATTTCCGCATCTTCAATATCATCCTGTCCGCAGAGCGCTTCAAGCGTCCGTTCCAGTGTTTCCGCGGAATTATAAGATGGTATCACCACAGAGTATCGGGGAAGTTTCTCACGCTTCAATCGATAAATCCTTCACGGCGTTGAAGACTTTTCGGGGTGAAAGCTCTTTCATACAAGCCAAATCCCGGTCGCATCCTTTGAAGATGCTGTTGCAATAACAGGGACTGCATTCCAATCCCGCTGAAATATAGCGGTTGACTCCCTGCGGCGGGAGCAGCGACTTCGGATTCGAGGGGCCGAAAATGGCGATACTCGGCGCCTGAAAGGCGACCGCCGTATGCATCAAGGAGGAATCGTTGCAGATCAGCATTGCCGATTTTTTCACCAACCCCGCCGATACTCTAAATGGGATTTCTCCGCACAAGTTAACGACATCCACCCCCGATTTCCGCTCGATTTCGCGGCAGATCTCCTTTTCATCCGACGCGCCGACCAGGACGAAAGCGGAGTCCCATTCCTTATGCATCAAGTTCAACAATGCAGCGTAGTTGTCCGCCCCCCATCGTTTATGGAAAACGTCCTGCCGGGGATTGATACCCCCCCCGGGCGCGATAACAAAGAACCGTTTCGCTTGAAGCCGGTGTTCTCGCAATAAATTTTCCGCAGTTTCCTCATCTTCGGGCGAGAGGATAAAATCGAGGGAATAATCGTCCCCCTCCCATCCCGCAAGTCTGGGAATATCAAGATAGTTGTCCGCTATATAACGAGCGGTGTTGGGTTGCCATTCAGTGGCTGCGGACAGGAGTTTTCCGGTTCCCCGGTAGGTAAAACCGTACCTTTGGTGAATTCCCGCAAGCGCAGTCAGCAGATGCAGCATATTATGGGAATGGAAGATATAGACCCTATCGAAGCGCTTCTTCCGAAGCCGATGCACCAGCTGCAGAATCCGCTGGGGATTCTTATTCTGAATCCATTTATCGGGATAGGAAACGATTTCGTCGATGTAATCGCTGTTTTCGACTGCGCTCCTGGACCAGTTCCCCACAAAGATTGAAATATGGGATTCAGGGTGCAGTGAACGGATAGCTCTTACGGCGGGGGAAATCAATATCAAATCTCCGATTCCCTGGTTACGAAAGAGCAGAATGCGTTCTTTTTTTGCCGGCAATTTTACCCCGCCTTAATCAAATCCGAGAATTTTCAGCTAATCCTCAAGTGTGATTCCATCTCAGTTGAAACTCAAGCGAAAGCTGATGTCGGGATGGGAAACATCCCGGTCGCCTTGATTGAATTTTATATTACTATAGACCCCGATTCGATATCGAATCCGACATTGAATTTAGCGCTAATAATTAAAGAGAGTTTGGACGTTCCTAAATGGATTCAAAACACAGAAAGATATCCAACTACTCCCGGAAATATTGCAAACTAAAATATTTTTTCTACTTTATGATTAATACAGCAGAATTCACCAATTGACAAAATAGCAATTATTATATATGAACCATTGATTTTAATATTTCTATAACTGTATAATATAGGGATTTTTCCCGCAATTGTCAAGCATAATTTCCCGCGAAAATCGCACAATTATCGTCTTAAACATTATTGTATATATAATAATAACAATTATTACAGAATATTTTCGTTAATATTAACCATTATCGCCTCGGTTCCATTATGGTGGGACAGGTTATAACAATATGCAGAAACACTGACTGGCTGACCGCCGTTAAGAACCTGTTTTAAACAATGACCGGTGATTACTACAAAGCCCTTCTTTCAGCCGAAAGGCTCAAGAAATGCTACGAAATAGCTCCGCCCCGGGTTCGTCAGTATCTCGTGGCGGAGGCAAAACACTTGTTGCTACGGATAATTTCGGGCGGCAGTTTTCTGGAATTGGGATGCGGCTACGGCCGCATCCTTCCCGGTATCGCGGCTAAAGCCCGCTGGACAGTGGGAATCGACAATTCACTCTCAAGCCTGGAATTAGGCGGGGAATTTCTTCGCGGAGTTCACAACTGTACGCTAATTCAGATGGACGCGGCAAATCTCGGTTTTCGCGATGACAGCTTCGATATGACCGCCTGTATCCAAAACGGGATTTCCGCTTTCAAGGTCGATAGGAAGCAGTTAATAGCCGAAGCTATCCGCGTCACCAAACCCGGGGGGAGAGCGCTCTTTTCAAGCTATTCCAATAAATTCTGGGCTCACAGATTGGAGTGGTTTCGATTGCAGTCGGAAGCTGGACTTATTGGCGAAATCGACGAGGATAAGACCGGCGGAGGAGTAATAATATGCAAAGACGGCTTTACAGCCGCCACAATCAGCCCTGAAGAGTTTGCCGCGCTCGCCGCAGGATTTGATGTGGAATTTGAGGTGAGAGAAGTGGATGAATCGAGCGTCTTCTGCGAAATAATAGTGGGAAACTATTAGGGCGGACAACAGGAGAGTTATGAATCAGGTCAGTTTATAATGGACATTGCCAGTATTGTCATTCTGAGCCCGCCGCAGGCGGAGCGAAGAATCTCTATCCTTGGTGGCGCAGGTCTATGCAGTCTGTCCGAGAATACCCCGAATTTGTCATTCCCGCGAAAGCGGGAATCCAGAAATCATAAATAATTAATAAGTTATAATATTCAGTAAATTGAACTTACCTCGTTTTCTCCTATTTTCAGACAGACTGTTCGCAGTCGACAGCATATTAAGCGCAACAGGGTCTCTACACTCTATTGCAATTACTTGTATATTAATTACATAGCGCAAGGTGTGGAGACCCGAATCTACGACAGTATAATTTCGGCGACAGACTCTTATAATATCGGAAGATATTCCTCGAGTTCATAATGTGAAACAATACCGCGATACCTATCCCATTCGATAAGCTTGTTGGCGATAAGCTTATTGAAAACGTGCTCGCCCAACGCTTCCCTCATCAATTCACTATTTTGCAGTTCCCGCACCGCTTCGAATAAATCCCCCGGCAGAGTTTCTATGTTATGTTTGGTGCGGTCTATTATACTCATTTCATAAATATTTTCTTCGACAGGCGGGGGAAGCCGGTAGTTTTCCCGCACCCCTTTCATTCCGGCCGCAAGCATAACCGAAAAAGCCAGGTAGGGATTGCAGACAGGGTCGGGGCTGCGCAGTTCAATACGCGTGGAGTTTTCCCGCCCCATACGGTAGCGGGGAACCCTGACCAAGGCGGAACGGTTTTTCTGCCCCCAGGAGATATAAACCGGGGCTTCATAGCCCGGAACCAGGCGTTTATAGGAATTGACCCACTGATTCAGCACGACTGTGAGTTCGTTGATATGTTTCAGAATTCCCGCGGTGAAGGATTTAGCGAAATCCGAGAGATGATAAGCATTATCAGCTGCGAAGAACAAGTTTCTATTGTCGCGGAAAATCGACATATGGATGTGCATACCGCTCCCATTCTTGCCGTATATAGGTTTAGGCATAAAGGTGGCGTACAATCCGTTTTGCCGGGCAATCTCTTTTACCAGGAAGCGGCAGGTGACAACTTTATCCGCCATTTCCAGCGCTCCGTCATAGCGGAGGTCGATTTCGTGCTGTGAGGGGGCGACTTCATGGTGGGAGTATTCCACCGGGATACCGAGTCTTTCCAGGAACTGAACCGTTTTTTTTCGAAGAATAGTCCCCTGGCTGACAATGGAAGCGTCGAAATATCCCACATCGTCCAGCGTCTGAGTGCTATGGTCATCCTCGAAATAGAAATATTCCAATTCGGGGCCTACATTGAAAGTGTAGCCTTCCTTCGCTATCTGCTCCAGATTTCGCCGCAGCACATAGCGGGTGTCGCCCTCGTAGGGCTCCCCTTCAGGGGTTTTCAAATCGCAGAACATCACGGCTGACCGCAAGCCGCCGACTTCATCGGGGATGATTTTTAAAGTGTTAGGGTCGGGAAAAGCCATCAAATCGCTTTCGTGAATCCGGGCAAATCCTTCCACGGAGGAGCCGTCGAATCCGACGCCGGATTCCATCGCTTCAGGCAGTTCGCGCAAGGTCAGAGCGAATCCCCGAGGCTGACCCAGGATGTCGGTGAACCAAAGGCGGATGAAAGAGATATCTTCCCCTTCCACTATTTTAAAAACATTCTCGGGAGACATAGGCAGTAAACTTTCTTCTAATTATTTCATTATGACTGGCATGGGTGCTGTCGACTCTCCGCAGTCTATCAAAAAATAACGAAAACGCATTCTGTTATTGCGAGCGAAGCAAAGCAATCTTATTGATTAATATGACATTAAAGATTGCTTCATCCGCCTACGGCGTCCTCGCAATGACATTGTCGGACAGGGTGCGTAAACCCGTCACCACAGAGATTATGAATTCGCCTAAAAAACTCTGTCTGTGTTATCGATGATTGACAAACGCGGAGGAAACCGCTCTGTCTAAGTTCAATTTACGAGTCTAAAACTTCCCTGAGTTTCACCGCCAATTCCGCCGGTCTGAAGGGTTTGGGGATGAAGTAAGTTTCGGTTTCATCCACAAGGTGACCATCGATGACATCTTGAGCATAGCCTGAGATGTAGATTACTTTCAATTTAGGCCATTTACTTCGGAGCTGTTTTGCTAATTCAATTCCACTCATATTGGGCATTACTACATCCGTAATGAGGAGCTGCGCGGGCTTTTTCATCTTCTGCGCCAGTCGCAGCGCTTCGGTTCCGTCATTGGCGGAGAGCACTTTGTAGCCCAACCGCTTTAAAGCGCCGGTTAATGTTTTGCGAACGGATTCCTCGTCTTCAACCATCATTAAGGTTTCATTGCCGCGGGGGATTTCTACCGCAGGTTCGAGTAATTTCCATTCTTCAATCTCTTCCTCCACTCTGGGGAAATAAATTTTAAATGTGGTTCCTTCATCCAGCTGGCTGAAGACCTCGATGTATCCCCCGCTCTGTTTTACGATGGCATACACTGAAAACAATCCCAAACCGGTTCCTTCGCCGATTTCCTTGGTAGTATAGAACGGGTCGAAGATTTTGCTTTTAATCTCCTCAGTCATCCCAACACCATTATCTCTTACCGTAATCAATACGCATTCTCTGATTCCCTTCAACTCTATCCGCTGCAGCAAATCATCTTTAATCTCTAAATTCTGCAGCTCGATACTCAATCTGCCTCCATTGGGCATAGCGTCCCGGCTGTTTACCGCAAGATTGACAATTAGCTGTTCAATCTGACCGGGGTCAGCTTTAACCTTCCACAAATCCGCAGCGATGTTAGTCTCAAGCGCGATGTGTTCTCCCAAAATCCTTTCAAGCATTCTTTTCATATTTGTGATGGTCAAGGCCAAATCTATGACCATATGTTCTACCACCTGCTTACGGGAAAAACAGAGAAGTTGCTCAGTTAGAGTTGACGCGATTTCCGCCGCTTTTCGGATTTCCATCAGGTCGCCGTGCAACTGGCTATCCTGGGATACAGACATCATTGCCAGGTCACAGTTTCCCATAATAGCTGTCAGCAGATTATTAAAATCATGAGCTATACCCCCAGCCAACCGTCCCATCGCTTCCATCTTCTGCGATTGGTGCAAATCCGCATCATCCTTCCTCTTCGCAGAAATGTCCCGTAAAACCCCCTGGACAGCAGGTTTACCCTGATAGGATATGAGAGTTTCCGAGACAGACACCTCCATTCGGCGGCCGTCTTTACTCAAACCGGTACACAGAAATTGAGATGGGAGAATTTCACCACGTTCTCGCATCGCCTTTCGAATCTTCAGCATCTCCTGGGACTCATCGGCAATTAACATCAACCGGTTGAAATCGGGGGAGTCAATTTCCTCTTGAGTTAGATTGAATATATCCAAAAACTTGCTGTTTACCAGCTTAAATTCATCGTCAGCCAAGATATAAATAGCATCTTCGGATTGCTCGATTAAGGCTTTATATTTCGATTCCGATTCCAGCAGAGCCGCTTCCCCCTTTTTACGTTCGGTGACATCTTCCGATGTTTTCAGATAATGTGTAATTTGCCCCGCTTTATTCTTAATGGGAGTAATCAAAGCGGATTCAATATACAAATCTCCGTTCTCTTTCAAATTCCCAAATTCTCCCTGAAAGCGTCCCGCAGAACTCACAGTTTTCAATATCCCGGCGATTTCTTCTTTGGTATTACCCACAAATTTCCACAGTCCTTTCCCTACTACCTGCTGGAAATCATAACCGGTGACCTCGATGAATTGAGGATTCACATGCTCCACAATTCCCCCGGCGTCTAAAATCATTATAATACTGGGACTCTGTTCCAGAGCTTGTGAGAATCTGCGAAGCTGTTCTTAGCGGCGTTTAGTCTCAGTGACATGGGTGATGAGTGCGAAAGAACCGCGAAAATTCCCGTCATAATCGGTTATCAGCTGAGGCGACACCAGAATATCCATCTTGGCCCCATCTTTCCGGATAACGGTCAATTCATAGGATTCTTTTTCGCCCCGCTTTAGCTGCCGGAATCTCTCAGAATAAATCTGTTGGTTTTCTTTATCCAATAAATCAACGTCGGATTTACCTATCAACTCTTCGAGCGGACAATTCATCATTTTGCATAAATTTTCGTTGGCATAGGTCAAAACTCCATTCTCATCCTGAATCACTATCCCTTCGGTCATATTTTCTACTAAAGAACGGTATCTCTCTTCGCTGGACTCCAACGCCTTTTCGTAGCGATGAGTGGAAGAGACATCGCGCAGCACCACTAAATCTGCCGGTTTCCCCTTGTATGTAATCACTCCCCCGCTAATTTCAGTATAGACTTCTCGCCCGTCCTTATGTACTAGGACAGATTCATAAATCTGATTTATGTCCCCTTTTGTAAAACGAGAATTGTGAGTTTTCTGCGCTTCCTTGCGTTTAGAGGGGTGAATATATTGAATGAACGCAGAGCCGACAAGCTCTTTGACCATATAGCCTGACATTCTTTCCAGCGATGGGCTGGCGTATTTTATAATCCCATCCTGAAGGATAATAATACCGAAATTCGCCCTATCGGCCAAGCTCTTGAATATCCCTTCGCTTTCCTGAAGCGATTTCTCGTTTATCTCCCGTTCTTTAAGTTGTTCCAGCTTGTTCAGAGCCTCGTTAATCACTGAAGGCGCAAGTTCTAAACAATACTCATCTTTGACGAAATAGCCCAGCGCGCCCTGCTTAAGTAATTCTGCGCCGGTTGTTATGTTAGCCCGTCCGACCATTACTACGAAAGAAGCGTTTGCGTCAATCCGTTTTAACCTATCGACCAACTCTACCGCGGGAAGATTCCGTAAGTCGCTGTCGATAATCATAAGCGAGCCGGCTAACTCATCATAATGCTCTTTCACCGCTTCCCCGCTCAGAATAGAGATTTCTCCAAATCCGGATTCCTGCAGACGATTTTGGAGGCGCCGGATTAAATCATCGACCGTTTCCGTCACGATAAACAGTTTCGTTTTGGGGCTTTTCGTCATCGACAACACATAATATTTATGTAAAACTGAATCTTAACAGCAATCAGAATATCATGTCATACAACTTTGCACTCATTCCTATGTGTCTCTTCATTGATTTGAAGCGATAGCGTTATTTCGGATGCGAAGCGAACCGGAATGACAATAGGTGTATCTGCTCCAGGAGCCTAAAGTGATACCCTTGTCATTCAGTTACCCTATAACAACCGGCATCCCCATCAGCGGCCAGATAACCAGGACGAAAAAAGCGAGGACAACCATCAAAATAAGACTGGCTGGTATCCCTGCTTTCAAAAACTCCCCGGAGGTGAACTGCTTGCTTTCATAGGCGATGGCGTTGGGTGCAGCGCCCACCAATAACAGGAAAGGCATTCCAGCGGTCACTAAAGAAGCGAACAACACCACTTCCGGAGCCACTCCTAAGTAGGGAGCGATGACCAGAGCGACCGGCAGGGAAATCGCGATAGCCGCCACATTCATAATCAAGTTGGTCATAATCATTACGAAAAATGCGATTCCCATCACATACACAAACCAATTCGCCTGCTGGAACAGAACCAGCCAATTCACCGCCATCCATTTTGCGGCGCCGGTCTCCCAAAGACAGAAACCGATGCTCATCGCGCCGCCGAAAAGCAGAACTATGTTCCAGGGGATTTGCTCCAGGTCTTCGATGGTCAGAATCCTGAACATAAAGAAGAGTATGGTGGATACCAGAATGATCGCGCTTTTATTTAAGGGGGCGAAAGCAGGTATGAATGAACGTGTGCTCATCACCACGATAGCGCTGAACACAATCGCAAGCGTGAGGATTTCCTTCCCGCTAAGCTTTCCCATTCTCGCGTTCAGTGCCTTTACTTTGTGCTTGAGACCGGGGATAGTCTTCCGCTCGGGTTTGAACACAATCATAAAGAAGCCCCAGAGGATGAAGACCATCGTCCACCCCAAGAAAAACATATATTTGGACAACTCGAAAAAGGCGATTTCACGCCCCACAATGTCTTTAAAAAATCCGATAGCCACCGCGCCCCTGGCGGCGCCCAACAGCGTTATGATGCTGCCAGCACCAGCCACAAAAGCCATTCCCATAAACAAACCTTTGCCAAAGCGCGTAGGCTTGTTGTCTTCCCGGTAAAGCGAGTAAATCGCCATCAAGAGGGGATAAACCGCCGCCGCCACCGCGGTATGCGCCATTATCAGAGTCATCGCTGCGGTCATCACGAAACAACCGAAATATATCATACTGGTTCGCTCCCCCACCATCGCCAGCATCCGGTAAGCCATCCGCTGCGTGAGTCCGGTTCGGGAAAACGACATTCCAATAACCACTGAACCAATAATGAACCATACCGAAGGATCCATAAAATCTGTGAAGGCTACCTTAGCCGACCTGATGAGAAACAGCGCCTGAATTACGCCGATAGCGATGCTGGTGACTCCAATCGGAATCACTTCGGAAACCCACCAGGTCGCCGCCAGCAGGAACAGTCCCAGCGCGGCTTTACCTTCCTTGGTAAGCGGGAACACTTCTCCCCCCGGGTCAACCGCAGCGCCCCAGGGGGGTGAGAAATACACAGCGAAAAACAGAAAAAGCCCAAGGAGAATTAACAATAACCGCCTCAAATCGACCTTTTTCACCGCGCCGGCAAGAAAGACCTGCTGCGGCATCGGTTTTTCGGCTGGTTTACGGGGGGCCATAGTCATAGCTCTTTGGCCCGATTTGGGTATATTATTATCAGTCACTTTACTAAAGTAATTATTTTTAATTTGTTAACTATCAATTCTATTTGAAATGAGATTGTCTTCGCCCCTGATACAATTTCCCCGATTGTTGCTCAACCCGAACCGCTAACGGTCAAGCACCATATCTGAGACCGCGCGGAAAATATCCACTGTTCGAACTACACCGACTACCTGCTTCTCTTTGAGTACCGGCATCAGATTCAGTCCGAATTGATTCATCTCGTAAATCACCCTGAAGATGTGGTCTTCGTATCCCGCAGTGTGTTCGATGGGTACCATAATGTCGCTGACCGGACGTTCCGCCTGCTCCATCACTCCCTTGACAAGTTCATCCGAGGAGAGCAGTGATAGATTTGGGTCCACTTTGACATCGAAGAGTTTTTTACGGAAATCGAGCGGTTTTGCCAGAAGGAATTTAGGCTCTAATCCCCGTAATATGTCTCTTCTACGCACCATCCCCAATAGCTGATAGGCCTCGTTGAACACCAGCACCGCCCTGGGCAGCGATTTACGTCCTCTAACTTCAATCACCGACTCATCCATCTCCAGCATCGCCTGCCGCAGAGTGAACCAATAGGGAATATGCGGATACTTGTCCAAAGGGATCATTACATCCCTTACTCTAATATTTTCCATACAGACTCCGGATTATATAGGAAATTCTCATCTCGAAAAAGTGTTCACACTTCACTGCCGGCAGTTCTAATTGCTGTCCTTAAGAGAGCGGTGATAAATATGGCTCTTCGCTGAATTGTATGGGTAATGACAATCACGATTGAGGATACAGGGCA
>CAYQZD010000105.1:0-12884 GCA_964421875.1 uncultured bacterium
AACTCAGACTTTACCATCTGCATAGGCAAAACTACTCATTATGCGGATGAACCATTTTTATTACCGTATGAAGTTTATGTTTTGTAATTGGTCTTTAATTTCTTTATTCCAACAATAACATCTTAGCGCTCTTTATGAACTTCTCCCCGGTTCTCTGCCCTTCGACGGTCAGACGGTAAATGTAGATCCCGCTCGAAACAGCCCGCCCGTTCATATCCACACCTTTCCAGACTGCATTCTTATACCCGGCGGATTCGAGACCGTTCACCAAGGTGCAGACCTTTCGCCCTAAAATATTGAACACCTCCAGCCTGACCTGGGAAAGTTCAGGAAGGTCGTATCTGATACGAGTCACCGGGTTGAAGGGATTTGGCAAATTCTGATGCAAGGCAAATACTTGGGGAAGAAGACTCAGAATGTCTCCATCTCCGCCCCCGGAAATTCCTCGACCTCTGGCAATCAGCAAGGTCATCAAATCCTGTTTCCTGTCCTCGAAATCCGCCCAACTCCTTGGTCTAAGCTGAGGTAAAGTCGGTGTTATACCAGTGCGGCTGGCGCTGCCTCGTTCTTGCATCAGCATATACGCTTCGCCGATGTTTATCAGTGCGAAAACCGAATCCTCAAGCGAAGGATTGCCGGAAAATACAGTTTCATACTCCACTATCGCTTCAGGATACCTTCTAAGCAGCATAAATAACTTGCATTTGAGATTTGCCGCTGCATGGGCAACTTGAACATTTCTGCTGCAGATTTTTATGTTCTGATAGTAGTCTAATAAGTATGATAGGTTCAAGCCACCGGCAACCGAAACATCGAGAAGCCTTCGCATTGCGACCTGTTTTTCCCGGACATTACCGGTAGAATCGATAATAGCTTGGTAAGCTGCCTCCGCTTCACTGTATCGGCCTGCATTCTCAAGCCTTATTGCCGCTAATAGCGAATTACTTTCAATGTTATCCCCGCCGCCACCCTCAGTACCATCTCCTTTTATTCCACCTTTTCCACCGCCTTCACCGCCGCCGTCGGGAGCGTCGCCTATACTGTACTTTGTATCGCTCCAGTCGGTGAAATCCCAGTTATCCGGTTCGTCAGGGAAGAATTTATCGATATTTTCCTCAGGGTCTTCACCATCCCAGAAATTCTCCGTCACCGCGCGCTCAAGCTCCGATGAATCGTAGCTGTTGTAGATATAATAATCCAAAGCATCAAGGTAGAAATTATTGGCACCGTCGTCGAACACCGAATAAGCCCGGTTGAATTCCCGCACTATCGCCTTCTCATTATAACTGGAACTGGCTGCATTGTCGTCGAATTCGTTACCTTTGGTTTCATCCTGACTGAGGCCGAAAACCGGGCAAGCCCCGTTGGTAGCAATAACCGCCGGGCCCTTGTTTTCTTCAAAGTAACAAATCTGGAACAAGGGAGAAGTGCTGTTCATATTGATACCTCCTCCCAAAACATTGGTGTCGCCGTTGGCGGAAAATAGGGTGGAGGTTATCTTTGAACCGGTGCAGCTACTGAGTTCAGCTCCTATGGTGGCGTTATCCACTATCTTGCACCAATAATCACCGCTGGCTTCCAGCGAACATACTGTGGAAGTGCAATAAAGCCCCTTGTCGAAATCCTTAACAGTATAGGCGAGACCGGGATAGCGTCCCTTCAGTATCAAATCGCCGCTCAAGGTTCTGATACCGTAATGGTCGTCAATCCCGGCGAATGAACTCCGGACTATGTTCACCGTACACTCATCGCCTTCCGGGCCGTCAGCGTAAATACCATAATTGTCGATGGCAAGCTGAGAACTGTCCATATCAAGGTCGGTAGCGTACAAGTATATCGCATAGCCGGTATCGACTCCGGTGTTCTTGGTTACGGTCAACTTATTCACATTCAGGTCGGAATACTTAGCATAAACAGCACAATTCAGCGTATCGGAAATTGTCAAGCCGTCAATATCTAATGCCCCGTTGTTGCAGTAAACCGCAGTGTCGCAGTCGGTTATCTGGCAGCCGGTCATCTCCAAAGCTGTTCCGGACTTGGCGGAATCGATTCTGACCGCCACTTCCACATTGTCGAAGTTGCAGTACCTTATCCAGGAACTATCCAAATTAACCGGATTCGCCGCCGTCCCCTCGAAACGGATGCCCACCCAATCGTGAGCCGTGTCCTCATCGGCTTTGCAATGATAACCGCGCTGGAAAACGACGGGATTCCCGCTGGCGCCTTCGATTCTTATCCCAGCGGATGAATTGGCGATAATGATACCACCTGATTTCGCGCCGGCACTGGTGGTATCGTTGAAAACTTGAACTGTGCAACCCGCGGCAATTTCAAGTGTCATCCCAGGGGGAATGACATAGTTGCCTGCTATGGTTGCGCGTCCCGACCAGGAATATTCGTCGCTAATTCTGAATAGAATTCCACAGCCGGGCTCTATTTGCATTTCCGCATCGAAATATCCTGCTACATTACCGGCGTCCAGTATAACATTGGGATTCGAAGCGTTCCAATCACAGTTCATTATCTCAAGAATATATACTGTTCCGGGCGCAGAATTGTCATAATTGGTATGAATTTCAATTTCACCCATTCCTGAAGAATCTCTGTTAACCACAAAGAAATAATCGCCGTCAGGAATCTCTGTTCCCTGTGTAGTTCTTTCGAGTTCAATCACCTCAATGTATTCGGTATTCTGCTGGCTTACAATGTCTGTTATATGGCTGAAAGAAGCTCCGCATAGTCTGGTAGGGGGATTCCCATCCACAAAACAGTCCGCTCTAACCTCGAAATTGGGAGTTCCGGTATTAGCAACTTTCAAATGGTTCAGAATATAAGCCATTATATCGATGTCCCAGTTCAAGTCTTTTACAGCCCCTATTTTGTAGTCTCCCGATGTTGGCATTTGTGTTCCATTATGAGTATTCCCGCAATAAGCCGATTTCCAAGTCAAGTTTACATCGTCCCAATCGTAAATACCATAATAGCCAGGTGTCTGCCCAACATTATCTTTTGAGAAATAGTAATAATATCCAAGCGCTCGAATACCATAGCCCAGCGCAAGATAACCTAAAACCTTTATTTCCGCGTTGTTTCTGGGATTTCTATGATGATAAATATATTCTTCATTTTCATACCCCCGATAATCTTCCTGGCATTGGATTTCAAACAATGGTTTGATGTCCGGATATTCTTTATTTATATAAGTGTAATAAAGCAAACCTTTTTGGTCGTTATTAAGCTCTATATTATAATTATTTGAAGCATATGCTTTGTAACCGATATACTCGCTCAAGTTATACTGCCTTTCTTTTATCGTTCCATTCTCATTACAACCATATGCGTGATCCTGCCCCATGAACCAATCAGGTTCGCTGCCGCCGTATTCATCCATAAGTCCGATGTATTCCGGTCCATAGTTATGCCTACCTTCAATAGCCGTCGAATTCTTTCCCCAATGACGCTCAGTGTGAAATCTAAGGGGATTTGATGTATATTCAATGAGTACCCTGTCAATGGCGATGCAGTTAAGTAGCCTGCACTCTTTAGGTTCGTCAATATACCGATCCAAAATCAAATCCTGAGTGTCCAGAGAATAGACTCTTCCTATTGAATACTCTATATCATTTTCAAAATCACCAAACGCCGGATAATTAGCTTCATGCAGCATGTCATAGGCGACCTGGTAGCCTATCGCGTCATAAATTCCGATTTTGTTGATGTAAATGTTACAATTCTCATCGCCATGGGATTCAATCTTGACTTGAACCGGTTCGTCTTCATACATTTTCAAATCGTTATCATCCACCAAGCAGTACCAGGTGGGCTCATCAGTGATAATTCTCTCGTCTTCACCTGGATTATTGTAATTGGTGCCCCTGAAATAAATTATTTCCTCCCAATAATCATCCGGTGGCGGTGAGCCAGTATAACCCCTGATTGTTAATGATAAGATTACATCTTCATCTTGGTACTCTGGATAAGTATAAGCTTCTATGAAGACATAGCATTTGCTTTCATCGCTAATATGATGGTGATGGAGTTTTGACGCTTTGGCGATGAAATCGGTTTCAGGATAGTCGAAGTCATTGTCCGCCATTATTCCAGCACCATCGTTTGGATTACCAACCAAAGCACCGTTTGAATAGTATCCACATGGTCCGTCAGATAGTCTATTATATTCATGAAAATTCTCTGCAGGCATTTCAAGTGCATAAGACACGTTGTAATATCTTAAGTCGTAGTTGACATTTTCTCCGCCCACCTCTCGAACATTCACATTAGCAACCCAATCACCGAGCACTACGGGAATATTGACAGTGTTATAATTTGCATTATCAAGAACTGCGTAGTACCTTGAGTCGCTATCATGATATTTAATACCTGTGAAGAACAAGTTAATACCAAGATTAGATATATCGATGAAATGTTCATCGTCCGGCTCATGACCCACCCCAGGTGTCCTGAAGGCTTTCGTAGGGTCACCATACATAAACTTTGGAAATTCAATAGAATTCCAATCCGCAGGTTTGGCAGAGTTTACCGTTATTAAAATTGCTGCGATTGAAATAATAACCGCAAGAAACGGGATGGACTTTTTGTGTTCCATTTCTTCCTCCGAAGTTCTTTTGATTATAATGAGAACGTTTGCTAATGCTCTTTATTAAGTAACCATTGTCATTTTGATCGAAGCGAAGAATCTGCATGTAAGAAAAGGAGAGACCCTTCACTTCGATCAGGGTGATATCTTAAGAGTTTTTTAATGGAATCGATCCCAGTAGGTTTTTCACTCCTCTTAACGGAAACAACTACACAACAAAGTAGTATCTATCGACTCTCTATATTGTTAGCGAATCAGTAATAGTCTTTTTTTTTGGTTAAAATTGTAACTTGAAAGTCTGGTAATATAGACTCCCGTACTTAATGAGTTACCTTTATCATCGCATCCATTCCAAATTTTGTAATGGTAACCCGGATTCATTCTACCGTTAATTAGTGAAGCAACTTTATGCCCCAGTATATTGTAAACGCTCAAGTCAATATATTCTTTCGTTGCACAATTAAATACTATAGTTGTCGATGAATTGAAGGGATTGGGATAGTTCCCACACAACCTGAATTCAGGCTGAATAAATCCGTGCCTCTCCTCAACATCAGGCGTCAAAGTAGTGTCGCTCCAGATGAACACCTCCCCCCGGTGATCTTCATACCAATCCCCGTAAGTGGCAAACATGAAATCGTCTATACCGTCTCCGTTGATATCCCCGGCATAACCCATATTGTTCCAGCCAATATAAGAATAGCTTACATAAAATGACCTAATCTGCGTCCCTGTATGACCCGGATACATAAAAAATACACTTACCTCGCCCATCTCCCAGTTGCCAAGCAGCACATCAGGCAGACCGTCGGCATTTATATCTCCGGCATAAGCGCAACCCCTTTGATTGCTGCCGAAACCTGATAAACACAAATCCCAGGTGGTGTCTATCTGCTGCCCTCCAAAGAAGATGAAGGCACTGCACCAGATGTTTTCCAATCCACCGATAACTATTTCATCGCACCCGTCACCACTGAAATCGGGAAGAATGAAACAACCATAACCAAGATTAAAGGTGGAAGTGCTGTATTCCCTTATCTCCCAAGCGGGTATAGTATCCGGTACTATTCCACCCAAGAATAACATCCTACCGTTATCCGGTTCTACTCTTTCTCCTCTCGTAATAATGTCATCGAAGTTGTCATTATTAACATCTCCACTTATGGACAATTGTTCACCAAATACTGAAATGTCATTTGCCCTACCGGTCACTGAATAATCAGGTATACTATCTATTGAGGGACCTCCATAAAAAACATATATTTTACCAAAACCTAAATCACTATATCTATATCCCATTGCCCCCACCGCCAAATCATTCCATCCATCCCCGTTAAAATCGCCCATAGATGTGTATTGACCAAACTCAGCTAAAAAATTAGCCAGGCTGTCTGGTGTAATTATTAAATCATAATGGTTATCTAATAATGGTCCGCCAAAATAGATATACGTTCGCTGGTTAAACGTACTTGAAACAGGACCACAATCTGCGCTTATACAGAAATCTGGGTAACCGTCCCCGTTTAAATCCTTGCATTCTAACGGCAGATAGCCGAAATCCCGGTCGTGCGGTTCGGTAAACACCATATCCGGGATGGTATCCATCGGATTGCCGCCGAAATAAAGATATACTTCACCGCTTCCGTAGTTAGTAACAAGGATGTCGTCGAAACCGTCTAAGTTCTGGTCGCCCGCCGCCACCAGAAAACGACCGAAATGGCTGGTATCGGTGGCGCCGGTGCAATGCCAAATGGGACCGAAATCTGCAAAGGAAGTGGTGAATCCTCCGGTAATAATTAGAAATATTAGACTTAAAACAATTGTTTTTTTGTTCATAGTAACCTCGGAGTAAAAAAAGCCGCACCCGGGCTCAATCCAGCCCGCGGCGCGGCTTTCAAGTTCAATGATAATCGCTAATTAGCGAAACTTGGCTGTTCCTCACTATGGACATCTTTACCTCCCCCGCCGGGGATAAGCCAAAGCGTCGTGGTCAATCCAAGTGAGCTTTGCAGTGGAAAAGAGGATATTTACATGTTATTGTACCGTTTTTTTGAAATATTGTCAAGTGTTTCGCCGGGAATCGGTCAATTTTCCCTAAGTTTTTATGAATTCAAGCTTAACAACGCATACTTATTCTTCAACATTTGCACCAATTCCTCTTTCGACTTCATCGATGAAATCTTATGCTTATTTAACCGCTTCAATAAAGTCTTCCATTTAATGGTTTCCCAATCGACCTTTGGTTCCAGCGGCGCCAGCATCCGGATTAAATCATCCTTATTCCGATAAACTGAAATCCCCCGTTGTTTTGCATCATCCTGCAGCTGAATCAAGGTTAGTTTTTCAAACTCCCCCGCCTTTACCCACTTACCGACCTCTTGTTTCTCGCTCCGTTTTTCCGTGGCTTTTCTGGCGATGTCTTCGGGAGTCATCACCTTAATAGCGGATTTATAACCAGCCGCGGCTGCGCCGTTTGCTTCCTGTCCAACCATCCAAATCTTTTCCTTCATCCCCAGACTCTCCGGGTCGGCTAGTAACCAGCAGCGGCAGTTAGGATGAGCTGGTGCGCTGGGCGCTTTGTCCAGCCGGTATCTGTTGCCATCCAGTTCGGCAAATAGGGCACATCCGCTTATCACCTACCGACATCCAAATCACATAGGTAATCCCGACTTGTTCATAAAACTTATTTCGCCCTTGATTGTAAGCCCGCAGGATTTCCGTCCGGGCAATCGTTTCCGTCCTTGTTTGCGCCGTCCTGAACACAGTCTTCCCCGCCCGGCGAAATTCATCAGGGTCAGTGATAATGCCGCCGATGTTTTGGCTGATTTTAGCTACACTTTCACCCTGAATCAAGCCGATGGTGATTTGATTCTTGATGCCGTCGGCAAGTTCGCGGGTGACATTTCCTAACAGTTGCAGCTCATAATTGACTAAGAAATCCAGCGCTTTCCGGTCAACCAGACTGAAGGCGTCCCCCGCCAACTTCAGCCTTTCTGCGTGCGAAAGGTCGGAATAGAAGGGCACACCCATATCCGCCCACTCACCACATCTTCTAAGCTCTGCCTATAAGCTCCGTTCAGCGACCGCTTGGAAGACAGCGACATTTGCTTCTTCAATTCCCTTACGGTAGCATCGATTTCTTTCTGAATCCCTTTCAACTGTGATTGACGAATTTCCAGTCCCTTGGAAATAATCGACTTTTCCTTGATGCGCATCAGCTCCGCCTTAACCTCGGTCTCCGCATCTTTCAAAGCAGACAGCATCTTCTTCACCTGCTGCTCGGTGTACTTATCGCGAGAACGGAGGCTGCGTAATACAGCTTGGCGAATCCGCTCCGCCTGCGGAGTTGAGCTCATTTCGCTTCGACCTCTGCTTCAGCGCCTTCCTCGGAAAAAATCAAACACGCTTGGTGGTCGAAGGCCCGCTCCTCGCCGGTGACTTCGCACTTGACTTCTTCCATCCGATAATGGGCGCATTCCCCGCAAACACGGTTCTTCAGGTCAGGTCGCGCTATCTGCGGCGTGAGTAATTTCTTATAGGGTGAGACTGCTGCCGCCCCCTCCTCCAACGCTACCTGTTCCCCCTCCTTCACATTGTCGATTCCCAGCATTTCCCTTGCGGTCGGCGCCGACAAAATTCCCAACTGCACCAGCGAGACAATGTCCTTGATGTCCCAAGACATGTCGACCAGGGTACCTTCTTTGGTGCGGTTATTTTTCTCCAAATCGGGGTCCAAATCCATCTTCGTCTGCATTGTGCGCTTGGAAATCAGATTGCGGTCGTACATTTCAATCAGCAGTTTCTTTACATCCACCTGGTTGGTCAAATCGACATCGGAAAAGATATACTGCAGACGCTTATCCTGATATCCCTTCATCTCCCGCCAGTCATCGAAGATCCAGTCCAACAGCTCCCGCGCCGCCTGCTTGATCTCCTTCAGCATCACAACCATCTTCTGGAAGGCTAAAGATGCGGTGGCGAAGTTGGGTCCGTCACCGGTAACCAAGGATTTCGCCACCCCCAGCGCCACGTTGATCTCTTCTTTCACCTCCTTGACCTTATCCTCTGTATTCAGCACCTGTCCTTCGGCGCCGTAGGTTTCCGCTTTCACATAGAAAGGCACCACCAATCCGGATTTCAAATCCATCTTGTTGATCTGGTTGCGGGTGACATCCAGCATCTTCTGCGTGGGCATGATGACCTTGTCCCCGAACTTCCCACCGACTTGGATGAAGCGGAGCGGGGTAGTCCAGCGCTTGGCGATTGCCCGCTGCGCCCGGCGGTAATCCCGCAGCAATTCAATCGATTCGAAGGCGGGCGCCACCATAGAATTGCCTCTGGCAGAAAACTGCGGCGCGTTCCACTTTCTGTGAATAAGCTGTTCCAGCGGCAGTTCAATCTCCTCCCCGGAACTTTGCGATCCCACACCAGTGGTCTGTTCCGGCTTCTGCACCGCTTTCACCATAACACCCTTCTCAAATTCAAACTTTACCGACGCAGGATTCACACATATCAGTTTCACAATATCGTTGTGCCAACCGCGCTTATCGCTGGTTTTACCATCCGTGCCATAGCGCTTGTAGCCGATGCACTCCACTTTGACCAACAGCTGCAGTATCATATCCTTGATGAAACGGTTAATCGCCAGCGCCGCTGATAGCTTCTCCGCTTCCTCCCGCACTTTGTCATCATCGGCGGAGACCTTGATGGTGTCCCCGATGGCGAAAGTGCGCCAGGTGTTGATGGTGTTGGAAACGATGGGCTCTTCCGTGAAATATTGCCACGCTTTCTGCGCCCGCTCCTTCCAGTCAGCGGGAATCCCCTTGACTTCGTATTCCGAGGAAAAAACTCCGGCATTCAGCGCCGCCGCCGCGCCCATCCAATCCGGATCGATTACTATAGCATAAGTCGATCCTGATTCCAACTGCGCTCGCAAATCTCTTTCAGATGATTTCGTGGCAGATGTCTGCTTTTCTTCAACCTTCATATATTCTGATTTCGTCTTCATATTTTTTCAATATCAGTGAAACACCGGATTGGTCGCCACCGGCACCAGGCTCACCATCTCCACGCTGCCGTCAAGTTCCCCCAGCCGCCGGTATTCCCGCCGCAGGAAGGCGCATCTGGTCGAATCCACAATGTGGTCATTCCCTTTGGAATAAATTATCTTCCCATCATGCAATGAATAGGTGTGGGTGGTGAATTCGTTTTCCAGGTCAAGGTCGCTTCGGGGAAACACCACTTTCCCTTTCCCCAGCGCCCAGTTGATGAGCTGGGTCATATATTCCTTGGTGCGTTTACGGATGGGCTTCCCATCATCGTTGTAACCGATGGTGGTGGAACTGCTGAAATCGAATCCCATAATCTTGCTTTCAAAATCGCATCCCTTGAATTTATCAAGCGTGGTCAAGTCCTGCACCACCGATAAACCATTCCCGCCGTTGTCGATGCCGATTCCTTCAGGATTGTAATAATGGTCGATCAAAGCGATCATTTCCGCCAGCAGCGGATAGGACACATGCTCGACATGGAAGCGGGCTTTCAGACGCATCACCTCCTCCTCGTCTTCCAGCCAGATGGTTATCTCCGAAGGGTCATTGGTGTAGCCCAAATCCCCGCCGATCCAGAACCGCCCCTGTTCAGACACTAATCCCATCACCAGTTCCAACCGGCTGCGAATTTCCGCCTCGCTGACGCAGTCGTTCAATTCCTCACCCAAGATATTAACCTGCCGGAAGGTCTTCACCTCCCGTTGACAATTCCTGAACTGTTCATGATTGAATGCGCCGTAGGAGGATTTGCCGTGCTCACCTAATACTTCATGCTGGTATCCCGCAGTGTCCCTTCCGCCATAAAACAAAGTCAACTCCGCTTCCCGCAATATCGGATTCTCACCGATTTGGAATTCCAGCTCATCGATAAGCGTATCCAAGTGTCCCTGGTGCGGCGCTGCTGAGTTCGATTTTTACAGCTTCGGCCGGCTTCGGAAAAACATGCATATCAACACCAAGATATAAAACTTAGTGAAACAATAGCTATTCGCTATATCGATAAATAGTATGAAATGAAAAAACATCTATTATTTCCAGAAATAACTTGACAAAGTGAGAAATAATGCTTTTATTGCGCTATAATGATGCAAAATGCTAATACAAATATTCTTAATCATTAAAAATCTCTTCATTTTACCCTAATAACCACTGGAGGTGAATCATGAATTCAGACTTAATCTCTTCCTACATTGATACTTTGAAAAACACTTTTGAGTTTTCTGTCGATAAAAGTCCAAGAACTGAATTCGAAGAAGAAGATATGGCAGAAATAATCGATAACGAGCTTTATGTAGATAGACCGGACATTGAAAAAGCTCTTTCCAAAAGCCTTAAACCCAACGAACCGCTTACATGTCTAATTGGTCAACGAGGTTCAGGCAAATCAACTATCGCGTATCATGTGCTTAAAGGGATTAAATCCAGAGAGGATATGAATATTGAGACAATTAAAATTGACTGTTACCTTGAAAGTAAAAAAACCTTGTTTCAGAAAGGTGAAAAGGATGTTCCTTTCAATGAAGCGTTGCGTAAAACTATACTTGAACGAATTAGAAGTGTTTTATTTCCTATAAAGTACTCTGAAAAAGGAATCCTCGACGACAGCGAGGAACTCAACCTATATGCAAATATGCTATACTACGGAATGCAATCGGAGGCAATAGATTCGGAGTTCGCTATTTTGAGAAATCATAGTTCCAGGCTATGGCATTTATTCACTCAAGCTTGTCGAAAATCTAAAGATCAGACATTTGAAAACTGGAAGATATGGTTCACCCAATACTATTCATCCAATGAAATTCAAAACATAATCTGGGATGCCAAAAGTATGGAGGATATATCGCATATCGTTATCACCGGAAAAAAAATAAATAAATTTGATAATATGATAATCTTTTTAGATAACATCGATGAATTTACTCATATACAACAAGCGCAAGCTGTGAATTTTATGAGCAATCTGAATAGAAGAATGCGTAACATCTGCGCTTTCTGCGTAGCTGTCCGGGAAGAGAATGTGCGGAGACCCGAATACGAGCCCAATTTTGGCGCAAATTGGAGAAACCTTGTTGTAGTTGATATTGACGGGAAAAAAGACAATCCGGAGGCGTATCCATCGGTCACTGTTTCTAAACTTCAAATGGATACTTTAAAGAAAATTATCGACAAAAGGTTAGTCTATGCCTGGAGTTGTAATGAACACACTAGAAAATTGGAGATTGAATGTGATGAGTTTAGCGCAATTAAATATGTGTCGGACCGGATATTCACTATCGAAACACTTATAGAAACAAGAAACACGGTTCCAATGATGCTGAATGATTCGATAAGAAGAGGATTGAAGTTCCAGTACCATTGGATTGATTATTATTTCAACACTATTAGTAAAATTGAAAAAATAGTTCACCATGAAGAAGTCAGAGATTCGAAATGGCTGACATACTTCTTCAGAATCATCAGAAGAAATGGAGCCGATTTCTATATGAGAATATACGATATGTGTCAAACCTACCATAATTGGCTTACTCACAATAAAGACATCTTGAGAGCGTGTAATCTTGAACATCTTGTCTTGACAACCACTTTGAATTTATGTATTGAAGAGAGAGCATATAGTGAATCGGATTTCACCTACACTAAAGTTGAGAGGGTTATCGATAGATTGAAAACTCTCCATTACACGGATGATGGTATTAAGAGGACTTTTGTCAATCTGCACTGGTTTGCGCAGTCACGCGGCAATCAAATTGAATTCCAGTCTCACAAAGCGATAACTTCCGTCGATGATATTGAATCAAACCTCGCAGTCTGTGTTACTTCGCAGGGTGAAATACTTTTGAAAGAAATAACAAATAAAGTTGGATATATGTTGGAATGTATTGAAAACTGGGTGAAGAACCATCCGCGTAGAACAACATTTATCAGAACCGGAAATGATGTCAACGACATACGGCATTTTCTCAAGCGTATCGGTTCAATGCATTTGATTGTGTTAAGTAACTTTTCAAAATGTAGTTTTCCTGAGGGGAAATTCAGCGATAATTATAAAAAAATGTATGGCATACTTGTTGATGACGGTGAAAGTGAAGAACGCTATTTTCAATTTGAATTAATGGTTAAATCATGTAATAGATTCTTCAGAAGCTACCAATCAGAGTTTAAGATAATTGGAAACAAATGGGAGGAGTATATAGAAATAATCGATAGTGAAAAATATAGCGACAAACAGAGCGAGT
>CAYQZD010000106.1:0-12741 GCA_964421875.1 uncultured bacterium
AGTCCAGTATCTCATACAAATACAAGAAGATGGATTCCTGCTTGCGCAGGAATGATATTTCTCACTCACAATTCTTTTCAAGAATTGCTATAAATATTACAATTCAATATATTCATTATTTCCATCATAATCAAGTGAATATGAATCAATGGTAGGATTCATTTCACAGTTTACCGGTTTGAAGTGGATATTTTCATACCTTTGATTATTAAGAATTAAGATTCACTGCAGATTAAGCTGATTAAGCCGATTTAGTCAGGCTTAGCTTATTAATACAAAACATAATACTGTGAAGACAAGCACAACTCCGGATAAGTATAGTAGTGCAGATGTAGGGATTTGATTTATTAAATCCTTTGTAATACAATAACTTAAAAACGGGCTTGATAAATCAAGCCCCTACTTTTCCGCTCTTGAAGTATTTCAGTAACACGCCCTCTATATAGCTTTTTACGGAAACGGCAGTATCCCCATATTCAAGCTGTCGGAAGCGGCTCCCCACCCTATCGAGCCTTGCTGAAGCTGGTAATCGCAGTCAAATTCGGGATTTCCGACGAGGCATCCTTCGCCGCTGTCGTATTCCGGCAGGTTGACAATGGAATACTCGATGAACACGGAATTATCCCTGGGACCGGAAATCGAGAGGTCGTAGTAGTAAACGTTGAATAGCGTGTTGTTGTGGGATATGGTGTTCATTACGTTCAAGGTTCCGGTGCAGTTATCATGGTACCAGTCTCCGAAACGCAAACCGGTCTCATTTCCTATTAGAGTGCAGTGGTCCACAATCACTTGCGGTGCGCCGTAGCCCGCTTCTATACCCTGCTCGCAGTTCAGCACCAGAGTATTGATAATTTCGATGATATTGTCGTTGGAGGCTGCCACTCCCTCATTGTGGAAGCCGTCGATGACGCAGCCTTCCACCCGCACTCTGGCGTTGTTATGGTCGATAGCGTCATCTTTTCCGGTAACAAAGACGCATTGTGTGAGCAGCGAAGGCTCCTCCCCTCCAATCCAGGGCGCCAGAAGGTATAAGGCATCGTTGTCATCATCCACTTCAATCCCGTCTCCGTTGGGCATATCGATAAAGTAGCAGTCTGAAAATTCCACCCTGGTTTGGTGGAATTCGCCTCCGGTGTCGCAGCATGACACCAGGCTGTTCCTCATATTCACCTCTCCCCTCAAAATTCCCATTGCCTTGCCGGGATTGTCAATGAAATAAACGTTCTCAAGCGTCATTTCGCAATGCTCGCCATATATCACCGGCTGGCTGTAGGAATGACCGAATTGGTGGATGTTATCCCCGCCGCCGCAGGTGATGATGGTATAGTGGTAGATTCCGGACGAATTAAGATGAGCAATCTGCCCCCAGGGTTCATTCTGATTGCGGGAGGTGAATAAGACGGGGTATTCCTTCGTCCCCCGACAGTCAATGCCGCCTTCAGCTACAATCCGGACATTTTTATCGATTTCGATGATTGTGCCGGGATTAATGATCAGCGTTTCACCGACTGGCAGTGTGACGTCATCGATGAGATATATTATTGCGGTGGAATCCCAGAGCAGGCTTTCGCCGGTCAAGGTTCCTGATAGAGCCCGCCTTGGGGAATCCACATCCACCAGGGTTTTCACTTCCGCGATTTCCTGACCAAATCCACTGGAGACAGCAATAATCGCATCTCCGGGAAAGGACAACGCAATCGAAACGCTGCCCCTACCGCGCTTTAGAGTGATTGCAGCGGGCTGCAGAAATCCCTGACCGCTTGCGAGAGGATATGACACAGTCATATCGATGCGGGGATTCCAATCGGGGAATTTAGCGATGATGGGGAGAGTTCGGTTGTATCCGATTTTCGCAGGAGATACTATTTCGAGGTCCGGCGGAGGAGACTTTTTCGAATCACCGGGATTCTTAGCTGAACATCCCAACAAAAGCGCTGTTATTAGAAGGACAGTCACATATCGACATTTCATCACTATGAAACCAAACTCGTTGACGAAAATAAAAATGTAATTAGCGTAAAAAAGAGCGGTAATTTTCACTCCACCGGGAGCTGAACGGTGAATTTTGTGCCGTGCTCCAGTTCGCTCTTCACAGCGATGAAGCCGTTGTGCTCTTCTACAATCTGCTTGGTGATGGCCAGTCCCAGTCCGGTCCCGGCGGTTTTTCCGTGGGAGAAGAACTCTTCGAAGATGCGCGCTTTGACATCCGGGCTCATCCCGTCCCCATCGTCTTCGAGGTAAATCAGGACAGACTTGGGCTTGGCCTCGGTGCTGATAGTGAAAGTTCCTCCGTCCCTCATCGCATTCAGGGCGTTTTTAGCGATATTTTGCAGGGCTCGCTGGAATTTCATTTTATCCAATCTGACCGGACCTTCAAATCCATATTCTTTTACCACTCGCATTCCGGCATGCTCAAATTCCGGGGAGATAAAATCGATGAAATCGTCCAGAAACCAGTTCAGGTCAATCTGTTCGCGTTTGAGTACAACCTCTCCTTTGGCAAAGGTCAGCAGTTCCTGCGCCATCAATGAAAGCCGCTCCACTTCGTGGATGATAACATCGGCGTATTTGGTGATTTTCTCATCCTCCTCAACCTGGGTTTGGATGAGCTGCGCGTAACCTCTGATGGAGGACATAGGATTCTTTATGTCGTGGAGGATGGAGGAAGAAAGCCTGCCAACCATTGAGAGGCGTTCTTTACGGAGTAGTTCATTCTGGGTTTCCTGGAGCTGTTTATAGGCTTTTTCGAGCTGTGAATTTTTAGCGCGGAGGGTTTGAATGAGATTCCAATCTGAACGACGGAGCCGTTCGGCGATGGAACGCGATATCAGCAGGTTTATATGGGGGAATGCGTTAATCAGGTTGAAAAACTCGGTTTTATCCACGGTGAGCACTTCACTGTCCTGTGCGGCGACCACGCCTGCGCTGCGGGGCCGCTCCTCCAGCAGGGACATTTCTCCGAAAAAGTCTCCAGGTTTATCTATGACATTCAGGACTTCCTGGTTGTTCCCTTCCACCCTTTTCACTACATATGCTGAGCCGGAGAAGAGGAGGAAGAAAGCGGCGCCGGGGTCGCCTTCGGATATGATGAATTCCCCGTTTCCGAAGTATCGGAGTTCCATCACCTCCATTATTCTCTCCATATCTTCTGCGGAAACGTTTTTAAAAAATGAGAGCTGACTGATTTGTTCCTTTTTAGGAAGAGGCAGTTTATTCATAGGGGGTCTCCGGGGTTATCATACTTTGTTCAGTTTTGAGAAATAGTTGTGAATCGATTCGGCGGTTTTAGGGTCGATACCTTCCACTTCGGCGATTTCCTCCGCAGCGGCGGCGGCGATGCGTTTGACCGAACCGAAGCGCCGTATCAGCCGGCGCTTTCTCACCTCCCCCACTCCCGTAATATTGTCCAGTGCGGAAACGATTCCTCCCCGGGAGCGGCGGTTTCTGTGATGGGTTACAGCAAAGCGGTGCGCTTCATCGCGGATGCGCTGGAGCAGTTTCAGCGCGGAGGAGGTTTTGGGTATATTGACCGGCTCCGACGCTCCCGGTTTGAATACATCTTCCAGTCGTTTAGCCAGCCCGATGACAGGCTGGTCTGTGATTTGCAGTTCTTCCAGGCTCTTCAGGGCGGCGGAAAGCTGTCCTTTTCCTCCGTCCACCAGAATCAGGTCGGGCAACTCCTTCTCCTCATCGATGAGGCGGGAGTACCTCCGTTTCACCGCTTCCGCCATCATTGCGAAATCGTCGATACCCTTCACGCTCTTAATATTAAACCGCCGATATTCGGATTTTAGCGGCTTCCCGTCTTTGAACACCACCAGGGAAGCCACAGGGTAAGCTCCGGAAATATTGGAGATATCGAAAGCCTCGATGAATCGAGGCGGGCTCTCCAGTCGCAGGAACTCACCCAGAGAATCTACTGAATGGGGAATTCGGCTGCGGCTTTCGGTTTCCCGTCGTTTTTCACCCAACAGTAGTTCAGCGTTGGTTATTGCCAGGTTCACCAGTTTCAGTTTGCGTCCCCTGCGGGGGCTGGCGATGGACACCGCCCTGCCGCGCTTTTCCCGCAGCCAATGGGTCAAGAGTTCCGCTTCTTCAGGCTGAACCTGAGAGTAGAGTTCTCTGGGAACGAAATGGCTTTCGCAATAGTACTGCTTGATGAAAGCGCCTAAGATTTCCTCCGGGATTCCGGAAATTTCGCTTTTAAGGAAGAAGTGTTCTCTGCCCCGGACGCGCCCTTCCCGGACTTTTAACAGCGCAACGCAGGCGTCATTGTCTTCTCTCGCCAATCCGAACACATCTCGGTCGAGCCTGTCGGGAAAGACGATAGTCTGGCGGGCGGCGAAATCTTCGGCGACTTTCAGTCGGTCTCGGAGAAGCGCGGCTTCTTCATATTGGAGTTCATCAGCGGCGGTTTTCATTTCACTGCGCAGCTCCTTAATGACACCGGACACTTCCCCTTTGACCATAGCGACCAGTTTGCGGACATTTCGGTTGTATAATTCTCGGTCAACCAGACCGACGCAGGGTCCGCCGCAGATTTTAATATGATAATCGAGGCAAAGCTGGTGTTTTTGTCCCGCAATGCCCGCCTCGGTGATATTCAGCTTGCAGTTGCGGATATGGAAAACCTCTTTAAAACTTTTTATAAGCCTGCGGACCTGCTTGACTTCGGTGAAGGGTCCGTAGTAGGCGCTCCCGTCCTGCACGACTTTACGGGTGAGGAATACCTGCGGATAGGGTTCGTTAGTAACTCGGAGGAAGGGGAAAAATTTATCGTCTCTGAAGAAGACGTTGAATCGGGGCCGGTATCGTTTTATCAGATTGGCTTCGAGTATGAGGGCTTCGACTTCGGAGTCGGTTACGATGATTTCCAGGTCTCTGATGGCGGCAAGCAGCGCTTCGTAATGGAGCCTGCCGTCGGAACCGCCGGTGAAGTAGGATTTAACGCGGTGGCGCAGCGCCTTGGCTTTACCGACATAGATTATCTTCCCCTTTTCGTTCTTAAAGAGGTAAACACCCGGTGACAGGGGCAGGTTTCGCAGTTTATTCCGGAGGTTTTGGCTCAATTCATCCTGCATTATTAGATTTCTTCACCACGAGTTCTATATAACAGAAAACCTCCCTTAATGATACTTTATCGATTTGAAGCGCAGGCGTCATTCTGGCTGCGAAGCAAGCCAGAATCCCTCTTCTACAGAAGGATTCCGGCTGCGCCGGAATGACGATTTCGTTTATGACTTCAGATAACTATATTTTTACCTCCCTTATTATGATACCTTCGACAGTGTGAAAAGTTGCATTGAGGATATCTTAGCGTGGCGCAGGGTTTCTGCAATCTGCCGACAATACCTAATTTCGTATCATGTTATTCTGAATCTGCCGTACGGCGGACGAAGAATCTGTTGTTTATAAATGATTTACTAAAATGCAGATGCTTCGCTTCGCTCAGCATGACATCTTGTCGGACAGACTGTCGGCGCTCTACGCTATGTAATTAATACACAATTACTTGCAACAGGGTGAAGAGACCCTGTTGCACTATTAATTAACGATTATTCAGGACTTTTGGTCTTGTCTATATTTTCCTCAGCGCCTGGTTGAGGTCTTCCATCAGGTCGTTTACATCCTCGATACCGACCGAAATCCTGATGGTGTTCTTGCCGATACCCGCCGCCTTCAGCTCTTCATCGCTGTAGGAGCTGGAGATGGTGGAAGCAGGGTGGCATATCAGAGTGTCACAGTCCCCCAGGGAGACGGCTTGAGTGCATAGTTTGCAGGCGTCCATCATCTTCATCGCCTCCTTCATTCCACCTCTAACGTTGAAGCATATCATAGCGCCGAACTTTTTCATCTGCTTCTTTGCCAGTTCATGCTGAGGATGGGTGGTTAAGCCGGGATATGAGACCCAGGTCACCTTGGGATGGAATGAGAGATACTGCGCCAGGCGCATAGCGTTTTCGCAGTGGCGGTCCATCCGCACCGGCAGGGTTTTCAATCCTCGCAGCAGCAGCCAGGCGTTGAAGGGTGAAAGCACGCCCCCAGTATCCACCAAGCTTTCGGTGCGCACGTATTCCATAAAGTCCTTGGAGCCTACGGTAATCCCCGCCACGCAGTCTCCATGCCCGCCGATATACTTGGTGGCGCTGTGCAGAACCACATCCGCGCCGAACTTCAAAGGCTGCTGGAGGTAGGGAGTGGCAAAAGTGTTATCCACTACCAGTTGAATGTTGTGCCGGTGGGCAACTTCCGCACAGGCTTCGATGTCTATAATCGATATTGTGGGATTGGCGGGAGTTTCGACGAAAAAATAGCGGGTTTTATCGTCGATAGCTTCCTCGAGCTGGTTCAGTTTGGTGGCGTCCACCTGGCGCGCTTCGATTCCCAGGCGGGGCAGGACTTTCTTATGCAGAGCCAGGGTGCCGCCGTAAATAGTGTTGGAGGAGACGAAGTTGTCCCCTGCGCTGCAGTAAGAGATGCAGATATTGAAGCAGGCGGACAGGCCGGAGCCGTATGACAGCGCCGCTTCGCCGCCCTCGAGGAAAGCCATCTCTTTATTGAGTCCGTCGATGGTAGGATTGCTGATACGGCTGTAAATGTAGCCTTCGGCTTTCTTGGCGAAGAGGTCTGCGCCATGCTTGGAATTCTTAAAAGCGAAGGTCGAACTCTGATAGATAGGGGACGAAACCGCGCCGGTCAGCGGATCTACACCGCCGCTGCCGTGCACTGCCAGCGAGGCGAAGCCCCAGTCTTTATCAACATGATGAACCATAATTATATCACCTGTGTTTATATTAGAATGATTATTTCCGAGAACAGAAGACTGAGAACTGAAAACTGAAAACTGAGAACTGAGAACTGAGAACTGAGAACCAGTTAGCTTCCCATCATCTTCATCATTAGCGCCGGGATTCCGTATCCCACAATATTGAATGTTATGTGCGCCGCGATGGCGGGTATTAGGCTTCCAGTTTTCTCCCGGTAATATCCGGCGATAAAGCCCAGCAACGTGGCGGCAACGACAATGGCGGTTACAATTACGTCAGCCATCCGGTTCAATAGGCATAGATGACCTAATCCGAAAAGAAATGCAGGGATTATCACCGGAAGGCTGAGGCGGATTTTACCTAATCTAATCCCCCGCTCTTTCAGCGGTTCCAACAGTCCGTATATCAAGCCCCGATGGAAGATTTCCTCGCAGACGCTGGCGGTTATCCAAACCGATAGGACAATCTTGAGGAAGCTCCCCTCAAGAGCGGAATTGCGCCCGGCGGATTCGGGGGCCATTCCTGTCGAAACCATCGCTATATTCATTAGAATGAACATCAGAAACACCGCTGTCAGGCTGAACAACGCGGGTTTGAGCAATTCGCCCAATTTAACGCCCCGGAAGCCGAATTGGCTAAGACTTCCCCGCCCTAATAGGAGCAATAAAAGCAGGGATACAATCAAAAGAGTCAATTGTGTGAAATCAGCCTTACTCAACGCAGTGGAATGGGTAATTCGCACAATGAATTTCAATGCGGGTATGCCGTATAAAGCCGCCGCATATATCACCGCCCAGACACTCACTGCAATGATTATCCTAATCAGGGCTTTCATATCGAAATCCTCCTCATCATCATAATCAGGAACTCACCTGTGTCAGTTCAATCAGTATCCCCCCGGTGGATTTGGGGTGGATGAAGGCGATGAGCTTGCCGCCCGCGCCCCGGCGGGGCTGCCGGTCAATCATTTCCACTCCCTTCTCCGTCAGTCTGGCTATCACCGCTTCCACATCATCCACGCGGAGGGCGAGGTGGTGGATGCCGCTTCCCTTTTTCGCCAGATATTTGGCGATGGGGGAATCGTTGGCGGTGGGCGTCAGCAGTTCGATTTCGCTGTCGCCGGCGCGGAAGGAGAGGGTTTTGACCTTCTGGTCGGCGACTTCTTCGGGGGGGTGGTGTTCCAGTCCTAAGATTTTAAGGATTTCGCCGGCTCCTTCGAAATCGGGGACGGCGACTCCGATATGGTCGATAATCATATTTTAGGTTCCTGATAAGAAAACAACCAGTTTGTTCAAAGGAGTTCTTTAGTATTGTTGTTTTCGTTCATATTTTTTGGAGCTTTCTTGTATGTTACATTTGTTTGAGCAGGATAATCAACTTTTTTACCCTCAAGTAATTGCTCAATTGTAATTATCTGCATTTTTGAGTGTTTCCCCCAAGGCGATTCGTAAAAACCCGATCCAGCTGCTTCTGTTTTCATTGGTCTTGTGGGATTCCTCAAAGTAATTAGCACTCCAATTTCAGCTTTTTCTCTCTCAACAACACCTCGCAAATCTCTAATATCCTTAACTGATACTTTCCCTGATTTTACAGAAAAGAGAATCTGTTTGGTTTTTCCGCCTGCGGGTTCATCGTGGAAATAAATACGGCCGTCTATACCTTTGTCCGGTCCTTTTTTTCGTTGTTCATCAACTGGTCGCGCACCCACCAATCCCAATGCCCACCACTCAAACTGATATGGGTCTCGGTCTTGTTCAACCAGTTCCTTAGCTTCCGATAAAGTTACAGGTTCCCCAATCACTTTATAATTGATCTTCTGTCCAAAAACATCATTTAAGCGATTTTTAATTAGAGTTATTGCCGCGCTTGTTATATCTATTCCAATCCACTTTCGATTCAGTTCTTCTGCCGCTTGTATCGTCGTACCGCATCCGCAAAACGGATCCAATACAACATCACCGGGATTTGAACTTGCCATTAATATTCGCTTCAAAAGTCCAACCGGCTTTTGTGTGGGATATCCAAGCCTCTCCTTATCTCTAGGTTTAAGCCATGACACATCAGAATCGATTCCTTCATCTGTCCCAAAAACTGTATATTCAGTATATGGCTGATAAGCCCAAATATCCCCGGCGCAAGGACCGTCTGACGAACTAATATATCTTTCATAAATCGGCCAAGATTGACCATTAACAATTTTTATATATCCTAACTTAAAAAGTAAATCGAGTTTCTCATGCTGAGACAATGCGCTAACATCAAAATCAATGTCTTCCAAAAGCGCTCGAGGAATAGCCCAATGACGTCCTTTTTCGGTCGGATTGAAATTACGCCAAGGCTTACCAGACTCGCCTCTGCGTGTCCCGGATCCCGTTAATACATTTCCATAATAATTCGTTCTATGTTGCTCGCCATCTTTTATGAAATGTTGGTCCACATGGCCTTTCATATAAGGTCTGCGCGGTTGGTTCCAAGTGAAATTATTAGATTTAGTATAGAAAAGCAAAACATCATGAATGGGACCCCATCTATTAGTTTTATTATGCGCCCCAGTCCTTCTCCAAACAATTTCATTTCTGAATTTATCCGGTCCAAATATTGAATCCAACAACATCTTTAAATAATGATTAGCAGTAGGATCGCAATGTAGATAAATACTACCGGTTTGTTTCAATACTCTTCGTAATTCTATCAATCTGGGTGCCATCATAGAAAGATACGCTAGCATATCGTTCAATCCTAATAGTTTTCTAAAAGCTTGCATTGCTTGTGATACAAGCCCTCCTTTTTCCACTGTTTCCTGATATGATTCAGCGGCAGATTTATCCCAATACCAGCTGTCTTCGAAAGCTTTTAGTTGAGCGGTTGACCTTCTTCCATTACGCTCCTCGAAAAGAATATTATAGCTTTGTGTGCTTTTAAATGGCGGATCGAGATAAACGAGGTCTACGGAGTCATCCTTGATATGAAGTCTAAGCACTTCAAGGTTATCCCCATAGAAAAGATAGTTCTCTTTATCCATCGTGTTTATCTCCATTACTTATATAATTGAGTATTCGCAAGAAAGATACTTTCCTTAAACTGCATTATACAGTGTATACTAATTACCCAACACTTCCCCCATCGCCCCGACCACTTCACTCACACTGCCAAACACCTGCACCCGCCCGGGCAAAGAGTCGCGGAAGTATATTCCCCAGCGGCTGTTAACCATCCGTTTATCGCAAATAACCACAGCGCCGGTGTCGGTAGTGGAACGAATCAGCCGCCCCACTCCCTGGCGTAGTTTCACCGCCGCTTCGGGAACGGTGTATTCGATGAAAGGGTTCATCCCCTCCATCTCCAGCTTTTCGGTCTTGGCGGCGACGATGGGTTCGGTGGGGACGTCGAAGGGGAGCTTGGTCACCAGCAGGATTTCCAGAGCTTTACCGGGAGCGTCGATGCCTTCCCAGAAGCTGTCAGTTCCCAGCAGGAGGGCGCGTTGGTTTAGGAAGCGGCGCAGTATGTCGCTGCGCGACCCGTCAATCCCCTGCCCTAACAGCGGGAAACCGGCTTTCAGCAGGGGGCCGCGTATCATATTATAGACCTGGTTAAGCTGGTAGTATGATGTAAACAGGGCTAAAGTTCCCCGGCGGAAGGCGAGGGTAATTTCCGTCAGCAATTCCGCAAAAGCGGCGGTGAATTCCACCGCAGATTTGGGTCCGGGCATAAACGCCGGGACGCCGAAAATCGCCTGGCGCTCGAAGTCGAAGGGGGAGCCGTAGTCCTTGACGATGACCTCGCGGTCTTCGAGCAGGTTCAGCCCCAGGCGCCCTTTGATATATTCGAAACTGCCTCCCACCATCAGGGTGGCGGAGGTGAAAACCACGCTTTCCAGCCAGGGATACATCCTGGCAGCGAGGATTTCACCCGGGTCGAGGGGGGCTGAAAGCAGCCGGATTTCCGGGCCGTCGCGGCGGGGCAGTTCGTACCAATAGACCCAGTCGACGTATTCCGCGGCGGTGAGTTCGGTGATTTCTTCCTTCATACGCTGGGCTTCATCGGCGGCGGCGGTAAGTTCGATTTCAGGGAGGCTGTCGTCATCGCTGTCCTCCACCTTTTCCGCCACTTCTTCCGCCAACCGGCGCAGAAATGAACTCAAAGAATCCAAGCCTTCATTCAGACCTTCCAGATAAGCCCCGGCGGACTGCATTACCGGGCTCCCGGGACCGTATCGTTTTTTGTAAGTATATTTCGAATCGGCATCCGACTGTTCCAATCTAACAGTGTCGCTGAGGTTTCCGAAAAACTCCCCTGCGTCAGCTTTCAGGCGGATAACGGCGATTATCGCCGGCTCTATCAAGTCCATCACCAACTTGGTTTCAGCAGCGTGTTTGCGCCGCAGACGGACTAAAAGGCCGGTTTCCACCGCGCCTTCTTTACGGTGCAGGCGGTTAAGGTAAGCTCGGGTTTTGTAGATGTTAGCTTCGAGACCGAGATGCGCGGAGGCGGCTTTTTCCAGATTGTGCGCCTCATCGACTATCAGGTGATGGTACTCTCCCAGGACCGCGTTTTCTGCCGCGATGTCGGTGAGCGCCAGGGCGTGGTTTACCACCACGATGTGGGACTTTAAAGCCTGCTGACGCGCTTTCTGCAGGAAGCAATCGTTACGATACGCGCAGTTACTACCGGCGCAAGACCCCGCTTCCGAGCATACTTTTCCCCAGAGGGCGCCGGACCAGCCGGTGCTGAAGCCGGAATTTTCCGCGATGTCGCCGGTGGTGGTGCGGTTCGCCCAGAAGAGCAAAGCCAGGGCGCGGACACGCTCATCGTCGGCGAGGAAGTAGTCCGGGTCGGTCAGCAGTTCCCCCCATTTGCGGCGGCAGAGGTAATTAGAACGACCTTTGAGCAGCGCCGCCTGAAACTTGTGAGGCAGGGCTTTCACCAGGAAGGGGAGGTCCTTGGCGAAAAGCTGTTCCTGCAGGTTGCGGGTGTTGGTGGAAACCACCACGCGCTGTTGGGCGGCGATGGCGAACAACACTGCCGGTATCAAATATGCGAAGGATTTCCCGGTGCCGGTGCCGGCTTCGGCGATGAAGTATTTGCCGGTGGAAAGCGCTTCCGCGCAGTCGGAAGCCATCACTCCCTGCTTTTCCCGGCGCTCATAAGCCGGGAAGTTTTGGGACAATATTCCCCTTTCGCGGAAAATATCGTTCAGCGCGGTTTCCATCGAGGTGACTTCTTCCTCCGGGTCAACGTCGCCCAGCCGGTTTCTGGAATAGCCGTCTGAAGGTGGAGTTTCAGCGGGCGCGCCGGATTCCGCCAAATATCTCGCCAGCCCCCGGAACATTTCCCCCATCACCCCGGGTCCTAAGATTTTCCCCGCCAGGGCGGCTTCCGACGCCCCCAGCGACAGCGCCATTTCCACTAATTTCAGCAGCGCCAGCCCGCACCTGCGGGCGTCATCTTCGGCGCGGTGAGCTACACCGCCGGTGATTTGGTAGTAATCGGCGAGGCGCGCCAGGCTGTGGGATTCCAGCTCCGGCAGGAGGGCGCGGGAAAGTGCGGCGGTGTCGAAGGCGAGTTCGTCCGCAGGGCGGCTGCGGCGGAAACTTTCACCTTCCCGGGCGAATTCGGCGCGGAGGAAGCCGAGGTCGAAGTAGGCGTTTTGCGCCGCGAGGGGATCGCCGCCGAGGAATTCCTTGAATTCGGGCAGGACTTCCGCGATGTAGGGCGCGTCCTTAACATCCGCATCGGTAATGCCGGTTAAGCGAACGATTTCCTCCGGCAGGGATTTGCCCGGATAGACCAGCGCTTGGAATTTGCCGGTTTCCGCCCCGTTTTCGAAGCGGACAGCGCCGATTTCGATGATTTTTTCCACTGCCGGGTCGAGGCCGGTGGTTTCCAAATCGACGGCGACAAAGCGGCTCAGACCCAGGGATTTTAGTATGTCGGTGAAGAGGCGCGTGGGAAGGTAAGAAAATGATATTTTAAG
>CAYQZD010000107.1:0-12592 GCA_964421875.1 uncultured bacterium
ACTTTAGCTTTTGGTGCCGATTTAATACCTGGATTACTAGGATACGAAAAAAGCAAGATTGCTCGATCTTTGGAATCACATGAGGTTCGATTCTATCGACAAATGGCTGAAAGTCAATCAACAATCCAAAAAAGAAAAATTAAACCAACAGAATTGATTGATAAAGAAATAGGTGATCTAAAATCATTATTAGAATCAGGCGAAAATCACGATGAAATATTAAGGCGTATTTCAAAATTAGAAAAAATACGTACAGTCTTTGCTATAAAACGATATACAGAAAATACCATCTTGAGACACGATGTTTTCAACACATATAGACCCATTCTTCCTAACTCTTTCACGGTAAAGAATAACTATATTGAATACATTCTACCAGATAAGCGACGCGCAATTCGAATTCGTCTGCTACATCCAGATCCACCCGAACACAGTACGGGAGCTGACCTAATATATGAGTGTTGCTGGCAGAGTGAAATGCAGGTTCGTCTTGTTTTCATACAATATAAGATGTATGAAGGTGATACTTTTCTCAAGTCAAGCACGAAAAATTTACAGAACCAATTAGATAGGTTAAAAAAACTGGCTTGCGAAGGTGGACTGTGTAGACAAAATGTCACGCCTGCCCCACCGAGATATTTCCGCTTTCCTTATTGCGCGGCATTTTTTCGCCCGACTGATAGATTTCAACCGGAGTTGAACAGAACAATATCGAAGGGATTTTATATTCCGATTTGCGTATTCAATAAAATAATTAAAGATAGTAGCAACAAGGATCATGGCATACATAAAAGTAGATTTAGAGAAAAATCAATATCCCATAGAGTATTTGAGGAAATGTTCGGGAGAAATATGATTGGTTCAACTTGGCTAGATTATAAGCAAGTAGAAAACACTTATCAACGACATGGAATAATTGAACTAACAGATAGTATTATTATCCATGTACAAGAGTATGATGTCTAATATAATTATTAGATGTCTGTACTATAAATTGTTTTATTTAAGCCTGGTTATTAACTACTTTTAAATAAGAACTATAAATAAGTTATAGGAAGCCGTTTAACAAACGATCTACTCCCCACCCTACTAAAAGTACAACCAAAGTATATCAACTATTTCCAATATTTGTTGCTTCTTGCTAAATGTAAAATCCTGTAATAACTCACCCTCCATAAAACCATCCCATCACATCCACAATACCCCCGAAAAAAAGCAAGGTCTCTATTCCACTGAAGACCTGACTTAATAGAGACACAGCAGAGTGCGGGGACTCTGCTGCACAGAATTATTCCGCGCAATTCAATAAATCCACAACCCGCCGACACCACTCAATCACAAATCGCCAATTTTTCGGACATAGTTTAGCGCGATATAGCCCCTCCGCAGGGTGGTGTTGTCCAGGATATGCTTGATGTCCAGGACGTTCTCAGGATTCAGGGCGGCGGCGACAGCGGAGTTGTAGTCGTCGATTTCCTCCGGAAGCAGGTCGGGCGGCAGGATGAAGCTGTGGTTATGGAGGATGCGGTCGGACTTCCCGATATTGGCGGGATGGACATAGAATATCCGGTCCAGCATCTTCTTAGGGAAGGGTTCATCGAAGGTCATATCCAGCCCGATTCCCACCGAAACAGCGGTATGCCCGTCGTAAACCGGTTTTTTATCCACCCCGAACCAGTTTTCGAAAAGACCGGGGTCGATGATTTTGCCTCCGTCCACGCTTCCTCTGAGGGGGGAGGTTTTTATCAGCGAGCCGAAGAAGGAATCGATTTCCATAAACATCGATACCGCCGCTAAACCCCGGTATTCGGCGTTTTGCGCCGCGATGTCGAAAATGGCGGTGTAGAGTTCGCCGATGGGGGAGGGTTTGTAGCATTCGAAAGTGTAAACCTCCTCGAAATCGTCCCCCAGGGAAACATTGAAGGGAGTCCAGAAACGGGATTCGCTCCCTTGGACCACCACAGTCTTATTCTCATCGCCGGCGGTAAGGACACCAATGCATCCGGGTGCGGTGCACAGTTCCCCCATAAGCGGTGCGGCTTGGTCGAAGGTTTCGCCGGGCGCTCCCAATCCTAGCGAATAACCCGCCTGGGCGGGCGTCCGGGGCAGCGAATTGACTTCGTCGATAACGGCTGAAAGCACATTGTTGATGGAGCCGGTGAGAGCGACGCGGGAAAATCTCTCTATTTTAAGAATAAGGTCGAGTACGATATTCTCATTCATTACCAATACTCTGTAGATTTTTCCGATATTAACGCTAATAACTGTGTCGGTTGTTCCTATTTAAAGCCGGAATTCAGCTTCAGCCTTTGTCAATCTTCCCTGATTTTTTCGTCAAAGCGATTTTGATACACCAGATAAGCCCTCCGTAGAGGACGATACAACCGAAAAACAGCATAATCCAGGCGGATAAAGGCATAACGGCACCTGTTTTGTTAATAAATGAGGCGAATGGTAAAAAATAATGGGATTTTTCAAGAATATCAAATAATCGAGCTATTCCTCAGTCTCTGCGGTTTCCGGCTTAACCTCGGTCTTCTTGCGCCATTTCAACCTGGCAAGCAGCAACGACAGCGAAATCAAAAACGCCACCTGAAACCACCCCCCGGTAAGCAGCGCCCAGGCGGGGTAACCACCGTATGGACTGGTGAATTCCGAAACTAAATCCAGAATGATGGACAATCCTAAGATTGCGGGAGTGACGAAACGAATCATCCAAATCCACCAGACGCCGATTCTAAACTCCGAGCTATCGTTAATCTTTTTAAGGAAGCTCTTTATGTCCACGAAATAGCCTACCGCGATACATTCCGCCAAACCCACCGCCGCCAGGCCGTAATGCCCTGCCCAGTGGTCGATGATGTCGAGCCAATGAAATCCTCCGGGAGTGGAGAGCGCCAATCCCAGGAGGAATCCTGCAAGGCAGAAAGCCGCGGCTACGAAGGACTTTCTTATGTTCCATTTATCGATGAAGCCCGCGATAACCGATTCCGCCATAGCGAATGCGGAATCGATGCCCAGCGTGAGAAGCATCAGGAAAAAAATCACCCCGAACAATCCGGACAGAAAGGGCAGCGCCGAAATGGCGGTGGGATAAGCCACAAAAGCGAGACCGAACCCGGCCGTAGCCACCTCGGTGATGGGTTTACCAGTGATGAACGCCAGATACCCCAGAGTGGAGAATACGGCGAATCCGGCGAAAAAGGAAAATCCGCAGTCTGAAAGTGCCAGAATAAAGGCGCTGTTATTTATTTCCGCCTCCCGGGCTCGATAGCTGGCGTACGCTATCAATATTCCCCATCCCAAACCGACGGAGAAGAAAACCTGACCGTAGGCGGCGAGCCAGATGTCCGGCTGGAGCAGCTTGGCGAAGTCCGGAGTGAGATAATACCGCAAACCTTCAAGGGCGCCGGGCAGCGTGACGCCCCGGACGAAAAGAATCACCATCAACAGCGCGGGAAGGGGCACTGTCACCATCACCACCTTTCCTACCCTGCCCAATCCTTTACAGATAATCCCATAAATTATAAGCCAGGTAAGCGCTAAGCCGCCCACTATGGGCCAGGAGATTTTCCCCAGTTCACCGGGGCTTTGAGTTAAAGCCAAGAATTGTTGGTAGAAGAAACCGTCGGCGTCGCTGCCCCATTTCTGAGCGAAGGAGAACCAGACATAATTACAGCACCAGGCCATAATGACCGCGTAATATACCGCAATAACAGCGCAGACTCCCAGCGCCCACCAGCCCACCCATTCGGTTTTGCGGTTGGCGCGGAACAAGGCTAAGGGAGCCGCGCCCTGGTACTTTTGCCCCAGACCGAATTCCAGGATGACCAGGGGTATGCCGGCGGTGAAAAGGGCCGTGAAATAGGGAATGAGGAAAGCTCCACCCCCGCTCTCATAAGCCACATAGGGAAAACGCCAAACGTTCCCTAATCCTACGGCGGAGCCGATAGCGGCGATGATGAAGGTATTACGGGAAATCCACCTTTCGCGAATTGCGGGCAATTGATATTCCTTCCGTGTGTTGACTAGGGGAAGATTATACGCGTTATTACGCCAGAGAGTGAAACCGGGAAAACAAAATCGAATTGAACTTAATATAAGAGGATAGAATTAAAAATTCAAGGTGTTTCAGGTTTAAAATATTAACTGAGTCAACTGATGATTAATCGGATATTTATTTGATTTTTTAATTTGTAATGTTATATTTAGCATTATCAAAGCCGGTGCGGGATTGCGGCACTAGATTGATTGAAACGGTCGAATTCACTTGTGAGGGTATTTGTCATCGCCTCCCGCCTCCGAAGATGAATAGATATTGCTCGAAAAAACGACGAATCTATGCTTAAATAGTAAGCAAACAACCAACCATCTCTGAGTAAAAATGAGAACCAAGGGTATTCTATTTTCCGTTATCGCTGGCTTCATACTGATGAACAGCGGGACTTCTCTCGCGGATTTCACCGTATTGAAAAAGGAGCAGATGTACTGGATGATAACTACACCCTCGACAAAAGTGCTGCACGAAGGGCAGAGTATTAGCGAATTTCGTTTTCTATCGGAGGGAAGTATGCTGTATATGCTCCAATTCGGACTAATCCACCGCCTGTCAATCGGCTTTTCTTACGGAGGCCGGCATTATCTGTCCAATCGCTCTATAGTCTGGAATTCATCTCCCGGAATCATATTTAAATACTCCCTGTGCTGCGAAACCCCCACTAATCCGGCGGTGCTATTGGGGATAAACACTCAAGGGTGGGGCGAGTATAAAACCAATCCCGCCACCGATGAAGGCAGATACTTCATCAAGGGATTAGGATTATACGCCGCGGCAGGCAAAATGATGTATTGGAAACCCTGTATCGGCAGATTTGCGATTTCCGGCGGTATCAACTACAATCCTTTGGAAAACGCCGATGACGGCAACATCGATTTGTTCTTCGGATTCTACAAACCGCTGTGGCGAGGATGGTACTTCGCCACCGACTATCTGATGGGGATAAACGATAATTACCGCAACGCTTACGGGGGAAATAACGGCTATTTTAATATGATGTTCGGAACGTATTTATCTGATACCTGGGCGCTGGAATTCGGCGCCCTCGACTTGCTCGTAAATCATAAAACGTCTTCCACCGAAACCCGATTCGTCCGCCTGATTCATGTATCAAGATAGTCAATAATTCATAGTCTGAAATTGCTATAATTTGACATTAATTATAGAATTCGGTATATTTTTTCGATTATGGCATCTTTGCCAAGCGAGGTAATCTTAACAATCAAGATACAGACGGCCGACACAAATTAAACCCTCATGCGAGGGTCTCTTTCGCGACCTCGCACAACGAAGGATGAAAACACAATGACTCGCGTATTGACGCTGCCGCCATTTTCGAATTAAAAATGCCACTATATGATAAGCAGAACCGAATTACGAAAAATCTCTAGAGCTCGTCTCAAAGATTCAGCAGTGTTATTTAAAGCGAGAAGATATGACGGCGCGATATATCTGTGCGGGTATTCTGTTGAGATCGCTTTGAAAACCAGAATCTGTAGAACTTTGAAATGGAATGGATATCCATCCACAAGAAGTGAATTCCAAAATTTACAAAGTCTAAAGAGTCATAATTTAGATGTATTGCTCAGTTTATCCGGGGTAGAGGAAAAGATTAAACGCAATTATCTTGCCGAATGGTCGGAAGTAGCTAAATGGGACCCTGAAGCTCGATACAAACCAGTCGGAAGCGCAACCAAACAAAATGCCAGCATTATGATTGTTTCAGCTAAGATTCTCTTGGAAGTATTATGATTGAATTAGCGGAAAAACTCATCTCCCTCGAACGGGATATCTCTCAGGAAAAGGGTTCGTTTGAACTCTTCGCACTTTTTCTCAGAGAAGATTCTCCTAACAAATGGGATCTGGTTGTATCCGCGCCGTGGCTTGAGGAAGGCGATAAGCAAGCATTGAATCACTTGATAGGCCGTCTCAAATCGCATCTTGAACCTCAACAATTGCTCGCTTTATCCCGAATCGTTCCTATTGAGAAGAGCAATCCAGCGTTGGACGCTATTCACAGGTCTATCAAAGTGGAGCATGGTAATTATGAGGTCAAGGACAGTAACTTTTTTGGTTTGCAAATCAAACATGCCTATATAATCACTTCTAAGAAACAAAAGACGGCGGATGAAAAAGTCACTTAATCCCTGTATTCTAAGTAAGACCGTATCTCTCGCTTCTCAGCGCCATTATAAATACTTAAGATTATTATACTTTGTACACATATTTAAATACTTTTCTAATTCCGGCTTGTTCTGAATAAAGGTATCTAAAAATTGCTAAAACCCATTCCTATCGGAGTTTCCCCCCGGCATGTGCATCCCTCCAAAGCCCATTTCCTGGCGCTGTTCGGAGAAGGCGCATTTTTAGAGAAACGGGGTGACTTGACGCAAGGGGGGCAATTCTCCGCGGAGCAGAAGGTTTCTCTGACAACTTCACTGGGAAAGCTGGAAAGTGTGCGCATACTAGGACCCTTTCGGGAACACACTCAGGTGGAATTGTCGATGAGCGATGCCGTGCCTTTGGGACTTGATCCGCCGGTGAGGGATTCGGGCGACCTCGAAGGGACGCCGGGGATAACCATTATCGGGCCCGCCGGAACGGTGGAATTAGACGGGGGAGTGATACTGGCGCAGAGGCATATCCATATGACACCTGCTGACGCCCGCGAATTCGGAGTGCAGGACAAGGATATAGTCTGGGCGGCGGTGATTCCGGGAGCGAAAGCGGGAGTGCGCAGCGCAGGGCGCTCCTTGATATTCGGGGAAGTTCTAATACGGGTGGACTCTTCCTTCCGGCTCGATTTTCACCTCGATACCGATGAAGCGAACGCCGCCGGAGTCCGCACCGGAGATGATGCGCAGTTAATCAAGGAATCGCCGGCTAAACAAGAGGAAGGAGAAGTCCTATATCCCCGGAAAAGGCTGTATTCCGAATGGGATGTGCGACAGGCGCGCCAATCCGGGAAAACGATTTTGATTGAAAAAGAAACGAAATTGACACCGTCCGCCAGGGATTACGGAAAACTGTGGAACGTTTTCAGGGAGGGATAGTACTCTGTATTATATCGGATTTAACGGAAAGGGCGTTCTATGAAACGCCCTTTTTAGTCTGCATTCCCACGCAAGAGCGTGGGAACGAGGAGGATGTCAGATCTCCGCTGCGCAAAAGACCTGACATAATGCGGATTGGCGGATTAAGAATCCGCCCTACTATTTCACGACATTATGATTCTATTACTTCACGACTTCAATATTTCACCAACCACCGTCAACTATTCCATCCCGTCTTCATCTTCCGGATTGAGGTTAGCGATATCCAACTTCAGTTTCCATTGACCGTTTTTATCCTTTACCCAAACATTGACATACTTGGAATGATAGGTTTTAGTGTCGCCCAATCCCACATCGAATGTTACCTGACTGGTGCCCCAGGTCCAACCCATATCGCCTGATTCGGCGACATCAGCCTCCTTTGGCTGCCACCTTACCCTGTATTTAATATCCCCGGACTTAATGAATTCCAGGATTGCTTCTTTACCAAATATAGGCTGCTTCTCATGGGGATAATAGATAGCGTCATCCGCTAACAACATTTCCAGGACGGGAAGATGCCCTTTTTCAGCGCACATATCGTTAGCGCCGCTATCCACCTCAAACAGAACGGCTTTTTCCTTTTTCAAGTCCATTTTGCCGGACGTATGGCAGACTTTACAACATCCTATTGTGAAGAGCAGGCATAAAACCAGCGGCAAATAGATTATACGGTGTTTCATAATAAACTCCGAATTTATTCAATATTTTTTGATTATCGGCGTTATTCACTATTGAATAGACTTGAGTTCCTGTAATATGGTTGCAGATTAATATGCTTCAATTAGGGAACTCATACAGACTATCTATCGAGCGCTCAAATTCCCGTTTTCTTTATCTTAGCCCAGGGATCTTTCAGGGATACAGTTCGGTTGAAGACAAGTCTTTCATCGGTGGAATCGAAATCTACGCAAAAATAGCCCAATCGTTCGAATTGACACCGGAATCCCGGTTTGACTGTCTTAAGGTTGCGTTCGAGCTTGCAGGGAAACAGGATTTGCAGCGAGTCGGGATTGATGCAGTCCTTCCAATCTTCGCCCTGAGGCGCATCGGCGGGATTTTCCTTGAGAAAAAGCCGGTCGTAGAGCCGGACTTCGGCATCGACAGAGTGCGCTGCTGAAATCCAGTGAAGCGTGGCTTTGACCTTGCGCTTGTCGGGGGAATCGCCCCCTCTGGTTGCAGAGTCGTAGGTACAGCGGACTTCAGTGATATCGCCGCTGTTCGGGTCTTTCACTACTCCGACACATTTGACAAAATAAGCGTACCGCAGGCGCACTTCGCGACCCGGAGACAATCGGTAAAATTTTTTCGGAGGATCTTCCATAAAGTCGTCACGCTCGATGTATATTTCCCGGCTGAAGGGGACTTTCCGAACCCCGGCAGACGCGTCTTCAGGATTATTGACCGCCTCCATTTCCTCCGTCAAGTCCTCAGGATAGTTATCAATTACTACTTTCAGGGGATTGAGTACTGCCATAAACCGCGGAGCCCGCCGGTTCAAATCCTCGCGAAGGCAATGCTCCAGAAAAGCGATATCCACCGTGCTGTCCCGCTTAGCCACTCCGATTCTATCGCAGAAATCCCTTATGGACTCCGGAGTGTATCCCCGGCGCCGGAGCCCTGAAAGCGTGGGCATACGGGGATCGTCCCAACCCTTGACCCGGTCCTCGCGGACTAACTGCAGCAGCATCCTTTTGCTCATCACAGTGTAAGTCAGATTAAGCCGCGCAAACTCAATTTGCTGGGGATGGTGGATTTCCAGATGTTCCAGAAACCAGTCATACAACGGACGATGGTCTTCGAACTCGAGGGAACAGAGCGAATGGGTTATGCCTTCGATGGAATCGGACTGTCCGTGAGTGAAATCGTAGGTAGGATAGATACACCACTTATCGCCGGTGCGGTGGTGGATGCGGTGAAGAATACGGTACATCACCGGGTCGCGCATATTCAAGTTGCCCGACGCCATATCTATTTTGGCGCGAAGCACTCTGGCTCCGTCAGGAAATTCCCCCTCACGCATCCGGCGGAAGAGGTCGAGATTTTCCTTTACGGAGCGGCTCCGGTAAGGGCTTGCCGCGCCGGGCTGTGTCAAAGTTCCGCGAGTCTCGCGGATTTGGCCGGCGCTGAAGTCGCAGACATATGCTTTGCCCGCTTTGATGAGCTTAACCGCTAATTCGTAAAGCCGCTCGAAGTAGTCGGAGGCGAAGTACTCGTGCTTTCCCCATTCCCATCCCAGCCAGCGGATGTCTTTCTTGATAGATTCGACATACTCCTCCTCCTCTTTGACCGGATTGGTATCATCGTAGCGGAGGTGGCACCTTCCCTCGTAATCCCGTGCGAGGCTGAAATTCAAGCATATCGCCTTGGCGTGGCCGATATGCAGGTAACCGTTAGGCTCCGGGGGGAAACGGGTCACCACCTTACCGTCATTCTTGCCCTGTTTAATATCCTCTTCGATTATACTCGTGATGAAATTTGTGGGAGGCGCCGCGCCGGTCGAATCCATTCAGCCAAATCCTTTCGTGGGGAATTGTTTTTTTAGTTATGTGTAAATATCGGATTCAAGTTACGATTTATCCTCGAAATATTCAAATAATTCTATCCTCTGAGATATGTATTTGCGCTTTTCTAAGCGAAAACGTGACAACGATAAAGACTTATCGTAATGAGTTCATTCCTGTGAATAATTCACCCCCCCAGTTTGAATTTACCCTTTCGAATTAGTATATTTCAACTTATGCGATTGTTTAAAAATCCCGGAACCGAGGCTTTAGTCCAGTATGCGCTCTTCACCATACTGATAGTGATGACTCCCTTCATCGTGGTTACCCGCTATCTTCAAGGGATGTTTCACCTCTTCTCACACCTCGGGTTCACCTTATTCGGTATAAGAGTCCCCTATGTCCTTCTGCTGGCGGCGATAGGGATTGCGGCGGTATTAATCTGGCAGGCCAAGAACCTCACCCGGCGGAAAATTTGGGCGCTGGCCATCGTTCTGGGGCTGATATTCCTCTCCCATCAAACGATGGACATCTACCTGGGAATGTCCTTTTTCGACCTACAGCAGAACTGGCATTACTTCGCCTATGGCGCCTATGTCTTTTTCGCCTTCCGAGCTTTCAACGCCCGGCGGATGCCTTTGGCGCGGATGATGACGGTAACATTTTTCTCCGCGATACTCATCTCGCTGTTCGATGAGACCTTTCAGTATTTCCTCTCCGACCGGGTTTTCGACCTCAGCGACACCGCCAAAGACACGCTTGGAGTCTACTGTGGTCTGATAATAATCCTTTTTATTACAGAAACCTACGGGTCAATTGAACTGAAAAAGGGCGGATTCACTCAGCGCCGCCTGCGGGATTACCTCCGCAGCCCGCAATCCGCATTATTCTTGACGGGCGCGTTTGCTGTCTCCTCGATACTCGTCAGCCCGCTGCTCACGGCGCATGAGAATTGGGACGCTTCGGTAATATCGACTTTGGGGCTGTTCCTGCTGATAATGCTCATACTCCACCTTTCGCAGTTCAAGTTGATTAAGCGCGTGATGATTATAATGGGTTTAGCTGCGGTGCTGGGACTGTCAATATCATACGGCGTCAACCATAAAAAGAACATTACCCGTTACGCCTTCGGTTTAACCGTTTACAAAGGCATTCCCCTGCCCTTCTTCGATGTCTTGATCTATCCCAACGGATATTTTCACCTGGTGGATAAAAAACACCATTTCCGCCCGCGGGATAAGGAATTTTTTCTGAAACATAAGGTTGACATCCTGCTGGTGGGAAGCGGATTTCGCGGCAGGGGAGGCAAGGGATTCGAGCAGCCCTTGGGAACCCATTTCATCTTCAACCGCTTCACCGGCAAGGGAACTCAAATCATCATCCTCCCCACCCCTCAAGCGGTCAAGGAATACAACCGGCTGAAGGCGGCGGGAAAATCCGTAATGTTCGTCCTGCACAGCGCCTGCTGATAATACGATAATAGCAATTATAATGGATAAATGAAAAAATCCAAGAAAAAACGGAAACAGGCTCAGGCAGAGGAGCCGGTCACAGTCACCAGAAACTTTTCACTCTGGGGATGGGTAGTGCTGTTAGCGCCGCTGTCGATTGTTCTGTTTTTACTGCTTTTCGGGGGTAGTCTCCCCTTTTTAGTGGAACAATCTTCCGACGAGGCGGAGGATGTGGCTTCGATGCTTACACAGTATGGGCGGGCTCAAATGAAAGCGGGGCAGATTCAGAGCGCGCTGGCAAGTTTCGTCAAAGCGGTGGAGACTAAACCCAACTTTGCCGAAGCCTATATCGATATCGCCCAGGTGTATTACATCGGAGGGGATATCCCCCGGGCCGTGAAATGGCTGGAAAGCGCGCTGGCGCTCGACCCGCCCCAAAAGGATTTGGTCTATAACAACCTGGGGCTGTTGCACGCTAAAAGCGGCGATTTCCAAACTGCGCTGGCAATGTTCGAAAAGGCGCTCTCCTCGGGGATGGAATCGGGCTCGGTTTACGGAAACATCGGGAACGTATATCTCTCGCTGAAGAATAACGAAAAGGCAATCGAAGCTTACCGCAACGCCTGCAAGCATAGAACGACCCTGAAGAGTATCTATTCCGAAATGTTGAAGAAGGCGCTGGATGAGTACCGCGATGATGCTGATAATGTAGAGCTTTACGCTACCATAAAATCTCAGCTCGACCGGGGATTATCCGATGAGGATGTCTCCGCCTATGACAGCCTCAGTATATTATACTATGGCCAGGATTTGAATGAACAGGCGAAACGCGCGCAAAACCTGGCGATGGCGCTGGAAATCAGCGGCAATTACGCCGAGGCGGTGAAGTATTTCGAAGAAACGGTGAAATTGAATCCCAATTCTCCCACCGCGCTTTACCGCCTGGGAGGAATCTATCTCAAAAGCCGGCAGGCGGAGGCAGCCAAGCGCTATCTGGAACAGGCGTTGCGCCTGGACCCCAACCACAAAATGGCGCGCTCAGCGCTAAAAGTGGCGGAAAAACTGCTCGAAGCGGAAAAACAAATTGAACAATGAAACTCTTTACTGATGTGAAGCAAGTTGTAGGGTGGGTTTCAACCCACCACCCGTCATTGCCAACCAAGTAAAGCAATCTTATATTTAATAAATATAACATGTTACTGATGTGGAGTTGAGCAATTTTCACAAATCTATATCCATATAAATTATAAAAATATCTTCTCACATTCGTTTAATTCGTTTAATTCGTTGTGAATATAAACTCCAATTAAACAAATACATACATATTTCTGATTTCAGAAAACTAAAGTCATACTAATAAATAATTATAGACTGCTTTAGTTTCCTGCTGACCTGCTAACTTATCATCAAGATAAATAATATAGTCATTCTTGAAGGATCTGTTTCCCAAATGTTTTGATTTATTTATAGTCTTATATCTTCCGCGGT
>CAYQZD010000108.1:0-12490 GCA_964421875.1 uncultured bacterium
TCTATCCCGCCGGAACGCATCAGGTCCTATGGGATGCGTCGATGATGGCGAGCGGCGTGTATTTCGCAAGACTGGAGGCGGGAGCAGAGATTATGACTGAAAAACTCCTGCTGGTGAAGTAAGTTTGAAGTCTCAAGTCTCGAGTTTAGAAAGCCCCCGGAATCGGGGGCTTTTAATTTAAGTTATTGGAACTATTCTTCCATAAAACTTGACTTTTTATTAGTTTTTCACTTATATATAGCCATCCTAATTACCTCCGAAGAAACAGTTTACTGGTGACAAAATATATAGAATAATCGATGTAAGCTCGGAGTGTATTTATTGCGCTTTAGTATACATTGTGATTGTCATTTCTATACAAATAGTAATCATTGCCCGCAATTGAGGATTTATATGTAAACACAAGGGTAATGTCAATTTTTCACCATAGTATCATTAGGAGGATTACGAAATGAACCGATTCAAGATTCCTTCCGTTCTAATCATTCTTCTCTTTACCGCTTCGATTGCGGTGGGTCAGATTAACTGGACAGAGAACACAATCGCCGTCGGTTTTGACTACGCCAACCATGTTTATCCCGTTGACCTCGACCAGGACGGGGATATGGACGCGGTCGGCACCGCCAGCGGCACTCCCGATGTGGTTGCCTGGTTTGAAAACGACGGGAATATGAATTTCACACAGCGCGATATTAATGCCAATTTCTCCGGAGCCTGGTCAGCCCATGTCATCGATGTGGACAATGACGGGGATTTGGATGTCGTCGCCGCCGCTTTCTCCGTGGATAAAATCAGCTGGTTTGAAAACAATGGCAGTCAGGTCTTCACCGAGCATGTGGTAAGCAGCAATTTCGACCTGGTGGTCTCGGCCTATGCGGACGACATCGACCGCGACGGGGATGTGGACATTCTGGGCGCAGCCAGCACTCCGGACCAAATCCGCTGGTGGGAAAACAATGGCAGCCAGGTGTTCACCGAACACTATGTCACGCAGTCGCTGGACGGAGCCTGGAGGGCCGTTTCGGCGGATATGGACGGCGACAACGATATCGACGTCCTGGGATGCGGCAATACCGGCGACTTAGTCGCCTGGTATGAGAATGACGGCCAGCAGAATTTTACTCCGCACAATATAGCGGTGGGTTTTGACGGGCCGCAGTCGGCGCTGCCCATCGATCTGGACAGCGACGGCGATATGGATGTGGTCGCCGGCGCTGCCTCCGGCGATATCGTCGCCTGGTTCGAAAACGACGGGAATATGAATTTCATCCAGCATAACATCGCCACAATGTACGATTACCCACGCTCGGTGTTCGCTATCGACCTTGACCAGGACCGGGATGTAGATGTCTTGGCTGCCGCGAATAGCGCTAACTTGATAACCTGGTTCGAAAATGACGGTAATCAGAGTTTCACCCGGCACGATATCCGCACCGCTTACTCCGGAGCGTTGTGCGTGAACGCTGCGGATATGGACCTTGATGGAGATATCGACGTTCTGGGCGCTGCAGCCGGGGCTAATCTGGTCAACTGGTGGGCTAGCGATCTGGGGCCGGCTACCGGCCTCACCCTCACCTTAACTCCCCACAATCCGCCGATTGTCATTCCTTCGGGAGGCGGAAGTTTCTTTATGGATGCCACTATTGAGAACTTGAACACCGACCCCGTAAGTTTCGACGCTTGGACTATGGTCCTGTTACCCAACGGAGTTCCCTACGGACCGTTGATTGAACGTACCGGTTTAGTTATTCCTCCCGGCGCCACCATTATGCGGACGCTCTCGCAAAACGTCCCTGCACCCGCGCCTCCGGGCAATTACTCTTACCAGGGGCACGTGATGACTCTGCCGGATTCGATTGTCATAACCGACAGTTTCCCCTTCACCAAGCTGGCAGGAGAGGGCGCGCCCAATCACAATCAAGGCTGGGCTTGTTACGGCTGGGACGATGAAAAATCGCATATCACAAATCACAAATCAAAAATCACAAATCTTGCCGTTTCCCCCAATCCTTTCAATCCAATGACTGAAATCAGCTTCATACTGGATAACCCGGGTAATGTCTCATTGACAGTTTACGATGTCAGCGGCCGTGAAGTTGTCACTCTGGCGCAGGGGTGGATGTCTTCGGGAATGCACAGTGCGGTGTTCGACGGTACTGAGCTTTCCAGCGGTGTTTATCTGGCCTCTCTGCGCGCGGCGGGAACGCAGGAGACGATGAAACTGCTGCTGGTGAAATAAGTCTAAGGCCTCAAGCCTAGAGTTTAAGAAAGCCCCCGGAATCGGGGGCTTTCTTTTGTATTATATTGTGCTGTCAACTCTCCGCAGTCGACAGTAACTAAATGTCATTCCCGCGAAAGTGGGAATCCATCTTTCTGTATTTATGTGAGTTACTGAACTCCAGCATTATGCCGAGCGGCGCACAGGCCGCGGGAGTGACAAAACACTGGATATTAATTGATCTTGCATCAGCGCAATAAGTGAAAATCAGCCTTAATCAGCGATTCTGAGAAAAAGGGCGGCTCCCCGCGTGGGACTTTCGCACTTTCACACTTTATCACTTTCACACTAATGCAATCGAAAGCTCTAGTACTCTCCCGGGACGTTGCCGGATTTTTAAATACCCCCCTCTTAGGTAATATGCAAAAATAATGAACATTTGTCAAGTTTATTGTGAAAAAAGTCGATTTGTACTTAGAAGCTCATACTTGCAGGCCCGGGCGGTTTTACGGGAACAGAGTTATAAGGAGGGATTTTTTCGGGGAGAATGGGCAGCCATGCGCCCCTGTAAAGATGGATTTCTGTTGATAGGTCGCTGTCATTGACAGGTCTTATCCTTCCAAAAACTCCAGCACCTGCCCTTCAGATTCCACTCCTCCCCTTCCTCCGAGGACGGCGCAATTCAATGCGGCGGCTGCGGAGGCGAAGCGGGCGCATTTTTCAGTGCTCCAGCCCTTGATAAGGCCGTGAACGAAACCGCCGTGGAAAACATCGCCGGCCCCGGTGGTGTCCAGAACCTCAATTTTATAAGCGGGAACCACCCCCTCACCTCCGGCGTCCTTCCAGACGCAGCCTTTCTCCCCCATAGTCACCACCACGGTTTCCAGTCCGGACTCGTAGAGCTTACGGGCGGTATCCTCCGGCGTACCCGAGGGATTGTAGGCGCGGGAAAAATCTTCCGAGGCGATAATTACATCGGCGACGGAAAACAGTTTATCCAGATTGCCTCGCATACTGCCCAAATCCAGCACCACTTTGGCTTCGGAGTAGCGGGCGATTTCCGCCAGGGTGATGGGGGTATCGCCCCCGCGTCCGTCCAAGAGCAGGAAACGGCAGCTTTCCAGCAGGTATTCGGGAATAGTCTCAGCCTTGGGCGAGGAGATATCGGTCCGGTCCAAAACTACCGCGCGCCGGCCTGTGCCCTTTTCCACCCAGATTTGGGCGGCGGCGGTGCGTACTCCCAGAGACACTGTCATTCCGCAGGTTTCCACGCCGGCGTCCCGGAGTTCGTTGATGACGAAGAGCCCGTCCAGGTCTTCCCCCACTTTACCGCAGAAGGCGGTGCGGTTGCCCAATTTCGCCAGGGTGTAGATGGCGTTGGGCACCGGGCCTCCGCCGCAGGTGCGGGAGGCGACAGCTTCGGTCTTTTCATTAGCGCCGGGGTATTTTTCCAGCAGCAATATCCTGTCCAAAGGGCAAATCCCCACGCCCAAACAGTCGAATCGCTTATTCAATATAGGTTCCCGCTTGAAAATTAGCGATGAAATATCCCGTGATTATCTTTCGCTTGACCAGGTTTTCCGCCGCGGTTTTGGCTTCAGCGGAAGTGTCGAAGTGTCCGAGGCGGACCTGATGCCATATCGACGATTCCCCGGCGGTGGACACCAGGTAAGCATTTTCCCCCGCCCGGGCCAGCTCCTGTATCACCCTTTCCGCCCGCTCACGCTCCCGGAAAGCCGCCACCTGTATGGTGAAGGGCTGTTCCGACACCACCTTGAGGGAGATTTCCTCCGAGGCCGGCGGTCCTCCCAGATGACCGATTATCCCCGCCAACCCTATCACCGCTCCCAGGGCGACACCACCCACGATGACCCATCGCACCAATCCCCATTGCTTTGCCAGCAGTTCCACCAGGGCGCAGCAGCCGCTCCAAATCAGTTCTATCACCGCCGCGATAAAGTTCTGTATCCCTTTGAACAGCTTTCCAACAAAATCCAGCCGGGCGCGGTAAGGCGCGAAGTCGGCGGCGCTGTATTCGTATTCGGACTCGGCTTCGGTTTCGGATTGAAGCTCAGGCTCAGGGATCAATTCCGTTTCCGGCGGCGCTTCGGTTTCGACAGGTTTTCCCAGTCTGATAGCGGCGGAAATTTCTTCCCGTTCCTCCGGTTTCAGCGCTTCGAAGACGCTGACCACAAGTTTGGTCAAGGGTCCGGGTTCCTCCACCCTGCGGGCGTTTTCCGCGATGCGCCCCAGCGTGGATTTAAGTTCACGATGCTCCACTCCGGCGCGATAGGCTTCGAGGTAAACCTCCAGCGCCCGGGGGTCGCGGCGGTCAGCCTCCAGCATCCGCGGCAGCAGGAATTTCAGACTGCGTTCCTTAAGAGCGCTTCCCCGGCGCACCGCTTGAAGCAAAATTTCCTGGGCTTCCGCGTTGTAAATTTCGAGGTTCAGGTATTGAGCCGCGGTGAAGTCGGCGAAATCGGTGTTATCCGGAGCGAGCATGGTTAAACGTGCGAGCAGCCGAAGCTGGGCGGCGTCGATTTCCTCCGAGGTCATAACCAACGGGATTACGCTTCCCGCGAAAGCCTTGTCCGCCGGATTATGTTCCAGATAGGCGTGATATACTTCTAAAGCTTCCCGGTCGTTTTCCCCCGCGGCGCTGAGGAACTCGGCATAATTGGTCAGGAACAGCAGGGCTTCAGGGCGGGCGGGATCGGGAGGGAAGTGCGAGGATTTCAGAATCGCCCGGGCTTTACGGTAATAATTGAGCCCCCTGAAGTAGTCCCGCTCTGAGGCGGCGATGTCGGCTCTGGTCAGGAAATATCGAAGCTGCGCCCGTCCCGCTGCAGTCCACATTATCCAGGCTCCGGCAAGACTGATGAGGGTGGTGAATATCATCAGCTCGAAGGCTTGACCCCCCCGGCCGTTCATTAAAACCTGGTTGTAGAAGGAGAGCGCGGCGTAGGAGATGAACAACGCGAAAATAGTCCCCAATATCAGCCGGGGCAGAAAATAATATGTCCAACGGGCGATGGTCATTGGTCGATTGTATTCGTTCTTAGGCTGCGCGCCGGACTTGATGAATCAAGCCCCTGCTATGCGCTTTAGACTCTCCGCAGCAGACATTATCTCATTGTTTTATTGGTATATGGCGCAGGGTGCGGAGACCCGGCGACACGATAGTAATTGTATTTATATTAGTCAATAATAATCCCCCCTGCCCCCCTTTAGAAAAGGGGGGAAATCTGTTATCTGTTTTCGGTTCTCAGTCCTCAGTTTTCTGTCATCGGTTATCGGTTTCAATCGGCGATAGCGAAGCGGATAGTATCCGGCAATACCGTTTCCAGGGGCAGCGCCACCGACATAACCTCCCCCGAATCCGCCGGGATACCGCTGTAAATACCTACGGTGTCGAACTTTATGCCTGGCGGGATGGGGAAGTCCCGGGGAGGCTCCCCCTCGGTCGCCGCTTTCATAAATTCAATCCAGAGGGGTAAGGCGCCGTCGGAGCCGGTTATTCCCCAGCCCTTGGTGTCCAGCAGCAGTTTACGCTGGTCGAATCCTATCCAGACCGAGGCGCTGAGGTTGGGGGTGAAGCCGGTGAACCAGCTATCGCGGTGGTCGTCGGTGGTGCCGGTTTTTCCGCAGGCGGGGCGGGTGAAGCCTGACCATCGCGTCCTCACCGCGGTGCCGCTCTGCATCACCTCCTTCATCATATCGATTAGGAGGTAGATAAGGTCCGGGTCCGCCACCCGTTTGCCGGTGACGAAATGTTCGTAAAGGGTTTCTCCGCCGGGGGATTCGATTCTCTCGATGAAGTAGGGTTCGTAATACATCCCTCCCGAAGCGATAACTGAGAAGCCCGCCGCCATCTCTATGGGGGAGACATCTGAAGTCCCCAGAGCGATGCTGGGGACGGGATTGAGCGGGCTTTTCACTCCGAAACGGCGGGCGGTTTCAACCACCTCTTCGGGACCGGTTTCCCTCACCAGCCGGGCGGCGACGGTGTTTATGGAGTGCGCCAGGGCGTATTTCAGTATCACCGGTCCCCGGTAAGTGCGGCTGTAATTGGGAGGGGACCAGTCGCTGGAACCTCTGATGGGGATGGTCACCGCTGAGTCCAGTACCAGCGAAGCCGGATTCATTTTGAGGTTGCTTAATGCGGTGTGATAGAGGAAGGGCTTGAATCCGGAGCCGGGCAGCCTGCCGGCGGTAACCGCGCGGTCGTAGGGGCTGCTGCGGTAGTCGTCGCCTCCGATGTGAGCCTTGACCGCGCCGCTGAGGGGTGAAACCGCGATTAAAGCGGCTTGAACGCTGTCCGAGCCTAACCGCTGGCGCAACTCCTCCAGCCCCGCTGACACCGCCGCTTCCGCAGCGGACTGCATCGCCGGGTCCAGCGTGGTGAAAATCTTCAGACCCCCGAAATACACCGCCTCCCCGCCGAATTTCGCTTCGCATCGCTCTATAACCCGGTCGATATACCAGCTTCCCCCTTGCGCTTCGCGGGAAGGGCGGAACTGCAGCGATTCCGCTTCAGCTTGTGCGAATTGTTCATCGTCGATGAAGCCATGCCTCCGCATCAGCCTCAGAATCGTTCTCTGCCGGGCTTTAGCCCGGTAGGGGTGGACTAAGGGATTATAGCGCGAGGGGGAGTTGGGCAGTCCCGCTAAGAGCGCTGCTTGCGCCAGTGTCAATTCCGCGGCGGAAATTCCGAAATAGGTGCGGGCGGCGCGCTCTATACCGTAAGCGCGGGAACCGAAGGGAATCTGGTTGCAATAAGCCTCCAGGATTTCCTCTTTGGAAAATGTAGCTTCAATCTGCGCTGCCGCCAGCATCTCCTTCAGTTTACGCATCACGTCCCGCTCGAAGGTGAAAAACAGGTTCTTCGCCAACTGCTGGGTGATGGTTGATCCTCCGGCGATGCGCCGCTTACCGGTTACTCCCCTAATAACCGAGCGTATAATCGCGAACTTATCCAAGCCATGGTGGCGGTAGAAGTTTTTATCCTCGGCGGCGATGATGGCTTGGCGGAAGTGTGGCGAAATCCGGTCGATGGTGGTCATATCCCGCCCGCCGAGGGTGTACAACACCCTCCCCTCCGCATCGTAAATCAGCGTGGGAGGCGCATTCACCAGTTGGTCCAGCGAGTCCGGCGCCTGGGGCACGCTCCCCGCTAGCAAATACAACAATAGCAGCAGCCCCGCGGCGATTATAACGGCGGATAAAACCGCCAGAGCGAATATGGTTTTGATTAGTTTAATTTTTTGAGTATGGCAGAATTATAAAGCCGCGCTTTTACTTTTATTCATACATATATGCACATTATTGCATATAATATAATTTATCCGTTTATGTTATTGATAATATTAGTTTTATGAATATATATAATTTATTTTTCCGACTGTAATATATTTATCTATTTGTATATATGTCAATTACGCATCGTACCCCGCGAGTCTGCCTCCGTCATAATTTAAAATCAAGGTTCCGCGCCGGAGCGAGTTATTCTGGGCGAGGTTCCGGGCTGTTGTTCCCACAACTCGTTGAGAATCTCCATCGCGAAGGTGTCCTCCACGGGATAAATCAAGGTTCTTCCGCCGGTGAATTGGAAACCCATATCCACCATCCGGTCCGACCAGCGTTGGGAGACGCCAACCCTCACCAGCGCGTCGGCATTTTTCAGCAATTCCCCGCCTCCGGGGAGGGATTCCCAGCCACTCTCCAGCGCGGCAAGCGCCGCGGCGAATCGCCAAGCCTCGAAGGTCCTGCCGTCAAAGTCGGGGTGGAGGTCTAAGGGTCCCTGGATTTCGCTCCCCCACCGTTCCAATCCGGCAAAAAATTCCCGGTCAAGCCTGACCCGCGCCAGCGTCAGGTTGTCGGAGTTCACGTAATAAACATCGACATAATCCTCCACTCCCCCCATCGCCACTCGGTTCCAGCCCCTCATTACGGTATACTCTACCAGCTTTGCCGGGGAGCCGAAGATGCGGGCGTAAATCGGGGGGAGGTTTTGATAAAGGTCGAGGAATTTTTCTCGGGATAGGGTGAGGATTTTTCCCCCGGCGAGCTGTTCTCTGAGGCGGACGAGGTCTTCACGGGTGCGCAGTTCGCGGCGGATTTCCTCCCGGTCCGCCACCAATTGCTCCAGCTTTTGCATCGCCGCGGCGCTGGCGGCTTGGAATTCCCAGGTCCGCCCGGCTTGAGGGCGGCGGTGGTTGTTCCAGCGCATCATCCGGCCCCCCATCCGCTCCAGGAAGTCGGTGCCAAACTCCAGCAGGATTAGCGCCGCTACCAGCAGCGCCAACAGAGCGGTGAGGATGCCATAGCCGGCTTGGGAATGGTATGCTTGTCGTGCCTTGATATTATCGGTCTTATTTTGAAGTTGATCGATTTTGAGTTTTTACGTCATTCTGGCCTCGAAAGCATGCCAGAATCCTTCTTTTCCGGAGGGATTCCGGCTGCGCCGGAATGACTATCATGTCTGCTGATTCAAATTGGATGTGTTTTTTCCTACCAATATTAGTTTACGCATATAATATAGGGGAAATTCTTTACTTTGCAAGAGATTTTGCTGAAAATAATAAAATCGGTTTATAATACACTTCACACCTTCTTCCGCCACCATTTCACCCGGGTGTATAGTATCAGCATCGCTGTTCCCCGCAGAACATACGCCAGAGCTAACGCATAATAAATACCCGTCGCCTCCATCCCCAAATCCTCCGCGAACAGCAGGGCGAAGGGGATGCGCAGGGCGATGATGGGGACAGTCACCAGCATTGGAACGAGGGTATATCCCGCTCCCGCCAGCGCGCCGGTCAGGATTATCCCCGGCGCCATGAACACCAGCGCCGGAGCGTTGATGCGCAGGTATTTCGCGCCCAGCTCCAGGACCTTAGGGTCGTCGCTGAAGGGCATTATCAGGTATCGCCCGGCGAAAAAGAACACCACCGCCACTGCGGCGGTCGCAGCGGTACCGAACCAAAGACTGCGCCAGCCCGCCTTCACCGCGGATTTGGAGTCCTTCATCCCCAGGAATTGGCCGACCACTGTCACCACTGCTATATAGAGCCCGGAATTGATCACCCAGGCGAATTCTTCCAGGCGGTGCCCTACCGCCAGCGCCGCCAGCGGCTCGTCTCCGAATTCCGAGGCGAGGCGGGAGATGTAGATGAACACCAGGCAGAAGACGAAGCCGGTGAAAGAAGTGGGGGCGCCGATTTTCACCGCCTGCAGGGCGTAGGTTTTCGAGGGGAGATACTTCCGGAGCGATTTGGGCAGCAGCCCCCGCCGCGCCATCACCGCTAATCCCACCGCCACTGCGATGAACTGGCTGAACACAGTCCCCGCCGCCGCGCCTGCAACTTCCAGGCGGGGGAAGGGTCCCCAGCCGAAAATCAATGCCGGGGTAATTATCGCGTTCAACGCCAGCGCCGAAGCTAAAATTTTCATTGGGGTTTTAGCGTCCCCGTTGGCGTGAAACACCGCTTCGCCCCAGACCGCCATAAAGATGAAAACGGCTCCGCAGAGGATGATGGTGAGGTAATCGACGCCGTAACGGGTGGCTTGAGGGGAGAGGTTGATGAAATCGTAGAGGGTTTCCACCGTCAGTAGCCCCAGCGCTCCCACTATCGCCGCCCCGGCTGCCACCACCAACAGCATCCGCCCCGTGAACTCGGTTGCCGCGGCGAAATTATTCTCCCCCACCCGCCGGGCTATTATTGCGGAAGAGCCGGTGGAGAAGATTTCCGCCGAAGTGTAAACAGTCCAGAGGGCAAAGGTGCTGGCTCCCACCGCCGCCAGCGCCGCCGGACCTAATTTCCCCACCCAGAAGGCGTCGATGATGTTGAACATCATCTGCAGATACCAGCCCGCCATCGTGGGCAGCGCCAGCCTCAGGATGGAGCGGTTGAGCGAGGTCTCCCCCACGATTTTCCGGCTATCGTCGGCCGGAGTGTGGGAGATGTCCGGCGGGGCGCTGGCTCCCGGCAGCGATATTCGGTCTCCTTCTGCGCTCATCGTTTCGCCGTTTCCGGGTTGAACCGTTCCCGCTGAAGGTTGAAATATCCGAAGCGGAGCCCGGGATTATCCCGCTTTAAAATTTCCGCCATCCGCCGCATCCCCAGAGGGGGAGCGCCCACCTTCATCGCTTTAAGATAGAAATCCGGGTCGATGTTCAGGTTTTTCAACTGCACCAGGTCGAAGCCGGTTTCCCGCCTAAGGCGGTTGAAGGCTTCGATTTCCGGCGTAGTGTCGCTCACGCCGGGGAAAACCAGTAGGTTAATATGCACGAAAAGCCCGTTTTTCTCAGCTTCGCGAATAAAATCGAAGACATCCTCGGCGATGTATCCCTCAGGGCGGAAATACCGCTCGTAATTTTCCTTCCGCGCGCTGTTCAGCGATACGCGGACCGAATCCAGTCCGGCTTCAGCCAGCGGTTTAACGGCTTGCGGGAGGCTGCCGTTGGTGTTGAGGTGGATAGTGCCGCGGGAGGTGCGGGAGCGGATGAGCTTGACTGCCTCCGCGATGAGTTCCCATTCGGTGAGTGGTTCACCCTCGCAGCCCTGGCCGAAGCTGACCATCGGGTCCTCGCCCCGTTCCAGGTGAGGGAGGGCGGTGTCGGCGATTTCCTCCGGGGTGGGAGTGAAGTCGATGCGCTGGTGAGAACTGGGGGTTTCGCCGGTCTGAAGCGATAGGCATCCCAGGCAGGAGGCGTTGCATTTCCTCGCCACCGGCAAACCCGCTTCCCACCGCCCCATAAAATAGTTCTTTGCGGCGAAACAGTGGTAGCGGGCGGCGCAGTGGGAGATGTGTTTCAGCAGGCGGTTATCGGGGTCATGCGCCAGGCACGCTTCGACTTTTTGTGTCAAGTCTCGGTCGTCGAAATTGTCTGGATTCCACCTGTCCGAAGGGTCCACCCGCATTCCGGCGGCGTAGATAGCCTTGGGCGAGGCGGCGACAGCGGTGTAAGCCCATTGCGTAAGTGGGATGGAATTTTCCGTCCGGGAGTATGCCGGTAAAAGCAGCCTCATATACGCTGGAGGCATAAAGGCCGACACCGCCCAGGGCTGGAACTCCCCCTCCCCGGCGTCGAACAGTTCAACCTCGACGAATTCCCCGGACTCCTGGTCGAAACCGACCGGGAGCCTCCCCGGCAGTGTGAAGAGCTTACTGCCGGAGGGGAGGGGCATCATATCCTTCCGTCCGGGGCGAACCCAGTCTTGGCCGTTCCAGGCGGCGGCTTGCAGGTCAGGGTGTTCGTAGGTGACGCCCTCGCTATTTGCCAGGAGAAGTTTCAATTTCTTTGAATATTTCGTTCAAGATTTCCACCGCGCGCCTCAGCAGAGGGATGCAGGTTTCCTCTTGGATTCTATCATAGAAAGCGGCCTGCCCTTCGGGAGTTTTAAAATTAGCTTCGGTGAGTTCGCGGCACATTGCCGTTCCTTTGATTTCCGTGAACCGCTCCAGGAACCGGTCTGCCGCGCCGTAGGCGGTTTCTCTGTCGTCTTCAGGCGTGCGGCGCCCTTGCGCCAGGCCGATGACCATCGCTGCTCCGGTGACGATGCCGCACATTTCCCCCCGGCGGGCTATTCCCGCGCCCATTGGCGCGGCTATCGCCGGGATTAGAGGCGATGCGATGTCGAACGCTTCCCCCGCCGAGAGAAGCAGGGATTCGGCTCAATTGAAACCGCTATCGCGGAACAGTTCGGTCGTTCTCTCAATATCGATTTTATTCATATTTCAAATCTTATTTCTTTCCTGGTTGATAAGTATCCTGTTTATGTGCTGCAGATTCCCCGCAGTCTGCAGCATTGTTTACCGTTTCCCGGTCGCAGAGTGCGGGGACTCTGCGACACTAAGGAATAATATCAGGTCGGCTTATTCAAAGCCGACACACTAGTTCAAGTTTTCGGTCTGGCGGGTCTGAATGATCCGCCCTACATGCGGAACTAACTGGATGTCCGATTTGGAGTTGATGCGATTTATTATAGGGGCGTTCAATTGAACAATAGTTCTCAAATAATTATGTAATTGTATTTATGTTTGTTAACAATAATCCCCCCTAATCCCCCTTTAGAAAAGAGTGGAATCAAGCCAGTAAATCTATTGTAAATAGCAAATACTCTATTATTTTCCTCTTTGGAAAAAGGGTTTAAGGGTATAAGCGCTAACTTAAACGGCAATTTTGTTTTTGTAAGGGTGCAACACTTTACTGCTATGAAGCATATTCGTCATTCTGGCTGCGAAGCAAGCCAGAATCCCTCTTCTCCG
>CAYQZD010000109.1:0-12275 GCA_964421875.1 uncultured bacterium
ATATTTTGATGAACCGGTTGGATGGGTCCTTCAGCGCTGCCTTCGATAAACTGCTTGACCACAGGGTCGGTGGTTTTCCTGGTCTCATCCGGAGCGCCGGAAAAGATGATTTTGCCGTTATGAAGCATCACAATGCGGTCGGATACCTTGTAAGCGCTGGTTATTTCGTGAGTAACGATTACGGAGGTTACCGACAACTTTCGCTTCAGGCTCAAGATCAGATTATTGATGATGTCCGCCATTATGGGGTCGAGGCCGGTGGTGGGTTCATCGTAAAGCATATACTGAGGCTCGTAGATAAGGACTCGAGCCAAACCCACGCGTTTCCTCATTCCGCCGGAAAGCTCCGACGGCATTGCGTCGATGGCTGAAGGCGGCAAATCGACCATATTCATTGCGTTCCGGATGCGGCGGTCAATCTCCGCGGGTGAATAAGCGCTGTGCTCCACCAGCGGAAGCCCGATATTCTCCCGCACCGACATCGAATCGAACAAAGCCGCGCTCTGGAAAAGGATGCCGAATTTGCGGCGAATCCGCGCCAGGCTGCGGTAATCCATATCTGTGATGTCCTCCCCGTCGATTATCACCCGTCCGCTATCGGGTTTTATCAGTCCCAGGATATGCTTTAACAGCACCGATTTGCCGCATCCCGACCGTCCGATTATAGTCAGCGCCTCGCCCTTTGTAACCTTTAGGTTCAATCCCTGAAACACCGGGAGGTGGTTGAAACTCTTATGCAAATCGACGATTTCAATCATTAGATTTATTTCTTCCTCACAGACTGCACGGATTCTGCTAAAACAGCATTGTCGCGAGAATGTAATCGCTCATCAGTATCAGCGTCGAGGACCAGACGAAAGCGAGGATGGTGGCTTTACCAACACCCTCCGCGCCGCCGCTGGTGTTCATCCCGATGTAGCATCCCATCAATGAGGTAATGGCGCCGAATACCAAAGATTTACTGAAACTGGCGAAGATATCGTATATTTTAAAGTGCGTGGGGATTTCAATGAAAAACTTATAAAAGGGTATCTTCATAAAAAGCTGCGCCACCAGCGCTCCGCCTAACACCGCCACAAAAGCGGCGAAAATAGTGAGCGCCGGCATCAGGAAAGTAATGGCGGTGAACCGGGGCAGCGCCAGGAAACGGACGGGATTGATAGCCAAAGATTCCAAAGCGTCAATCTGTTCCGTGACCTTCATCGACCCCAGTTCGGCGGCGATTGAAGCCGACACCCTGCCCGCAATCACCAAGCCTGTGAGCACCGGAGCCAGCTCTATCACCACCGCTTTATAGACCGCATACCCGAGATAGCGTTGCGGAAGATAATCCGAGAACTGGTAATTCGCCTGCCAGGCGGAGACGGCTCCGGAAAAAAATCCCACCATCACCACCAGCCAGAGGGAATTGAAGACCAGTTTCACCGCCTGCTCAAAAAAGAGCCTGCGGTCTTTATAAAGATAGCGAAAGTTAGTTAGAATCCCGATCAGGAGCAGGGTGACTCCGCCAATATCATAGACAAGCCTGCCCGCGTCGGAGAGGAATTTATTCTTCATCGCCAAGTCTGTCAGTTTTAGAACTCATACCCCAGCGAGAGGTAGAATCTGGGTTTGGACACAGCCTTCAAATCCGATTTCCAGGCCACATCCCACATTGTGGGCCAGCCGATGAAGGGGAAGGGGAAGCGGATTCCCATACCAAAGCCCCAAACCGGGGAATAGAGTCGGCGGTCGTTGTACTGGTCTTTCGCTGTGAATTTAAAATCATCCCCTTCCCAGGCGGCGCCGAAATCCGAAAACATTGCTCCGCGCACATTGATGAAGGGATAGGGAACGGGCCAGCCAAATATCAGATATTGTATGAAAGGGAATCTGAACTCCATATTTGTGAGGAAAAACCTGTCGCCGATTCGTTCGTATAAATCGGCGCCCCGCAAGGGGGTAACAAACCTGGCGATATAGATATCTTCAATGTCGGATTCCTTCAAATCGATGTAATAGGGCCGGTTTATCCAGTTTGAGACACCTCCCAGGAAAAAGCGCTGGGGCTGTTTTCCATAGGAGGCTCCTCCCGACACGCGTAAGGCAAAGCTGTAATCGTATCCCGCTTTGTAGTAACGCCGGTAATCGCCGATGACAGAGGTAAATTCCACTCCCCTTTTGGAGGAATACTCGTCCTGATTGGGGTAGAGGTCGGGACTCCAGAGCACACTCAGCCGCATTCTCCTCCCGTTCATCGGTCCGAAATACCGCCCCACAGAATTATCGTGCACATAGGCTAATTCCGGAATTAACAGGCGACGCCGTTCGTAAACTTCGTATTCCTCAAAATCGCGGTCCCACCAGCCGCGGTCGATGGCGATATAGTCAGTGTTCAGCTCCAGGCGGTTAAACTTGGAAAAAGGATAGGAGGCTGAAGCCGAAACACCATAGTCACGATCCCGAAAATATTCCCGCCGGAAATAGCTGTAAGTGCTGAAATAATACACAAAATGATAGAAATCTATTTCGAAATCGACCCGATATGGGAGGTATTGATAACCCAAGAGGTAATTGCTGATTTCCAAGCGGTTCTGGAGGTCGGTCATAAAGTAGAAATTATGATTTCCCAGGATGTCGGAGAAATGCGCCAGCGCCACGCCTCGCGCGCCCCAGATGGAGGAAAAATACGCCGAGGCGAAAACATAATCCGTGGTCATTTTCAACTTATACTTGTTGACCACATAATCTCCTTCTTCATCCTTGAAGGAGGCGGTGTCGGGGATTTCTTCTACTGCCGCAGGTTCCTCTTCCTGCTGGCTGAAATCGAAAACATAGTGGCGGTAGGGCCGGCGGCCGGACTCGTCGATAGAAGTCATCACCGTCCCCCTGAACTCTTCGGGAACTTCCGGTTTTGGGCGCGCCAGCAGCTCTTTTTTCAGCGGGGTCAATTCCAATGCGCGCTCCGGACGGTGTTCCAAGGGGTCGGTCAGAAGGTAAACATCATATCCCAGGTTAAAAAGGGATACGAAAGCCAGCTTGTCGCCATCCTGGGAGACCGAAGGCTGAAGGCAGCCGGTCACTACGTTGGTGAGAGGGCGGTTTTCTCCGGTAGTCAAGTTCAGATAGTAGAGATTGAAAATTCCGTTAGCATCGGCGGAATAGACCAGACTGGAATCGCCGAGGAAGACCGGGGTTTTTTCGATGTCGTCCGGGGTTTGAGTCACTCGTTCAATCCGCCAATTATGGTTTCGATGGGCGATGTAGATGTCGTGGTTCTGGTAATCTAAGTCCGACAGGTCATAGGCTTCAGGCAGCCATTCAGGATTTAGGTGGCCGGCTCGGTCTGAACTGAAAACGAGCCGCTCTCCGTCCGGCGACCAGGAGGGCGAGAGGTCGGAAAAAACATCATCGGTGGATTGGGACATTTCGCCACTCTTCAAATCTACGATACAAATATCGCTCTGTCCGTTTTTTATCCCCACAAAGGCGATTTCGGGATAGACCGGATTCCAGGCGGGGGAGAACATCCCGTCCAAATCGAAGGATATGGTGCGCTTTATCTTACCGGTCTCGACATCCACGATACTGACCGCATCCCTGCCGCCGGCTTTGGAGGCGAAGACGATATTTTTCGAGTCGGGCGACCAGGAGATGCCGGGACGGACAACATGAAGCTCTTCGAAGGACTTGGTGCGCTCCCCGGACACCAGCCTCCTGATTCGTTTTTTCTTTACCAGTGAATAGAGGTGGATGTCGAAATAATCGCTGCGGTTGGAGATATAACAGAGCATATCTCCGCGGGGGGAGACGGCGGGTGAGATGTCGTAGTAGTTGATTTCCTCTTCTTTATGGTCGGTGATTTTTTCCGCGAAATCGACCGGCTGCTGGGTTACCGCACCGGTGGGCCAATGCCGTTTGTTAATGAAATTATGCCACTTACGGTTAAGTTCCTTCCATTCAAATCCCAGCGCGTTTTTAAAAGCGTGGTTGGCGTCGCGGGAGTTCTTCACTCTGTGCATCAATTCCCCGATTTTCTTTTCCCCGTAGGTTTGGGAGATGAAATGCATCACCGACTGACCGCACTTATAGGCGCCTAAGAATCCGTAGTAATCGAGTTGTTCGAGGTTAGGCAGGCGGCTGTTGACCACAAAGTCCCTGATATACATATCCGATTCGGTGTCCATCCCGAATCGTGATTCGTACTCCGCCAGCCCCTCGAAAAACCACAACGGCAGGCGGGTTCGGGAAACGCCCTGCACCACCGACATCAATCCGCTGCCGTAAAGCATCCAGAATGAAGCCGCGTGAGTGAGTTCGTGATGGATGACATGGCGGTAGTCTTCCCAGGAGCCTTCGTAGGGAACTACCACCCGGTTCTTGAAGCTTTCGGTGAATCCGCCGACTCCCTCCTCCAGCAGTCCGGAAGTGACATTGGTCTGCTCAAACTCATTATGGGACTTGTAGGTGATAATTGAGAGCCGGTCCTCCTCATTCATCCGCCAGCGGAAATCGTCGGAAATGAAACTATACGCTTTCTCCGCCTCCCTGGCAGTGAATTCAGCAATCTCCAGCCCGCCTTCATTGAAATAAATATCGAAATGGGGAGTCTGGATGTATTCCCACTTGAGATACTCGTACTGCACCTTGTTGCGCCCGAAAAATTGCGCCGCCGCTTCTCGGCGTCCTAAGGGTGTTAAAGCGGCGAAGATAAGCGCTGCCACTATGTATAATGAGCGGTTACGCATCGGAAACGCCCATCGCTTTATGCAATTGAGAAATATAATCATCTACCTCATATCAAGTATTAGACACTCTTTAAATCGATTTGTTTTAAATGAGAACGTTACTTATCAGGAGTTTCATTCCGGACGCCCACGGTGGCGGGAAGCCATAATCCTTCTTTAGCTGAGGGATTCCGGCTGCGATGGAATGACTATATGGTAATCGTCTGAAAAATGTAAATTGGCGCCGATAGACTGGATCGTTAGATATTTGTTAAAGATTCGCCTGATTCTTTATGCGTATAGGCATTTCTATCTTCTTGCAACATTTTTTGATAGTGTCTTTCATCGCCAATGCTCTCGATACTTCTAATCTCTTTGTTGGCATAATCGATAATGAATTTAGACATCTTAGTGAAATGTATAAACATCGCCGATAGATTGACGGCAGCTTCAACCGCCTTGATGTTCTTAAAAGCGACTGTTATGAGCGTTTTCCAATACAGTCTGCCAGTGGTTCTAGTAAATCCGATCATTAGACAAAGCTTTAAAAACGCTCGCGCTTTCAGCGATATTGTGCCGACACTTGGTTTATTTTTATTGTTTGGCCTAAGGTTAAGACCAGTATAGGTCACTCTGGTAAAATAGTGCGCAGGATCATAGATATATCTTATAACCTCGATATAGTCCTTTAAAACCTCTAACCGGGATCTGGTGGTCACAAAATTCAAGCCGGTGGTCATTTGGTCTATTTCGGTGTCGATATATCTTAATGTCGAACCGTCTTCAATTAACCTCCCCTCTCTTTTCAAGCGTCTTGACAATTGGGTTTTGGGTAATGCGTAAAGCATTCCCAGCATCGCCATACATATCCCGGAATCGTGAATACATTTAATCATGTTTTCAGCAGTTTGGTCAGTCTCATTATCAAAACCGATAATAAAACCGGCATTGACAATCATACCATAGGAATAGATCTTTTTTACCGCTTTTACTACAGGCTTTTTCATATTTATTCTCTTGTTGGTGAATTTCAGAACCTCATCTTCGGGGGACTCAATACCGATGAAAACATATCTAAAATCCACCGCTTTCATCATTCGTAATAGACTATCATCGTCCGCTAAGTTAAGAGAAGATTCAGTCGAATAATAAAAGGGATAATGGTTTACTTCAGACCATTCTTTTATAGAATACAGGACTTTTTTGATATTCTTTTTATTGCCGATAAAATTGTCGTCGACAAAATCGATATGCCCCCTGTAGCCCAGATTATAAAGCGCCTGGAGTTCTTTGATTATTTGTTCGGGATTTTTAGTTCGGGGTTGCCGGCCATAAAGTTCAATAATATCACAAAACTCACAATTAAAGGGGCATCCCCGTGAATACTGTATCCCTACCTGAATGTAGTCTCTAAATCGAACCAAATCAAACCTGGGAACCACCGCTTTGGTCATATCGGCCTTTTCATCCGACTTGTATTCACCGCTCTTGCAGCTTCTTTCCAAGTCTTGTATAAACATTGGTATAGTAATCTCGCCTTCACCAAGAACCAAATAATCCGCAGATTGATATAAGTTTGGTTGAGATGTAGGGTCGGGACCGCCGAGCACAACCGGACAACCGTATTGATGAGCTTTATCGATTACGGAAAACATGCCTTTTTGTTGAGGCAGCATACCTCCGGTGCAGACAATATCAGCCCACTCAAAGTATTCATCTTTTAAAAGTTCTGCATTGGCATCGACTAATTTGAACTCCCATTGCTGCGGTAAAAGCGCCGCAACTGTTATTAATCCTAAGGGAGCCGCAGGATATTTTGCTCCCACTAAATCGCATATATCGACATAGTTCCAAAAACTAAACGCCGAAAATTCCGACTGCACTAAAAGGCATTTGGTGCCTTTTTCCAACAGATGCTTCACCTGCCATCCTTAAGTAGCTTTTTTTATGACACTTGCTGTGCTTTACTGATTTGAATCGTAAACGTTATCCTGTCTGTGGAGCGAGCCAGAATCCTTCGTTTCCGGAGGGATACCGGCTGCGCCGGAATGACTTACTTACTTACAGCTTCATCAAGCAATAGCGCTAGGTTATTTGGCTACACGCTACTTAGATATAAGCGTGCTGACCCCCGAAAAAGTAGTTCCCAAAGAAGGAGAGCAATATCATCATTAATCCCAGCACCGACAGAACCGCGGCTCGTTCACCGCGCCAGGCGGGGTGCCTGCGGGCGTGGAGGAAGCCGGTGTAGAAGAGCCAGATGATGAGGGCTCCGACCTCCTTGGGGTCCCAGCTCCAGAATTGGCCCCAGGCCTGTTCCGCCCAGATGGCTCCCGCGAAAAGCGCTCCCACCATATAAAGGGGATAGCCAAAGCATACAGTCTTGTAGTTCAATTCGTCCAGGTTTTCAATGTTGAGATTGGCGCGGCGGAAATATGCTAATCCCTTAATCCCCAAAATCCAATTAACGGGAAAAAACACTAATATCGAAAGCAGCCAGGCTGCGCCAAAGAATTCGAAGACTCTCCAGGCGCTCCCCCCGGTAAGCTGGACAACTCTCCATTTTATCAACAAGCCGCAAATCAGACTGGCGATGAGGAAAGCGACTATGGATACCACAAAAATTCCCGCGCCGCTTCCCGGGTTGGATTTGGGGGATATCTTTATCCAGTAGAGGCGGTTCCAGAGAATTCCGCCAAAGGGCAGCGCCAATCCCGCGCCGGCGAAAAACCAGCCCAGACCTGCCAGCTTTGTTCCCCCGAGGTTGAGGATAAAGCCGCTGTCCGCGGGTATGAAACCGGTCAATCTACTCAAAATTGCGATAACCGGCGGGAAAATCAAGATACTGATAATCCCGGTCTGCCAGGAGCCTGGGGATTGGAACAGTCCTCCGGAGTTCGCAGAGGACTTTTTCAGAAGATACACCAGACTTACCGCGCAAGCCACTGCGAAGGCGCCTGAACCCAGTGCGGCTAAGGTAACGTGGATGGTTATCCAGTAGCTTTGCAGGGCTGGCATCAGCGCCTGACTGATGTCTTTGGGAAGCAGTGAAGCGGTCACCATCAACATAAAGACCAGCGGGGCGATGAATCCGCCGAAAGCGTGGTTCCCGTTTTTTCCCACAATAATGAAGAGGGTCAAGACCGCCATCCAGGACATTAAGCCCAGGTACTCGTACATATTAGACAGCGGAACATGCTCCGCAAGGGACCATCTGACGATGAAACCGGCGGTTTGCGCTGCGAAACCGAGCGCCATCGCGCTCATACCCAGTTTAGCGGTCAATCCGCTCCTTTGGGCGAGAAAAAGTGAATAGAGCAGAAATCCCGCCAGATAGGCGAAGAAGGCAATCCAAAAGAGAACTAGATCGGGATTGTTCATTTATAAATCTTAGAATTCGTAGTAATCTCGTATTTTTGAATCAAAATCCTTTGCGATAAACCTCTCAACTCTCCATGTCGAGTGAATCGTCTTTCACCGCCACCCCCGGCGGGAACTTGCATTTGTCGTATTTACCCACATTAGAGTTGTCGATATTACAGATTAAACCGCCCCATTTATAGCATTGTTCCTTAGGGTCGGGAAAACGGGCGTTTTTGCACTCAAGGCAGATTATTTCATCCGTCATCGAAGTCGGTTCCTCGGATTTGTGTTATCTTATTAAGATAAAGCCAAATTCGATTAGATTCAAATTCTGAAATGAAAACCTGATTTCTGTCCAAGAAAAGGCTCTCGTCTGAACCGTATTATAGTTACCTATGTTGGTATGCATTCCTACGCGGGAGCGTGGGGAACGAGAAAAGCATATTGAAGATACTTGCTTAGGAAAACGTTAGAGACATAAAAAAGCCCCGCCGAAGCGGGGCTTTGATTGAAAACAGTGGAAGTTATCATTTGACCAGAAGCAGTTTTTGAGTTTGATTCAAACCCTTCGCCTGTAAACGGGCGAAATAGACGCCGCTGGAAAGGCCGCCGGCGTCGAAAACGACTTGATGGGAACCGGCGGGATGCCAGCCCTGCGCCAGTCGGGCTACTTCCTTGCCCCGCACATCGTAGATTACCAGAGAAACGCTGCCGGACTCAGATAAAGTATAGGTCAGACGCGTTTCGGGATTGAAAGGATTGGGATAAGCCGACAGCAGACCGTATTCGGAAACGGTGGATACTTCATTATCCCAGCCGTAAACACTCCAGCCCTGGTTATGGTTGGGAGCGGAGCCATCGTCGGTCAGCTTCATAAAGGGAACCTCATCCGAATCCACCACACTATCGGGGAGGAATCCGACCTTCCCCACCAGATAGAGGAAACCTGAGGGGCAAGATGACGGAATATACTGAGTTAAGGTGCGGGTTATAGCGCCGCCCACCGGTATAACCAGACCGGAACGGCTCATTACGGGGCCGTACGTATTACCGTTGGGAAGAATAATATCGACCCAGGCGTCGAAAGAGTAAGGTTCAGGATAGTTGCTGGTGACTTCAGCGTCATAACTGAAACTGCCGCCGCCAGCGGGAATGATGATGCAGGAGCTATGGGAAGTCAATTCGATGAATACCGGGCACTGGAAGAAATAGAAAGCGCCCTGGTCGCGGATAGTGGCGTCGGGGTCGAGCAGTGTGGTATCCCCGGCGTCGATGCAGGGGGAATCATCCCGCAGGTTGTAGTCGCCGGTATAGGGACTCACCAGACGCGGGTCGAGCATAATGTTGAAGTAGCGGTCGCAGGGGTCGCCGTTGCGGTTAGTGGTGGTTACAGACCCGGCGCCTGTAGGTGTGCCATTCCCGTTGAAATTACCGCCGGTAAGAGTGTAAACACAGTTATACATAATTTGGGGAGAGGTTCCTGTGGTTGCGCAGTAGATCCCACCGCCGTAGTTGTCTCAACCGCCGCCGTCAGCGGTATTACCGCTGATAATGCAGGAATTAATCACCAGGTTGGAATTTCCCACATAGATACCGCCCCCGTAGTCAGCGTCATTGTAGCAAATAGAACAGTTCTGGATGGTAGGATTGCCGTTAGTAACGTAAAACCCTCCGCCGTAATTTGAGCTAATGTTGTTTGAAATTACGCAATACCTGAAGGTCGGACTGGAGTTAGTAATACAGACACCTGCGCCATTAGAGTAGGAACCGTTTTTGATAGTGAAACCGGACACCACAGAAGCTGCGGTTTCACCGCTGTGGAAAAAGAATCCCGTCCCGCTTCTTTCGCAGTCGATGATGCAGTTTTCGGGACCGTTTGCCGACATCAGCACTATGTCACGGCCGCCGAAATTCAGATTCTTGTTGGCGGAGCCGGTGTAGGTTCCGTCAGTGACAAGGACGGTGTCGCCGCTAATGGCGGCGTTGATGCCCGACTGGATAGTAGTCCAGGGCTGGCTTGGTCCCACGGGAATAACGGTGGCGAAAGCCAAGCCGGGAACCAGCGCCAGAGTGAGAATAATGGAAATACCCCTCATGATAGACCTCTTGAGTAGTTTGAAATGGTAAGGATTGTCAGTCGGAGTGATTTATTGTAATTGAAAATATTCTGTTCTACCAATTGATAGTATACAATATATAAATCAAAGATGCAAGAGATAATTGCACTTTTTTGTGTAACATTAAAGCTTCAATCAACCGAATTACATTACCTCAATCTCACGTATAAAAAAAAGCCCCGCCGAAGCGGGGCTTTGATGGGATAACAGTGGAAGTTATTATTTGACCAGAAACAGTTTTTGGGTTCGATTCAAATCCTTAGCCTGCAAACGAGCAAAATAGACGCCGCTGGAAAGACCGCTGGCGTCGAAGGTGACTTGATGGGAACCGGCGAAATGCCAGCCCTGGGCCAAACGGGCGATTTCCTTGCCACTCACATCGAAAACCACCAGTGAAGCGGTTCCTGACTCAGATAGAGTATAGGTCAAATGAGTCTGGGGGTTGAAGGGATTGGGATAAGCCGACAGCAAACCGTATGTAGATACGGCAGACACTTCGTCATCCCAGCCGTAAACATTCCAGCCCTGATTGTGGCTGGGAGCGGAGCCGTCGTCCATCAGCTTCATAAAGGGAATCTCGTCCGAATCCACAACACTGTCGGGAAGGAATCCGACCTTCCCCACCAGATACAGGAATCCGGAGGGGCAAGCTGACGGAACATACTGACTCAAAGTGCGGGTCAAAACACCGCCCACCGGAATGACCATATTAGAGCGACTCATTATCGGACCATATACATTGCCGCTGGGAAGAATGACATCGACCCAGGCGTCGAAGGTGTAGGGATCGTGATAGTTGCTGGTGAGCTCAGCGTCATAACTGAAACTGCCGCCGCCTCCGGGAATGATGATACAGGAGCTGTGGGGAGTCAATTCTATCAACACCGGGCGCTGGAAGAAGTAAAGCGCGCCCTGGTCGCGGTAAGTGCCGTCGGGATCCATCTCTAAACGCTCATCTCCGGCGTCGATACAGGGTGAGTCTTCCTGCAGGTTGTAATCCCCGTTAATTGGATTTACCAGGCGCGGATCAAGAACAAGATTGTAGAATTGGTCGCAGGGGTCGCCGTTGCGGTTAGTGGTCGTAGCTACTCCCATACCGTAGGGGATGCCGGAGCCATAGAGATTTTCGACGCTTTGAAATATGTCGTTGTAAGTGATCTGAGGATTAGTTCCGGCTGTCGCGCAGTAGATCCCACTGCCATGGCAGCCTCAACAACCGTCGAGCACGTTTCCGGCTATGATGCAGGAGTTGACGATTAAGTCGGAGTTTGCGGCATAAATCCCTCCGCCATACTTGGCTGCATTACCGTAAATCGTGCAGTTTTCAAAGGTGGGACTGCAATTGGCGATATATGCTGCGCCGCCATAGCTGGCAGAGCTTAAGTTGCCGGCTATGATACAACGCTTGAAGGTGGGATTGGAATTGACAATGTTGACTCCGCCCCCCATAGTGTTAGAGCCATTTATAACGGTTATACCAACAACTTGGGTTTGGCTCGTTTCACCGCTGTGGAAGTAAAAACCACGCCCGCTATTTTCACAGTCGATGACGCAGTTCTCGGGACCTGTTTCCGACATCAGGACAATATTCCTTCCGGCAAAATCCAGGTTTTTGTTGCCGGAGCCGGTGTAAACGCCGTCTTCCACAATGACCGTGTCGCCGCTGACAGTGGCGTTTATACCCGCTTGGATGGTAGTCCAGGGCTGATTCGGGCCCACGTGAATGGTAGCCGCAAAGGTTAAGCCGGAGATGAGCATCAGCGCAAGAAGTATTGAAATGCCCCTCATTTATTAACTCCTTGTAAGATTAGTAATATTGAGAATTATCAGTCGAGGTAATACATTTTGATTAATGCATAGCTTCACCGTAATGCGAAATATACTACATAAAAACAATAGATGCAAATAAATGTATAAATTTCAACAATTGAATTAATAGAACTTTACATAGACAAGAAAAATAATCTGTTATTACCTCTTTAGTCAGCTTAAGACTGATTATGAAAAACCGTCAAGAAAGTTGTCGGTGACCGCAAAAAAAAGCCCCGCCGAAGCGGGGCTTTGATGGGATAACAGTGGAAGTTATTAT
>CAYQZD010000110.1:0-12162 GCA_964421875.1 uncultured bacterium
GGCTCAGGGAAATCCTATGAAGTAAAATGGGACTCTATGAGCCGGGATGTCTATGTTTCTTATGCGGGCTGGACTCATTGTGGAAAAGCCTCCTCAGCCGGGGAAGCGATGAGGAGAGCGGAAGCGAAGGTTTATAATAAATAATTCAGAATAAATCCCAATTAAACAGGAGGTCAATCATGGAACAAGATTTTGAAAAATGGGTAGAACAAGTATGCGATAAATTAGAAAAGCTCGAAAATAATGGAGAGTATGACGAATTTCTTGATTTATTTAAGGAATTAGAGTTGCAAGAGCAAAATATACCTTGTTTTGTGGAATTTAAACCTTTTAAAGCAAGAGTACTTTTTGCCAAAGGAGAATATTACGAATCAATACAAATATTTCAGGAAGTTGTTGAATCAACAACTGAAGCTAAAACAAGGATGTTATCAGCTGGATTAATCATATCGATATTATTACATAATATCTTAAAGAATGAACCTAGACCTTTCACACCTGAATATGATATGACGAAAAAATACTTAGAGATAATGTTCAAAACATACGATGAAGCAGATGAAGAATCTAAAATGCAACTAAGACGTAGTCACGATGTAGAAGAACTTAGAAAAATATTAATAGACATGAAAGAGGGTCGAGAAATTGGTGGCTATACTGAAAAAGTAAGGGGATCATTAAAAACTTTCCGACTATTATTAGTAATTTCTGTACTCTTTTTGATAATATCTTTTATTAGTCTTGCTTTTATCCCATATTTCATCATAAGTGCTGGAATAACCATTGTTTACTGGTGGTTTAAACTAAGAAAATAAACAGAATTTATGTAATTCTTATGATAAATTTAGATTAAAATGAAAATCAAACTTGGTGACCTAAACCTCCGCATTTCAAATGATGTTTCTCGAGAGCCTCCCGATTGGTTTAATACCGAATTAGAATTTGAATTTCCTCGAAAGGTTCAGGCGGGAAATATTGTCCTTATTAAGGAATACGATTGGGATACAGTAGTTGTACTCTGGCTTTGGGAATCATGGGAGCCTTCGAGGGATGAAGCAAGAATTGGCGAAGTGTACTTTGTAAACAAAGGGACTGATTTAACTCCGAAGGTACTTTCAACTTCAAGATTGATTAACCAGGATGAGGTGAATAATAATATGATTGACAATACATTGATGAAAGAGGTGGCTAAGGGGATGTTCGCTTTGAAAGAGGAATATGAAGATGGAAGAATGAGTATCTCGCATCATGTTCAAAAAGCAGAGGACTTTATCAGAAAATACTCATTTGAAAAAATAGGCGCATTCTCAAACGATGATACATCAATTCTTGAAGAAGCAAGAAACCAGTTGAGAAAAGGCAATGCTGTTTTTATAATTGCTTATGCCGACCGTCAAGAATATGAGCTTTATGCTCATCCTTGGTGAATTGTTGTTTCTTTGCCTTAAAATAATCAATACCATTAAATCATTGGCATATCGCAGCGATTCATATTGTTGAGTCCCCTACAAAAACATCGGGCAATCATTTTTAGCGTTATTAAACCAACCCCCCCAGCCTGAGCAATATATAGAAAGCCGGGACCGAAGCGATTAGGCTGTCGAAACGGTCCAACACCCCGCCGTGCGGACCTAACAGCCTCCCGGAATCCTTGACTCCGGCGGCGCGCTTCAATATCGATTCCGCAATGTCGCCTAACTGCCCTATTATCCCCACAATTATAGCCCCCCCGATACACGCTCCCAGAGGTAATATACCTTTTAACAGAGGATAGAGGAGAAAACCCCAGGCGAGTGCTCCCAGCAGCCCGAATACCGCGCCCTCCCAAGTCTTATTAGGGCTGCCCTTGGGAGCCAGTTTGTGTTTCCCAAAATTCTTGCCGCCGAAATAGGCGGCTGTGTCGCATATCCAGGTGGCGGTAACCAGGAATAGGATGACCAACGCCCCGTTCCAGCGGTTCCCCCAATCGCCGTCACGGACTAAGACGAAGGTCGAAAGCAGGAGCGCGGGATAGAAGATACCGGAAAGGGCGGCTGTCAGTTTCTTAGGCGCATCGTTAAGTTCCTGGGAGATAAGGGTAAGGGCAAGCGCTAATACTCCCAGCGCGAGCCATTCCAATCCCCATTCCGGTTGGAAATGGAGCAGTAACGGGAGGATTCCCCCGAATAACAATCCTATCTTACTCAAGAGCCCTGAAGCGCCCGCCAGGCGGTAGAATTCCGCCTGCGCCAGCAGGCAGATTACTGCGCAGAAAGCCGCGAAAAGCCATCCGCCGAGAATCACGCAGATTAGGACCAGCGGTATGCCCCAATAAGCCACCGCCAGCCGGGCTTTGAGACGGCTCACTCTTTACCCCAATCCAGCACTTCAAGCTTGACCTTGACCACTCCCTCTTTGACCATCCCGATTTTCCGCGCCGCCGCTTTAGATAGGTCGATCATCCTATCGGGAACGAACGGTCCCCGGTCGTTGATGACCACCACCACCGAACGGTTGTTTTTCATATTGGTCACCCGGACTCGGGTCCCGAAAGCCCAGGTGCGGTGCGCAGCGGTGAGTTTGGTGTGGGTGTAGATTTGGCCGGATGCGGTTTTGCGCCCCACAAACTCGTCGCCGTAAAATGAAGCCGATCCCAGTCTGGTGAAGAGGACTTCCTGACGCTCACCCTGCCATTTGAATTTAGTGTCGGTGGGCGGGCGGTGGTATTTGGGTTTGCTGGCGCACCCGGCGAGGATAATCAGCGCCAGGGCGGCTACTGTGATTTTCAGAGCGTTAGCTTTCAAGATTCTTCTCCTTTATCAATTCCGCCACAATACTGACGGCGATTTCTTCCGGCGTCTGGGAACCGATATCCAGTCCTATGGGGGAATGCACCGAATCGAGCTGTTCCTGGCTGAAGCCCTCGTCGGCGAGCTTTTTCCGCATTATTTTCCACTTTCGACGAGAACTGATAACGCCGATATACTTGAAGGATTTAGACAGGATTTTTCTCAGGACAGCATAATCGCTATCGTGAGAGTGGGTTACCACCACAGCGTAACTGTCAACCGCCGCTTCCAACTCCTCCGAAGCTTGATTCAAATCCCGGACAATGATTTCCCCGGCCTCGGGGAAGCGCTCCTTGGAAGCCATCTCCGGACGGCTGTCGAATACTTTCACTCTGAAGCCGCAGAGCGAAGCGATATGCGCCGTGGGGCGCCCCACATGCCCCGCTCCGAACAGATAGAGCGTGGCGGCGGGGATTAGCGGTTCGATGAAAAGTTCCATCTCGCCCCCGCAAATCATCCCGGTCTCGATCTTAGCGCCGGAATCTTCTTCTTCATGCAGTAAATATGTCACCTTGCGGGGCTTCCCGTCTTCGATAGCTTTCAACGCTTCTTCGATGGCTTTGCGCTCCATAATAGCGCCGCCGATGGTGCCGCTGATGCTGCCGTCGGCTTTGACCAGCATTTTTGCCCCCGGCTCCCGCGGCGCGGAACCTTTGACCGCCACCACGGTAACCAAAACCGCGGAGAGGTTTTTACGCCGGATTAACGCCAATTCCTGAAAAATATCGGTCATATTCTAAAGGGGAAGTGATGAAGATTTCTATATTCTTAAGTACTTATAGTATTGTGTTATTATAAATTAGTGTGGCTATTAAGTTCTATGAGCGATAATTGAAATCGTCATTCTGTCAAGCATAGCGCAGACAGAATCCCTCTTTATTCTTACAGCTTTTAATAGAATAATAGAAGGATTCTGGCTTTGCCAGAATGACCGAATTAGAGTTTACTCGAACAACTCAATAATTACGATTCATCTCCAAATTAGTTGCAGAATTTCTTGATTTGCGGATTATTGCTCGCTGCTCTGCTGAATAATTCTCAAAACGTTGTCACTCCCGCGAAAGCGGGAGTCCAGGAAAATCTCTTCAATATCAAAAAACTGGATTCCGGCTTTCGCTCGGAATGACAAGCGAACTTTTTTTAGGCTAATGCCCCAGCTTTAATCTGTACTGGATACTTGCAACTAAAATGGAGACGATCCATGATTACAATGAGTTAATTCAAATGTCGGGTTCGAGGGCTAATCCGGCTCCATAATAAAACAACAGTAAAGCTCCGGAGTTGGGATGGTCTCCATCCCGACAATATTACTCGATTCTCTAATAGCGCAAGTCGTTATAACAATTAAGAAATATAATTGAATTTATCAAGATTTCCGTAGAGGGTTATAGTGTGTCTAATTGTAAAGTTGTTAAGAGAAAAACGCTTTGATATTATTTGACTATTTTAAGAAAAATTGATAATTTTAAAAAGATATCGCTTTCAGGTTCAGGTTTTTCATATTATCAAGGAGTTCCAATGAAGAACATTATTGTTTTGAGCGTGCTATTGCTGTCGATTGCTCTTGCGGTCTCCTCCGCCTTTGCCTTCCCGCGGGTGGTGCTGCTGGAAGAATTCACTTCCACCACTTGACCGTCCTGCCCCGCAGCTTCTTCGGCAATCGCGGGATTCCTTGGGTCTCAAGGAACTGAAAATGTAGTGGGAATTCAATACCACATCAATTCCACCAGCCCCTTTTATCTCTACAATTCCGGCGACAATTACGCCCGTAGGCAGTACTACGGCATAAACGCCACCCCCAACATCAAGGTTGACGGGGTGCTGGGCAATTCCGCCTCATCGTATTACACATATTACAACCAGAGGCGCAACATCTCATCGCCCGTCGAACTCAACCTGGGCATTACCGTCAGCGACCAGTTGGAACTCCAGGCGGACATCACCGCTGAAAGCGGATTCTCCGCCCAGGCGCTGAAATTCCGCACCGCCCTGATAGCCTTGGCGATTGATACCTTGGGGCGGCGGTTCGAGCGGGTGATGCTGGATTTGGCTCCCTCCGCCGGAGGAGTCAATTTCAACATTAGTTCCGGCGAAACGGTGACGCTGAATGTGCAGATTCCCCTGCCCGCTTTTGTGGATTTGCCTAACCTCGCGGTGGTAGGATGGGTTCAACGAGAGTCGAGCCGGGAGGTGCTGCAGGCGGATTTCCGGGATATTCCCCTCAATTTCCCCTGCCTCACCGCCATCAGTTATTCGGTAGATGATACCCTCGGCGGTAACGGTAACGGCAGGGCTGAACCGGGAGAAACCGCCCGGCTCTATGTTACACTGGAAAACGGTCTGGTTTTCGCCCCGGCGACAGGAGTGGTCGGATTGGTGTCCACCACCGAACCTCTGATTAATGTTACCTCGAGCATAGGAATTTACCCTGATATCAATCCGGGAGCTACCGGAACGAATATCGGGTCCCCTTATGTGTTCGACGTTGATCCCCTGCTTCAGCCGCATAATGTCAGGTTCACACTGGATGTCGCAGCCAACGGAGGGTATTTCACATCGCAGAGCCTTGAGATAATGGTGGGCGTTCCCCAATACCTCATAGTGGACGATGACGGCGGACAGGATTACGAACAGGCTTACGTTGAAGACCTGAATGGAATGGGAATCGCCTTCGATGTCTGGGATGTGAACAGTTCGGGCGCTGTTTCCGCGGGCGATTTAGGGAACTACGCTTATGTAATCTGGTTCACCGGGCGCGAAACTCAAACGCTCACGGTTGAAGACCAGTCGGCGTTAGCGGATTACCTGGATGCGGGCGGTAATCTCTTTATGACTTCCCAGAATCTGGGCGACGACATCGGCGCTGCACAGTTCTATTCACAGTATATGCATGCCACTCACCTCGGCGATGTAGGCACCACCAGGCTCGCCGGAGTGGACGGAGATCCCATCAGTTCCGGCTCTAACATCCTGCTTTACGGCGGAATTTACTCCCCCACCTCCCAAAGCTATATTGAACCGGGAGCCTCTGCCACCGTAGTTTACCGTTATTCCAATCCCTACGAACCGGTGGCGGGGATTAAATACGACGGCGATTATAACCTGGTCTATTTTGCTTTCCCCCAGGAATGCGTCAATCCCAGTTCGGGTTCCTACACTACGCGGTCCGAATTGCTGGGCAATGTCTTGAACTGGTTGACTACAGCTACGGGAGTGGAAAGTCCCTCAAGGGAAAACACCCCAGACCGGCATCTGCTCTGTGAAATCTACCCCAATCCCTTCAATCCCCGCGCCTCCCTCAACCTCACGGTAGAACGCCGGGGATTAGTCAAAGTGGGACTGTTCAACCTGCTGGGTGAAAAAGTAACTGAAGTCCATTCGGGAGTCTTAGCGCCTGGCGTTCACTGTTTTGAACTTGACGGAAGCGGCCTTTCCAGCGGGATTTATCTGGTTAGGGTGGATACTCCCGGCGAATCGCTGAGCAGGAAAATCGTTTTAATGAAATGATTCGAAAAATGTGACACAAGACAGAGAGAGGCTGCGTTGCAGTCTCTCTCTTTTTTATAATCATTCTTGAAAAATCGCGGAAAAGGGAATGTCAATCCTTCGGAACAGACTGTCTGGTAATAGGAAAAACAACCATTGTCATTGCGAACGAAGTGAAGCAATCGGGTGATTATTAAGAAGAACTACTATGCTGTCGACTCTCCGCACCCGACACCAAATAATTGATTTATAGTCGTTTGTCGCAGGGCGCGGACTGTCTGTCAAACAATGCGTAATTTCTTGCTATGTCATTCTGAACGAAGTGAAGAATCTCTTGTTTATATTTGATTTACAAAAATGCAAATGATTCGCTTCGCACAGCATAACATATTGTCGGACAGACTGCGGAACCCGGCGCTAAATTGATAGGATTAAACATCAGGTCAATTATGGATTATAAGGTCGCTATAGTCGGCGTCACCGGATTGGTGGGGGAATTGTTTCTGCGGGTGATGGAGCAGCGGGGATTTCCCGCTGCGACCATCTTCCCCTATGCTACCCGACATTCGGCTGGGAAAGATGTAATGTTCGCCGGCCGCAGTTACACGGTCAGGAATATTGAGAGGGAAGCACTCGAGCCCTGCGATCTGGCTCTGTTCAGCGCAGGGGCAGAGGCGGCGAAAAGGTGGGCGCCGATGTTCCGCGACCGAGGAGCGCTGGTGGTGGACAATTCCAGCGCGTTTCGAAGCGGCGAGGATGTGCCTCTAATTGTGCCGGAGGTAAACCCCGGAGCGGTTAAACAGAGCCGGGGAATTATCGCCAATCCCAATTGCTCCACCATCGGGATGGCGGCGGCGCTCTATCCTCTGCACCGGAGGTTCGGACTCCGCTCAGTAGTGATTACCAGTCTTCAATCCGTATCCGGCGCGGGCAGGAGGGCGTTGCGGGAACTTAAGGCGCAGATTGAAGACACTGGCGCGCCCGCAGAAGTCTTCCCTCGCCGCATCGGAGGAAACTGCATCCCCCAAATCGGAGCATTCCATCAGGACGGCGAGACTGCAGAGGAAGCCAAATTCCGCGATGAAGGACGCAAGATTATGGGCATTCCCAATCTGCAAGTCTCCGCCACCGCCGTTAGAGCGCCGATTCAAGTGGGACACAGCCTTTCGATCTTAGCCCGGTTCGACCGCGAGGTCAGCGTGGAAGCGGCTCTGGAAGTATTGTCCAAAGCCCCCGGTATAAAAGTCTTCGACTCCGCGGAAGACTACCCCACACCTCTCGATGCGGCGGAGAACGATTTAACTTTGGTAGGACGGGTGCGCCAAGCGAAGGATTTTGAAAATTCGCTGAAGCTATGGGTAACGCTGGACAACCTGCGCAAAGGCGCGGCGGTCAATGCGGTGCAGATTGCGGAAATCGCACTGACTGAGGGAGGAGTAATATGAAGGCGGATTCTGGAGAAGGCAAGATTCTGGTGTCAGCCTGCCTTCTGGGGATAAACTGTCGTTATGACGGCGACAACGCACTGAACGATACTTTGGTCCGGAACGGGAAAGTCGATTATATTCCGGTCTGTCCTGAGCAATTGGGAGGATTATCGACTCCGCGCGAACCCTGCGAGATTATCGGCGGAGGCGGAGCGGGAGCGCTGGAAGGGCGAGCGAAAGTCTTAGGAAGGGAGACCGGAACGGATTTTACCCGGAATTATCTCCGGGGAGCGGAGGAGACTCTGAAAATCGCCCGCACCTTCGGCTGCTGCAGAGCTATTTTCAAAGCCCATAGCCCTTCCTGCGGTAAAGGTTATATACGGCGCGGTGGAAAACTGGTCGAAGGAGACGGAGTCACCTCCGCCTTACTGCTGAAGAATGGAATCGAAATTGAATCGATGTGACGCTATTAGTACCCCTTCACCGTTTTGAGCGCAGGTGTCATTCTGGCTGCGAAGCGAGCCAGAATCCTTCTTTTAAAGAGTAGTATCCCTATTTAATCAATATTGTAGGCGGGGGGTTTATCCCCACGCATAATTTGTCGGAGGATAAATCCCCGACCTACCGTTTTTAGACTTTAGAAGATAGAAAGTGATACCGTTATTGTTCTTTATGCTTACAAATGTCTTAAATATAATTGCTTACAAATCAGAATAGACACTTCATTAGATTTGGCCCGGGCAATACTTGACCTTTTCCTTAGCTTTCCCTATATTCACTCGGTAGCCTTACCTATTTCATCAAGAGCGTATGCAACAGAACTATCCCAAAAGAGTGCAGATTAACCGCGATAATCCCCAAACGCGCTGGGTGAATCGGGCGGTGGAGATGCTCAGGGAAGGAGGGGTGCTGGTATATCCCACCGATTCCCGCTATGGCTTGGGATGCGACATCTTCCATAAGAAAGCGATGGAGCGGATATACCGCCTGAAGCGAAAGGACTTCCACCATCCCCTCAGCCTGATTTTTCCCGATTTGAAGAATATGTCCCGTTACGTGCATATCAGCAACCGTAATTATAAGATCCTTAAACGCTGCCTGCCGGGAGCTTACACGTTTATCCTGGAAGCGACGCGGGAGATCCCCAAAATAATGTTGACCAAGCGGCGGACAGTGGGTATCCGTATCCCTGACGAACCGGTGGTGCAGCAACTCACATCCGCGTTGGACAATCCCGTTGTAAACAGCTCGGTGACTTCCGAGGCGGAGGAATTGATGAACGACGCTGAGGTTATCGAAGATACAATTGGGCATGCGGTAGATTTGATATTGGACGGCGGAATAATCATTTCCGAGCCCTCTACCGTGTTCGATTTGACCGGTGAAGAGCCGGTTCTGATTCGAGAGGGGAAAGGGGATATTTCACTGGTATATTGAAATGGAGCTATTACAGTGCGAAATCCGAAAAAGACAATCAAAAATATGGAGGAGCTGATGAGGCGGGCCGGTATAATTTTGCTGGTGATGCTGCCCTTGGTGGCAGCGGGTCAGACTGAAGTTACTGAAGGAGGCGACGCAGAGGCGCTTGAGGCGCCGATGTCGAGTGCCTGGCAGTACCGTTCCTTAATCGATATTCCCACCGCGGGCGCGTTGGAGAAGGGGCAGTACGATTTCGAACTTAGAATGTTCGCCGACGGCGGAGTATTGATGGGCTTCAATGTGGGGCTGTTCGGAAGGTTGAATATGGGAGTTTACTACGGCGGCACCGAAGTTATTGGCGACTCGGAGAAAATGGAGGGTAATGACCAGCCCGGCGTCGAGATCCGATACCGTCTCTTCGAAGAGGTGATGTTGTTCCCGGCGCTAACTTTAGGCTATTCATCCCAGGGATACGGCCGCTATATTAAGAACACCGTAGCTGACGCGGAGCGATACCGCTACAAGTCCCGAGGATTTTTCGCCACTGCCAGCAAAAATTTTATCTTCTTAGACCGCCAACTGGGACTGCACGGTGGTGTAAACCTCAATACTATCGAAACCGACGATGACGAGGGATTGGACTTTTTCCTGGGAACGGACTTCGGTCTGAACGAGGAGTTATGGCTGCTGATGGAATACGACTTCGCTTTGAACGATGACGATAGCGATTCTTTCGGCGGAGGGAAAGGATACTTAAACGCCGGATTGAGATGGTCCTTTTCCGACCATTTAATGTTCCAGTTTCATTTCAAGGACCTATTGGGGAACAACCGCTATTCCGACACTGCTGAGAGGGAGATTAAAATCGTTTACAGTCAAAAAATCTAACCTCATCAATTCATAGATTTGACATGATTTATCTAACGCTTTATCCATCTGAAGTTGTGCCTATTTACACAATATTATGTTCTTGTTATTCAGTAGTATAGGCTTATTGAATCTGCTAAATCCGCTTAATCTGCTGTGAATTTTTATCCTTAATAATCAAATACTTGTAAATGTCCACTTCAGACCGGTAAATTGTTACTGATTTACATGATTAACAAGATATGTCTTATATTATTAAATAGTTGTATTCTAATATTCGAAAAATTATTTTTAAATTATAATCCTGTATATCTTGTTAATCCTGTCTATTATAATTAGTCTATGAATAATTCAGGCTGGATAAATCAGGTTGAGTTTTTGTCGGATATCCTGAACTAGTTCACCAAATAAGGCTATTTGATGAACATCGACAAAATCCTCGGTTTCGTCGACGCCGCGGTGAAAAACGATTATCACTACGACCATAATGACCTAGAAGAATTCAGCAGGCAGGAGTTGGTGGAACTTTTCTCGCTTTTACTGCTTCGAGTTGAATGCAGGGAGATTGAACTAAGGGCTCTGGTTGAAACCCTGGAGGAGAGGGTGCTGGAGCGGACGATGGAGCTGGAGGAGAAGAACAGCAGGCTGGAGGATTTTGCGGTTCACGATGCTCTGACCAAACTGAACAACCGCCGCTTTTTCAACGAAAAGCTGGGGGAGTATTCCAAGCTGGCTTTACGATTCAATCAGCCTTTGGGATGTGTTATGGGAGATATCGACCATTTCAAGCGCTTCAACGACGTTTACGGCCACCAGGCAGGGGATTACGTCCTCGCAGGTGTCGCAAGTTTATTGAAAGCGAATGTCAGGAGTACAGACATCTGCGCCCGCTACGGCGGAGAAGAATTTGTGATACTACTCCCTGATACGCCGTCCCAATTAGGGATTAAGCTGGCGGAAAAACTGCGGAATGCGGTCGAAGGCGAGGTTTTCAGTTTTAACCGGCAAGCGTTGCGTGTTACCTGCAGTTTCGGAGTGGCGCACGGTTCCGATAAATCCCAGTTGAACGAAGACCTGGTGCGGCGCGCCGATGAAGCGCTCTACCGCGCCAAGCAGGAAGGCAGAAACTGCGTGAGAGGTTGACCGGATAAAACTAAACTTTGGCGAAATGAAGAAGGTATCATTTAAACATAGAGTCGAATACATTGCGGCGGTCTCCGCCGCATTTTTCTTCAGTATCCTCCCGGTCCGAATCTCGGAAGCGATAGGGAAACTGTTAGGATGGGCGATATACAGGATTCTGGGTATCCGTAAGCGGGTCACACTGGACAACCTCAGGATGGCTTTTCCTGAAAAGAGCGAAGGGGAACGGCGGCGGATAGCGCTAAACTGCTATATGCATTGGGGAGCGATGATGGCTGAGTTTGCCCGCCTTCCCCGGATGAATCGCAAATACTATTCCCGCTATGTGAAGATTGAGGGCCGGGAAGTGTTGGACGACGCTCTGGAAAAAGGCGGAGGGGGATTGGTGATCTCCGGGCACCTGGGGAATTGGGAAACGCTGGGAGGGGAAGCCTCCCACCGAGGCTACGGAGTGGATTTCATCACTAAGAACCAAGCCAACAAGCTGGTCGATAAGATGATGGACGATTTCCGGCGGGCGCAGGGAATCGGCGTGTGGAAAACTCACCAGGCGCCGCGGGGAATCCTGAAATCCCTCAGGCGAAACCGCTTTGTGGCGATTATGATAGACCAGGACGCACGTCGCGACTGCGTGTTCACCGATTTCTTCGGCCGCGAAGCCTCAACCCACCGCGGAGCAGCTGTATTCCACCTCAAAACCGGCGCTCCGCTCATAATGTCCACCTGCGTCAGGGAAAAGAGAGCCCGTTACCGCGGCGCATTTGAAAAGGTGGAGCTTGACATACCCGAAGGGACAATTGAGGAGAAGGAACGGTATGTGATGTCAAGACTGACGAAGCTTCTGGAAGAGAAAGTGAGGCTTTATCCCGAACAATACTTCTGGCTCCATAAACGCTGGAAAACCAAGCGGCAGGGAAAATAGAAAAGATACCTATTGCTTTATCTGGTTCATCCGGAAAATGGGTAGTTAAGATAACTCAAATAAAAACACG
>CAYQZD010000111.1:0-12146 GCA_964421875.1 uncultured bacterium
ATCATAATAAACAAGAGATTCTTCACTGCGTTCAGAATGACAAATTAACAAATTCAAGACTTTTGCAAGAGGCTCAAACGACATTTTAATTTGTTCGATTTTTGGTAGGGGCGAAGCATTCATTATAAATCTCTATAAATATTTTTGATAAATCAAGAATGCTTCGCCCCTACAATAGGATAAATTCTCCTTCAGATTCCCGGCGCATTCACTTCGCTTGCTTGCGGGAATGACAAAAGGAGTGTGAGTTCCATTATAACTTGAATGGTACGATTAACCTTACAATTTAACAAATATATCGATTATTTCAAAACTTACCGGGTCATTACTTCCGTTCAATTTTGAAAAAGAAGAGGATATTGATTATAATGATACTTTATCAAAGAGAGCATTGATAATTTGCATTGTCATTTTGAGCGAAGCGAAGAATCTCTTTGTTAATTATATACTTGTTGGAAAATGGAGATCCTTCACTTCGTTCAGGATGACATAACTAAGTGTATGTTAATATAAACATTAAGTTACATCATAAGTTATTTGTACACACTCTTATCAATAAAATCCTTGGAATTGGGTTCGTTTTATGAAGGATGGATTAATTAAGGTTCTTTTCGCCGCTTCCGAGGCGGCGCCTTTCGCTAAGGTGGGGGGATTGGCGGATGTTGCGGGGTCATTACCGGCGGCGCTGGCTGACAGGTTCGGCGTTGATGCGCGAATCATCCTTCCCAATTACAGCTCCGTGGCGGGAAGCGGGTATGAACTTAAGAGGATTTCCGAGTCCTATACGGCGACAATAGGTAAGAAATCATATACCGCTTCGATTTGGGAGATTTGTGATTATAAGATTCCGGTCTATCTGGTGGACTGCCCGGAATTGTTCCATCGCGAGGGGATTTACGGGCCTGATCCCGCCAGCGGATACCGCGACAACCTGGAGCGGTTCACGCTCTTCAGTCAAGCGGTGATGCGTGTTGCGGGGGGGAGCGGCTGGAGTCCGGACATTATTCACTGCAACGATTGGCAGACGGGGCTGATTCCGGCTTACTTGAGGATGGAAAGGGAAAAGCACGGCTCTGCTTTGCAAGGGGCGGGATGTCTGCTCACTATCCACAATCTGGCTTTCCAGGGGGATTTCCCTAAATCGAAGATAAAGGTTACCGGTATCGACAGGAAGTTATTTCCCTGGGAACGCATCGATTTTTACGGCAAACTGAATTTGCTGAAATTAGGGATATTGAGCGCGGACCGGCTTAATACGGTGAGTTCCACTTACCGGGAGGAGACTTTGGCCGGGGGCGAGACGGGAGCGGGCTTGGAGGATGAATTGAGAGTGAGGGGGGAGGATTATAGCGGGATTTTGAACGGTATCGAGTACGGCGATTGGCCTCCGGTGAACCATAGGTATGTCGAGGTGTCAGAAGGCGGGAGTTTAGCAGAATACAAAGCAGCTAACAAGCGGGCGCTGTTCGAGCTGTGCGGGTTCGATTTGGAACTCCTCGACGCTCCGGTTATCGGAATGGTTGGGAGGTTGACCTATCAAAAGGGTATGGATATAATGCTTGAGGTTTTGGAGGAATTGATGGAGCGGGGATTTTTAATGGTAGCGCTGGGTTCCGGGGAGGAGAAACTTCGGGCGCGGCTAAGTGAGTTTGAGGAGAAGTATAGAGGCAGATTGAAGGTCGATTTCAGCTTCAATGAGCCGCTGGCGCATTTGATATACGCCGGGTCGGATTTTTTCCTGATGCCCAGCCGGTATGAACCTTGCGGACTGACGCAGATGATAGCGATGCGCAACGGTACTGCGCCGGTGGTCAGCGACCGGGGGGGATTGAAGGACAGCGTATCGGAATTCGACCCTGGGGCGGGGAGCGGGACCGGCTTCAGATTCGAAGAACTCACTCCCGATGGATTGCTGCGCGTAATGGATAAGGCTTTGGAAGTGTATGGGAACGCGGAGCTTTGGGACAAACTCAGGGAAAACGCGGCCGCCGCGGATTTCAGTTGGGAGCGATCGGCGGAGCGTTACCTGGAATTATATCGTGAGATATCGATGGGGTTCGGAAGCAGATGAAGGGGTTGAAGATTCGGCGCGGCTCACCGTTGGAATTGGGGGCGCACTTGACTCCGGAGGGGGCAAATTTTGCCGTTTACAGCGGCAGGGCAACTTCGATGCGGCTGGGGCTCTTTGAAGGGAAGGGGGATGTCGAGCCCTCGATGGAGTGGGAACTGTCGCCCCTTCATAACCGCACCGGCGACATCTGGCATATTTGTATTCAGGGGGCGGGTGAGGGGGCGCTTTACGGTTTCCGCTGCGACGGGCCTCGGAGTCAGAGAGAAGGGCATCGTTTCGACCCCCGCAGGATTCTGCTGGACCCCTACGCGCGGGCGGTGACGGATTTGGAGGGCGTACCAAAAGGCGTTTTGAGCGCGTGGGGCGGATTCGATTGGGAAGGTGTAGGCAAGCCCCGTAGGTCCTGGGAGGAGACAGTGATTTATGAAACGCATATCAGAGGACTGACCCGGCATCCTTCATCCGGGGTGGAACATCCCGGCAGCTATCGCGGTGTTATAGAAAAGATACCTTATTTTAAGGATTTGGGTGTCACTGCGGTGGAATTTTTACCGCTGCAGGAGTTCAATCACCGGGAAAATCCCCGCCGTAATCCCCTTACAGGCGAAATCCTGGGGAACTATTGGGGTTACAGCACGGCGGCGTTTTTCGCTCCCAAGGGGAGCTATTGCAGTTCGGGCGACTGCGGCGAGCAGGTAGTGGAATTCAAGGAGATGGTTCGGGAGCTGCACCGGGCAGGCCTCGAGGTGATTTTAGATGTAGTGTTCAACCATACTGCGGAGATGGGCCGGAGCGGGCCGGTTTACAGTTTCAAGGGTTTGGACAACAAGGCTTATTATCTTTTAGGGGAGGAGGGCCGGCGGTATTTGAACCTCACTGGGTGCGGCAACACTTTCAACTGCAACCATCCTGCGGCGGCGCGGCTTATAGTAGATTGTTTGCGTTACTGGGCGGGGGAGATGATGGTGGACGGATTCCGGTTCGATTTGGCGGCGGTTTTTCACCGGGACGCCGGGGGGGGATGGATGGATGATTCTCCGCTTATCCGCCTCATCAACGAGGACCCGGTATTGCGGGAAGTTAAGCTCATCGCCGAGCCCTGGGACGCGGCGGGGGGTTATATGACGGGTCGTCTGGGCGGTTCGAATTGGGCGGATTGGAACGACCGTTACAGGGATGAGGTTAGGCGGTTCTGGCGTGGTGACGGGGGGATGGCGGGGGCTTTAGCTACCCGGATATCCGGCAGCGAGGATTTATTCCGGGGTAAGGGAACGCCACTCTGCAGCGTCAATTATATTACCTGCCACGATGGGTTTACTTTGAACGATTTAAACAGTTATTTAAAGAAAAACAACTTTGCTAACGGACACCGCAACCGCGACGGTCCCCGGGAAAATTTCAGCCGCAATTTCGGAGAGGAGGGTGAAAGTGAGGACTTGGATATCCTCAAGAAGCGCATCAAGCAAGCCAAGAATTTTATCGCTACTTTGATGCTCAGCCAAGGTGTTCCGATGGTTTTAGGGGGAGACGAATTCCTCCGCACTCAAAAAGGTAACAACAATGCTTACTGTCAGGATAACGCGATTTCCTGGTATGATTGGGATCTTTTAGAAAGAAACGCGGAGACTCACCGATTCTTTCGGGAGATAATCAAGTTCAGACGTTCGAAGCCTTATTTTCAGCGTCGAAACTTTTTCACCGGTAAGATAGTCCATAACGGTAAACGTCCCGATGTTGCCTGGTATAAACCGGACGGGGAGCCTCAGGATTGGGTTGAGGGGAACCATACTCTGGGCTGTTTTATCAACGGCCGTTCCGCGGAATCGGGGAGGCCGGCGGACGATGACATTTTCATCATTTATCATTCAGGGGAAGCTTCGATAAGGTTTCGACTCCCGCGTCCCAAACGGAGCCGCCGATGGCGGCTTGCAGTTGATACTTCGGCGGAGCCTCCGGGTGATATTTATCTATCAGGGATGGAACCTGCGGTGGAGAATCAACGGGAGTACAACGTTAGTCCTCTATCGGTGGTGGCGTTGGTGGGAAAAAAGAATGGCTGAAGGGATTGCGGGGTAATGTCAGGTGTTCAAGTGTACAGGTGTACAGGTCTGCCTCTTGAAGTCCCCCGCTTCGTTTAGTGGTTTCGGCGGTAGTTATTAAAGGACAGGGATTTATTTCCGCGGGAGCGAGAGTACGAGAAATGTCAGGTCTCCGCTTTGCTAAAGACCTGACATAACGCATTGCAGCAGAGTTCGGGGACTCTGCTGCACAGTATAGTAAGGTTGTCTGCATTCCCACGCTGGAGCGTGGGAACGAGGAATTAAGAAAGGTCGGTTAATGAGTATTCAATTAATGATAGAATCGGTTTCTTCAGAAATCCTGGAGGATGGGCGGATTCGGGTCGCACCGGAGGATACCGCTCAGTTCAAAGCGTTGTTCCGGGAGGCAGCGGAAAAAAGGCTGAAGCTGTCACTCCGGGGACAATGCACCCAAGGCGCCTCGCCCTCCGGCCATATTGAAGTCAGCACTCTAAAGCTGGATAAAGTATGGGATTTACAGAAAGAGGATTTGACTTTAACCGCCGACGCGGGGATTCCTTACCATAGGGTGCGGGAGACCTTGAAGGAATTTGGCTGTGAATTAGTCGAGTACACCGGGACTTTGGGTGGATGTCTTTGCGGTCGGAGGGATACGATAGCTCATAGGGCGCTGTCTTCCCGGTTTATGGGTGTCACTTATGTACTTCCGACCGGTGAAGAGTTGGATTTGGGGAGTCGTTCAGTGAAGGATGTGGCGGGATACAACATTGCTCCTCTGCTTTTGGGTTCGAAAGGGCGGTTGGGATTGGCGGCTCGGTTTACGCTTAATCTGGCTCCCCTCCACCGTGAAATCGAACCTCCGAGGGGCGAGGGAGGAGAGGGTTTATCGGCAGTTTGTGAGTCCCCGGCCACTCTGGTTTCAGGGCTCGTTGAAGCCATTGACCCTTTTGGAATATTCGGATAGGATTATTGTACTTTTCAGAGGCTGATAAAATATGGCGATTACTCAGATGAAAGGCTGCGAATTCGATTAGATGGAATCTCGGAGATGGATAATATTGGCGGCGGTTTTAATTTTTTTACCGGTGCTGATTTTGCTGGGAATGCGGTATTTCGGGGTGCCGCGCATCGTCGAATATTATATTCTGAACAAGCTGCGGCCGGCTTTAGGTGAAAATGCGGATTTGGCTTCGGTGGATTTGTCGTGGAACAGTCTGACTTTAAGGGAGTTGGTTCTCACATATCCGGAGAGCGGTATCGATGTAAGCGCGAAGGAAGTCCGCCTGAACCTGCAGTATTTCAATCTGCTGGTTTACGGACTTTCGCTGGTTAATATTGTGGATGAAGTCCAGATTGACAATTGGTTGGTTCGACATGACAGTTCCAAGGTGATTCCCAAGGAACCGTCCCAGGAAGCTAAACGGACAATTTGGGAGGCTGCGCGGGGGTTCCCCTCCGTTAAGCGGGTCAACTTCAGCGGGGGCGGTATCATATACCCTCCCTTTGAATTCAAGAACATCTATGGTTGGGCTAATTCCACCACTCGGGACTCGCTCCGGTTCGATTTCAGCTCCGGGGCTCTGGGGGATACGGTCAATCTTAGATTGAGCGGGTCGGCCAACCTCGCTGAAGAGTCTCTGGAAGCCGACGCTGTGTTGGACGGGACCGATATTCCAGCGGATTTGAATATATCTGAGCGAATGGAGTTTCAGGGGGGACGGTTGTCAGCTTCTCTGAATATGCGGTTAGCGGGGGGGAAAACCAAACTCGCAGGAAACCTCCAAATCGACGATGCGGCTTTTATTTACGACCGGAAGTGGGATGCTTGGGATGGGAGCTTTCAGGCGGCAGTGGAAGACACGGTTGTACGGTTTGAAGCGCGGTTAAGGCTGTTGGGTCAGGAGACATTCGGCGCCGGTGAAGTTTACATTTTGAAGGAACCGAGCTTGAACCTTGGATTGAAAATTCCCCGGCTGGAGTTGCGGGAGGCTCTTTCAAGGTTTTCTCCTTCACTGGAGATTGCGGGCAATTGTCAGACGGAATTGAAGCTAAAGGGTTCGTTTACGGAACCGGAGATTGAATTCAGAGTTTCATCTAAGAGAGTGAGCTATAGTAACACTGATTTTGAGGACTTGCAGCTCGACGGTTCTTTGGAAAACGGGGTTGTCAAATTAAACACACTGCGGTGTTCAGCGGTTGGGGGTGAGCTTGAAAGCAGCGGCGAATTAAAGATCGACGGCGGGAAGACCCGTATCGATCTATTCTCCCGTTATCTTGGAAAACCGGCTTTGGACAGTATCCTGCCCCAGGCTGGCTCTGTTCCCCTGGAGGAGCTGGAATTGACGGCGAAAGCGCAAGGTCTGTTAAAGGATCCTTCGATATCGGGAAGCTATCGAGCACGGCTTTTTCCCTTTTTAAAGGAACTTCAGGGACAGCTTTCCTACCAGGGGCTTAAGCTGACATTATCGGAGCACAGCGGGGCGGGGGATTCCCTTAAGGGCAGTCTTGATTTCAGTCTTGGTCAACCTAAATTCACGTTTTTCGGGGATAACCTTCATCGTCTCGTTACCGATAATAAGTTACCGGGTATTTTTAGCGGGGATGAAATACTCACCGGTGTGGGGGCTGCGGGCAGCCCGGCGGATTTTAACCTTTCCTTGAAGGCTGAGAAGCCTGGATTGAGGTTCACGGTTGGTTCCCGGTTTACTGGCGGTGAAGATTTGCAGAATCTTGGCTCCTACAGCGTGGTTTTCCACGATTCCGTCCGTATCGGTGGAGATTTAGCGTTTCGCCTTCAGGGTGACACTTTGCAACTGGACAATTTCACTTTGGGGGATTACGTTCAAGCCTGGGGTAACTATCTGCTGGAAGAGGGGCGTTTGAGCGATTTCAATCTCAAGGCGGAGTATCTGCCTCTGGACAGCGTTCTTTTGTTTGTCGGATTCGACGGTTGGGATCGGTATCAGGGGAAGGCGAAACTTGATGTTAAAGCGGAAGGGATGCTCAAGGCTTTGAATGTCGAAATGGGCGGTTATCTGTCGGAGATGTCGCTTTTTGGTCTTCCGGGCTACTGGGCGAATGTTGCCGGGAATTTGAAGAATCGGGAGTTTAGACTCCTCAGTTTCGATTTTGGCAATGTTGAAAGGCGGCTGTTCAGCGGAGCCGGAGATTTGAACCTTGACACCCAGCGTTTCCGCTTCGAGTCTCGGATGCAGAATATCGATTCCGAACGGCTGATGAACAGCATCGTGGGCGGTAAGAAGATTCTAACCGGCAGCGCCGATTGGAGGATAAAGGGGTCCGGGACTTTGACTTCTCCTCAGTTAGAAGCCAGTTTGATAGTCGAGCAGGGGGCTTTGCTTAGAGTTCCTTTCGATGATATGGAGGCATCGTTAAGTCTCAGCCGGGATGAATCTTCACCTTTGAAAATTGACATTAGTCGTTTCCGGCTTCGTAAGCGCGATCAGTACAGTATGGGAATCCGGGGTGAAATTCCCCTCAGCGTGAACGAGATGGAGTTGATTTTTGATGCGCAGGGGCGATTGCTGAAGATACTGCCGGGAGTTGAACGTTTCATCACTTATGCGGACGGTATTGGAACCGCTGAGGCGACGCTTCGAGGAACTCTGAAGGCGCCGCGTCTATCCTCGGCGCGCGTTTCCATGCAGGACGGCACTATGAGATTGAAGAGCGTTGTGGACGAAATAACAGACATCAAGCTCGAGGCCGCCCTTGAAGGTGATTTCATCAATATTTCCCGGTTGTCAGGTGAAATCGACAATGTACCTTTCACCATCACTACGATGCCTCAAGTCACCACTTCCGAGGGACCGCTTCAGCCCTGGGTTATCGGTAAGACCGGACTGAGTCTGGGCATCATCACTTTGAGCACCGGTGAAGGGGGGCTGCCGCTCAATCTTCCCACATTTATAAAAGCCGGGGAGACGGCGCGTTTGAAGCCGGCGGGCAAGTCTCCCGGAGAATCGGCTTATATTGCGGGCCCGGAGGAGCATCCTGTCGTCAGAGGCAAGCTTTTGGTTCGTGACGGGGTGGTGGTTTACCCGCCTCCGGGGAAGAAGGATGACGGGACTCCTAAGAGGGAGAAGTTAATCACCCGTTTATTGAAGAAGATAAACTGGGACCTGGAAGTTATTCCCGACCGCGGGAATACCTACAACCGGGAGATGTCCGGTTTTCTGGGGGCGGATTTTTTACAGAATTTTCCCATAGTTTTAGACCGGGTGGTGATAGACTGTAATGTTGACCGTCAGGTCGATGGTCTTCGACTAAGGGGGTCGATAAACGACAATTCGTTAACTATGGGAGGGAAATTCAAATCTACCCGGGGAACCGTCGAGTTTTTAGACCTTGATTTTCAGGTTCAGGAATTCACGGTAGAGTTCGACCCCACGCAGCGTCTGCCTATGGTGGAGGGTTATGCCACCACCACTTATCGAGATACGCTGGACCGAAGTGTGGAAATTATTCTTCGAGCCGCCCATCGCGATACTGAGACCGGAGCGGTCACCTACCGCTCTCAATGGGGGGATTTCACTTTTGTGCTTGAGAATGAGACGGGTGATTCTCAGGAACAGATATTGGGTTACCTTGGTTATACACCTGAGACCATCGGCGGACGGGTAACCGACATCTCTTTTCGGGCGGTGAACCAGGCGGTGTTCGGAGCCTGGCTCAGAAAGCTATCGCGGGAGATGAGGAATGTGCTTGGTTTGGATTACCTCGATATAAATCCTGCGATGGCTCAGAATCTTCTGGAGGAACGGCTTTCCGATCCTTCCGGCGCTGACACGTTAAGCACGGACTGGCGCGCCCGTTACTTCCGCAGGTCTGAATTTACTGCGGGGAAATACATCACCGACGACCTGTTTTTCACATATTCCGGGCGGTTTGAGACCGGGATTTCGAGTTACGAGGAGGATCCCAGACTTGGAATCATCCACACCTGGAACTTAGAATACCGGATTCCCGCTCAGGGAGCGAATATGCTGATGATTTTCAGCTACGAATATGACAACCTTATCCGACGAGAAGACCGGAGCATTTCGGTTAAATACACATTTAATTTTTAGCGCTAATTTTTGCCTGAATTATTCATAAATCAATTATAATAGACAGGATTAACAAGATTTACAGGATTTTGGTCTGCATTCCCACGCCGGAGCGTGGGAACGATGGGGGTGTCAGGTCTCCGCTGCGCTAAAGACCTGACATAACGCATATATGAATTATTTTAGACAGGATTTAAAGAATTTTCAGGATTAGAGTAATTTTCGATATTATCCAGGGTGGATATGCTCAAATTTCGATTTAGACTAATAATTTCAGCCGCTTTTAGTTTCTGGCTGCTGTCCTGTCCGGTTTTAAGTCAGGAACAGCAGGGATTGCGTCTGTTGGGACTTTCGGTGGAGGGTAATCTCACTACCGACCAGGGGCTTATCAAAGCCAATTCCAGCCTTGTTGTGGGGCGGACAATCACCGGGGAAGATATTCAAGCCGCTATCAGACAGCTCTGGAAGCTTGAGTTATTCTCCGACATTCGGATAGTCCTTGACCGTCAGGTTCCGGAAGGTGTATATTTGACAATTTTTGTGGCTGAATATCCTCGGTTGGACCGGGTGCGGATTAAAGGCAATAAGAAGGTGAAGAAGGATGCCATTATGGACGCGGTGGACCTGCTTCCGGGGCAGGTTTTACGCTCCAATCAGATATTGAAGGTGAAGCGTAATCTGGAGAAGATTTACGCGGAGAAAGGGTATCTTTTAGCTAAAATCGAGCCTACTAGCGAGACCCTTGAGACTCCCAACCGGGTTGTTCTTAACATTGATATCACAGAGGGTAAGAAGGTAAAAATCCGGCGGATCAGGTTTATCGGCAACGAAGCTCATATCGAGAAGAAGCCCCCCCTTCCTCTCAAAACGTTCTATGGAATGGTGGATTGGCTAATACCTGAAAATCCCTTCACCGATGATAAGCTCCGGGGTAAACTGAAGAATACGAAGCAGAAGAGTCTTTTTCGCTCCGGGGAGTTCGATGAACTGGAGTTTCAGGAGGATTTGGAGGAAATAGAGAATCATTACCGCAACCATGGCTATCGTGATATGAGGGTGGTAAAGGATTCGATTTACTATGGCGATGATCTGCGGCGTATGTACATCGACATTTTCATCGACGAGGGCGGGCTCTATTATTTTGGCAATGTGTTTTGGGAAGGCAATACGCTTTTTTCCGAGGAAGAGCTCAAATCGAATCTGCTTTTCAAGCCGGGGGATATTTACAGTCAGGAGAAGTTGGAGCGTTCGGCGCAGGAGCGGATAGGCAACCTTTATTACGACTTAGGCTACATTTATTCATCGGTTATTCCGACTGAAGTCCCGGTGTCGAAGGACACTATGGACCTCTATTTCAACATCAACGAAGGGAACCAGTTCAGTGTGCGCAAGATTAACTTCACCGGGAATACCAAGACCAAAGAGCGGGTAATCCGGCGCGAATTTGTGCTGAAGCCGGGCGACACTTTCAATGTTTCCAAACTCCGGCGTTCCATTCGCGATGTGACTATACTCAACTACTTCAGCAACATTGTTCCCGACGTGGAACCGGTTTCCGACGATGAGGTCGACCTCTACATTACAGTGGAGGAGAAATCGACCGACCAGGCTCAGATGTCGGCCGGTTATTCCGAGCGTGACGGGATGATAGGGGCCATCGGTTTCGCGATGAACAACCTTTTCGGTAACGGACAGCGTTTCTCGCTGGATTGGAATTTCGGGAGGGTTTACCGCCAGTTTTCCATATCATTTACCGAACCCTGGTTTATGGATACTCCCACACTGTTGGGGACTTCGTTCTTTCAAATCAAGCGTGGCGGCACCTATTACGGATATACTGAAAGGTTGATTGGCGGGACGCTTCGGTTTGGACGGCGTTTCAGCTGGCCTGACGACTATTTTCGGGGCGATTGGGTTTACCGATTGGAGCAGACCGAATACACCGATTTTTCTCAGTCGTTCCTTGAATCCAATCCCCAGGGTATCCGGGAAGGCGTCCCGGTGATTTCTTCGGGTATGACCCAGATAATCACCCGGGACAGCAGGGACAATCCCGAGTTTCCCTCGGAAGGCTCGGTAAATTCATATTCCATTGAAGTCACCGGCGGACCTTTCGGAGGCGACGAGAGCTATCACAAGCATATTTTCTCCTCTGAATGGTATGTCCCTCTCATTAGCAAATTCACCCTTTACTGCCATACCAAGGGCGGATTTATCGATAAATTGCAGAGCGTGCCCAACGCAATTCCTTATGTCGAGCGTTTCTTTATGGGGGGCAGCGGTCTGCAATTGGGTGAGCCCCTTCGCGGCTACGAGGAGCGGGAGGTCGGTCCTATATCCAATAGTTACCCTGCCGGCGGAAGGACAATGTTCAAGCAGACCTTTGAAATCAGGTTCCCCCTGGTATCGAATCCGACAGTCTATGGTTTAGCGTTTATGGAGGGGGGAAATTGTTGGTGGGACTTTCAGCAGACCGACCCCTTCAATCTCCGGCGCAGTGTGGGGCTCGGCATCAGGTTGTTTATGCCTTTTGTGGGGCTTATTGGACTCGATTATGGATACGGCATCGACTATTACGATTTCGAGGGGCGGCGGAAGCCTCAGTGGGTTCCCCACTTCCAGTTCGGCCGAAGATTTTAGTATTTATAGCGATTTCTAAAGGGCGTGATAAAGAAATATTTGAAGAACGGGACAGTAGGGGCTTGATTTATCAAGCCCGTCTTTAAGCTATTATTATACAATGGATTTGATAAATCAAATCCCTACATTACTTTATACAATAGAAGTCTATAATCATGAAATCGATTTGGAAACACGCTTAAAATAGACTATCCGATGTTTTTTGCAGGGATTCAACATGTTGAACCACTACGATAAGACATTATTTTCGGTTCATCGCTGTTTCGTGTGGTTAATTATTTAGGCGTATTATATTCCCTTTGATTTTTCCCCAAGTTCGATAATCCC
>CAYQZD010000112.1:0-12139 GCA_964421875.1 uncultured bacterium
AACTCAGACTTTACCATCTGCATAGGCAAAACTACTCATTATGCGGATGAACCATCTATAATGAATATTACCTTCGTTCAATAATAATGTTATCCTTGCAAAATCTGAACCAAATACTAAATCGCAGTCACTATCACCGTCAATATCACAGAAAGTGGGATGTACATAATTTTACCCCGTAGTCCAGGGAACCTGGCACTGAACACTATCGAAATAAACCGGAATGGTATTCCGTTCTTGCGTAAAATCCCAGGCGAATACCGTAACCGGAATCACTAATATGATTAATATCCATCTCATCGCGCGCCTCGATTTGTTTGATAAGTGTTTGTAGAGTGGGTTCTTAACCCACCAATTTACAATTCCTTCCCCCTAACCGGAATCCCTCTTAAGTCAACAAGTCCCCCGCAAATCGAATATTACCAATCGCCAATCATAAATCATCGCCGTAATAGCCAGTGAATCCTCTTCCCCAGCCCCCAGCACCTAATCACCAACCACCAACCACCAAACACTTTTATACGATTCTACGATTTCACGATTTAACCGTTTCACCAATAGAGCGGGGGGCATATGGGGATGGACTTGACACTTGTCACTTGTTACTTGGTACTTCCTTCACACAATCGATCACCGTCCCGTCCACCCATTTAATCGCCGCCACAAACTTGTCCCCCGTTTTCGGCAATGCCGGCTTCCCCCCGCAAATATCCTCCACCTCCGCCTGTAAATCCCGGATATCCACTATCGGCAGCGAACTCCCCTTCAGCTTGTCCCGCAAATCCGTCCGCAGAGGATTCAGCGCAATCCCCCGCTCCGTAATCACCACATCGATAAGCTCTCCCGGCCCGCACAAAGTGGTCACCTTATCCACTATCACCGGTATCCTGTCCCGGAAAGACGGTATCGGTAATATAGTGCACTTCGAAAACAGGCAGTTCTGCCACCCTCCGATACCGTGCAACAGCCGCCCGTCGGAATGGGTCACCACATTGGCGTTGAAATCCACATCCACCTCGGTCGCCCCCAACACCACGCAGTCCAGCAGCGAGGCGAAATTCCCCTTGCCGTGATAGTTGTAACTGGTGAATGGCGAAGTGTTCAAATGCCCCGGATTTTCCCGCATCGAACGCACCCCCTCCAAATCGAAAGTCTGCCCGTCTAAAATGTAATCGGTCAATCCCTCCTCCAGCATCTTCACCAAGTACTGCGTCGAACCTCCCCGCACAAACCGCGCCTTCACTCCCGCCTCCTTCATCATCTCCGACAAGAATATCGCGAATGACAGCGCCGTTCCCCCCGCCCCCGCCTGGAAACTGAAACCGTCCCGCATTATCCCGGCTTCAGCTGCGAACCGCGCCGCATACTCCGCTATCAAAAGCCGGTCGGGGCTGCGCGTTATCTGAGTCGTCCCGGACACTATCTTTTCCGGTTCTCCCGCCTTATCCATCACCACCACATAGTCCACATAGTTGCCGTGTATCTGCCAGGGCACGCAGGGAAACGGGATTAAATTGTCGGTCACGATGATAACCTTGTCCGCATACTGGCTGTCTGCCAGCGCGAACCCTAACAGCCCGCAAGCCGAAGGACCCCGGTCGCCGGTGGCGTTCCCGAATGCGTCCGCCGTGGGAGCCGCTATCACCGCGATGTCGATATGAACTTCCCCGTCCTGCACCGCCTGGTAACGCCCCCCGTGGCTGCGCAAAACAGCCATCCCCCGCATTTTCCCCGTCGAACAGTAATCCCCCAGAGGCCCGTTCATCGACCCTTCGATATGGTGCACCACCCCCGATTCCAGATGCCCGATTATCGGCTTATGGCAGGGAAACGAAGCGCTGGGGAACCACCGCAAATCTTTCACCCCCAACTCCGCTGCCGCGTCGAACACCTGATTCGCCACCAAATCCCCGTTGCGGAAATGATGATGGCTGCTGATGGTCATCCCGTCGCGAAGTCCGCATTTCTTCAACGCGGTCTTCAGATCCTTCACCACCTTGTTCCCGTCAGCAGGATAATCGGCGCAGGTGGCGATAGGGGGAGCCGCCTTGCGCCCCTTGGGACGATATTTCCCGACGCCCTTGAAGGGGGGATGTTCCACCCCGTTTATCAGCCGCGGCACGAAGCGCCCGGCGGCGTTCTTCACCAGCTCGTCTTTCATATTTCCCGTCTCTTATATCTTATATCGAATTTCTTATTTCTTATCTCTTATCTCTTATCTCTTATATCTGTGCCGCAGTAGGTCGGCTTATTAAAAGCCGACATTCATCTCCGGCGGGTCTTAATGAACCGCCCTACTACAGTTCCAAACTGTTGTTCTTTTCCCTATCCCTCAATTCCCGCTTCGCCTTCTTCAATGTTTCACTGGTATCGGGCAAATCCGGACGCTTACCGTCGTAAAAGTCCTGAATTGTAAAAATCTGCAGAACCGGATAATCCCGATTCGAACCCGGCATCCGCCAAGTTCCCAAGGCCGCCGCTTCCTTCTTCATTCCCGCGGTCGGAGCTTCCAACGCAATCAACACCCCTAGCGGAGCTTTTTCCCGCTGCAGCACCCGCCCCAACGCCCGAACATCTTTCGGCTGATACCCTCCGCCCTTGACTTCGATGATGATTTTATGGAATTTTTCCTCGAAATCTTTGAAATACAGCAGCCCGTCGATACCGGTGTCCCCGCCCCCTTTGCTCTTGAAGGGCTGCCCTTCCAAAAGCGACACCGCCCACGCTTCGAACTGAAAAGCGCTCTGTTTAAACAGCGCTCTCGCCGCTTGCAACGACTCCGGTTCACCCACGGTCTCGAATTCCACGCCGGGATAATGGTCTTTCAACCGCTTCTTAATCAATGATATCGCTAAATGCGTTATATCGATGCCTATCCATCGCCGCCCTAATTTTTCCGCCGCCGCCACCGCAGTCCCGCAGCCGCAAAACGGGTCCATAACCACATCCCCGGGATTCGATGAAGCCTGTATGATTCGCTCTAAAAGCGCAAGGGGCTTTTGGGTAGGAAATCCGAGACGCTCTTTTGCTGATGGGGATATTACATTTATGTCATCCCATATAGATTGAACAAGTTGACCTTTAATCTCATCTAAATAAATCTTTCTTTGTATCCTTTTGCTAACATCTTCAGGGATATGGAGTTTCCCTAATTCATCCCATTCCTTCATCTTTTCTATCGATATTGCCCATCCAAACTTTGGAGGTCTATGCCCTTTATATTCATATATTAAATTGGGTCTTAGAGATGGAGAAGTTAATGTAGCAAGTCTATAAACTCTACCATTGGGTTCTTTATACTTAAAAAATTTTTCTATATATTCTTCCCTTGACTCAGTATACTGTGTATTTAAATTATTTGATTTAGTTTTTGAATAAAAAAGAATTGAATCGAAGTTTTGACCATACCTATTAGATTTATAATTTGATTGTCCTACCGCTGATTTTCTTTTCCAGACAATTTCATTCCTGAAATTCTCCACTGTGAAAATATTATCCATCAATATCTTCAAATAATGGCTGGCGGTGGGATCGCAATGCAGATATATCGAACCGGTGTCCTTCAACACTCGATGCATTTCCACCAGGCGTATCGCCATCATCGTCAAATACGCCATCAAATTATTGATACCCAGGAATTCCTTGAAAGCCAGCATCACCTTTTTCATTGGAAGCGGGTAATTCCCTTCTATGATTTCATCGTAGGTATCCTGGGCCTCGCGTGTCCACTGCCAGGTGTCTTCGAACGCTTGAATCTGAGCCGCCTCGTCCTTCCCGGTTTGATCTCTGAATATCACATTGTAAGCCCGCTTCGAGTTGAAAGGCGGGTCCAAATAAATCAAATCGACGGACTCGTCCTTAATGTATTTCTGCAGTATTTTGAGATTATCCCCGTAGTATAATTGGTTCATCGCGTTATTCCCCTTTGGTTAAGATAACCTGGTTCTTTCCTCTTTATCTTATCACCGTCATCAGCGTATATCATTATTAATCAGCGATTCAGAATTTTTTATCCGGCGGAAAAGTTTCCGCCCTACCATCTCGTTGCTCGTTTTCGCGGGGGGATAAACCCCCCGCCTACCGGAATTTCCTCCTTTCCTAAAGGGGGGCAAACCGTTTCACCGTTTAACCGTTCAACTCCCCCGCTTCCTCCGCTCAACCATCCGTTTCAGGGACCTATAGACGTCCCGGAAATCTTCTCCACTGTGCAGCCCTATGGCGATAACCACTATCATCTCCTCAGCCTGCAAGTATTTGTATATGATACGATAACGCTTCCTCGCACCCCGCAGCGAACGGTAACCCGCTAAAATGCCCCGCAGCGGTTTGCCGGCTTCAGGATTGCGGATAAGGCTGTCAATCCGCTTGATAAGCTGTTCCCGGGTGAAAGTATTTCGCACAGCGGCTAAGTTTTCTTCAGCCTCTTTGGTGATTAAGACCCGACGATTCATCGCTCAATTGGCAGCCGCTTTTTTACAGCTTCCCACTCGGAAACCTGCCCTCGGTCAAAGTCCTCCTCGCCCCGTTGAACTGAAAGCAGCGTGTCAGGGTCGCTGAGGATTTCGAGCGTCTCCAGCAGCGATTCATACTGTTCCCAGGACATCACCGCCATCGCAGGTTTGTTGTGCTGTGTTATCTGCACCACTTCCTTTTCAGCTTCCTTGATAAGCTGCGCGAAGCTGTTGCGGGCTTCAGTAGCAGTTAGAATAGACATCGATATTCCTTAATATTAAATTGTACATATTAATGTACAAAATAATTTACAATTATTCAATAGCGGAGTCAATCGTCTCAGGCTTAAACTCTATTACAATATCTCATCCCCCCCCGCGCCCGGCGGAATAAAATTCCGTCCTGCAACTACCCTTAATAGCCGTAATTGCCTGTGAATCTATATTCACCAAACACTAACCACCAATTACCAATCGCCAACCACCAACCACCATTTAATCCTCTTCCCGCCACCCTTCCTCTAACATCCCCAGCGCCTCCGCCATCTCCACCGTCCTTAACGCCCGCTTCACCACCGGCGGGTCTATCATCTTCGAACCCAAAGACACCACCCCCAGCCCCTCGCGCTCAGCCTTGTCGAACGCTAAAACGATTTTCTGCGCCTTCTCGATTTCCCTGGCTTCCGGCGCGAAAGCCTGATGCACCACCGCTATCTGGCGCGGATGGATACACCCTTTCCCGTCGAAACCGAGCCCCTTCGCCTCCCGAACGCTCGCGGCTAATCCCTCCATATCGGACACATCGGAAAACACCGTGTCGATCGGCTGAATCCCCGCCGCGCGAGCCGCGTTCACTATCACCGACCGCAGCCAAAAACTCTCCCGCCCCTCCAAAGTCCGCTGCACCCCGATGTCGGCGGTGTAATCCTCCAATCCCAAAGCCAGCGCCACATTGTTCTCCGAAGCCTTCGCGATTTCGTAGGCCTTGATTCCCCCCAAAGCCGATTCGATTATCGGCATTATGAAAACCGGAGCCTCGATGCCCCGCTCCCGGCAGATAGCCTGAACGCGCTCATCAACCGCAATCACATCTTCCGCGCTTTCCACCTTGGGGATAAGTATCATATGGACATTGTGCGGCACTATATAATCCAAATCCTCCAATCCCAGCTCCCCCTGATTGATGCGAACCATCCGCTCCGCCCCGTAAAAATTCACCCCCCGCAAAGCGTTCCGCACGATGAGCCGCGCCGCGTCCTTCTGAGCCACCGCCACCGAATCTTCCAAATCGAGGATTATCCCGTCCGGCTTATGCAAACCCGCGTTGACGAAAAACTTGGGCTCGTTCCCCGGCAAATACAGCCGGCTGCGGCGGAACCGCTCCGGCTTAGTCCCGTAAACGCAATAGGGCTTCATCTCCGGCAAATATTCCGGCGGATTGAGCCCCGCCCGCCGCACCGCAGCCTCTATCCGCGCCGACACCATCCAGGGTAAAGCCCCGTAATCCTCCACTTCCAGCCGGCAATGCTCCACCTTCAGCCCCCGCAATACCTCCAGGCATAGTTCACGCAGCGATTCCCCGTACATCGACTCCACCTTGGACTTCACCTCCAGGTTCAAGCCAATAAAGTCGTTAGGGAAAAACGACACATAGCAATCCGACCGGACATCCTCCCCCCGCCTTCCCGCAGTCGCAGGTTTTTTCATTGTTTATCCTTCAAATGAGTTTAGACTTCGTTTCCCTCGTTCCCACGCTCCTGCGTGGGAATGCATATTCACCGTTGAGCGGTTTCAACCCACCATTTACCCTAAACCGTAGGGTGGGTTCTTAACCCACTAAATAACAAGTCATTCCACCCCAGTCGGAATCCCTTTTCGCAAGGGCGAACGGCCCTTCGCCCCTACCTGCACACCTGTACACCTGCGCACGTTTTTAAGGCAGCTTCACAAAGGGAAACTTATCCGAATCCGCCACGCTGTCAGGATAGACTCCCACTTTGCCGACATACCAGTAACTCCCCCCAGGCGCGCTGCCGGGCACAGTCTGAGTGATATGTCGGGAGATGGTCGCTCCGGGATAGAGATTGAAACCGGAACGGAGCAGGATAGGGGTTATCAGCCTGCCGGTGGGGAGAACAAGCTCGGTCCAGGCATCGAAATCCATGGGAGACAGAGATGTGTTCACAGCCCGAATCGTAAAATCGAAGACTCCGCCGCTTTGAGCGATATTGATCACCGGCGCTCCCGGAGTCAGAATCACCATCAGGTCGGTTATCTCCAGATTCCGCCAAAAACTGACGCCGCCGAACGCGTCTCCCACGAACAAATCAAGGTCTCTATCATTGTCGACATCGACTAAATACGGGTCTGACCCTAACCACAAGGTCAAATCGAGAAAACTCGAATCCTCCAGGACAAAATCCGGCGAGGAGGCGGAACCCACGTTTCTGTAAAACTGTAAATGAGGCGCATCGAAACGCAGCGCATCGTAATCCCCATCACGGTCCAGGTCGCCGAAACAAACACTGCAGAAATTCCCCTCATAGGGCATCCCGAAATACTCTAAGGTGACTAAATGAAATATTGGCTGTTCAGGGCTGCCTCGATTTTCCCAAAAAGCGGTCTGATTCCAAACATGCGGAATGAATAAGTCAAGGTCGCCGTCATTGTCGATATCGACAAGTTTGGGTCCGGGCTCTCTGTGTCTAATCCCCATCGCCCACGGACGGTACAGTTCGAAAACCGGTTCCGCTGGAGTCCCGGAATTGACATAAATATCTATCCTGCCGCGCCGCATACTCCCTCCGCCAGTTACCAAATCGAGGTCGCCGTCGTTATCCAAATCTCCAAAATCGAACCTGCAATGAAAATAACCATTTATACCCTGAAAACACGGCTCTGTCAGGTGAAAAACCGGACTGCGCGGCAAGCCTTCATTGTGGAAATAGTGAATCGCGCCGTCGCATTCCGAAATAAAAAGGTCAATCTGACCATCCGCGTCTATATCAGCGAAATTAGGAGCGGCGTCAGTCCCCATATCTATACTCAGAAAATTCTTGGTAATTAAAGTAAAAACCGCCGAATCGGGTCTTCCGGTGTTCCGGTAAAAGTAAATATCGCCGTAATACCAATCCCCTCTGCTGCTCTTAGATCCCACAAAAAGGTCATAATCCCCATCGGCGTCGACATCACAGAAAGCCGGCGAGGCTTTCTCCCGAACATCGACGCCCTGATACTGGCTGGTTACGAAGGTGAAGTCATACTGCTGCGCCGTCCCGTCGTTCCGGTAATAGTAAATATGTCCGCCTTCATCCCCCAGAAACATATCATAATCCCCGTCGGCGTCGATGTCGGTGAAAGTAGGGAAGCAATAGTAACCTAAATCTATGTTCATGAAATAATCTGTTACTAACACTAACGATACACTGTCAGGTATGCCTTCATTCAAATAAAAAGCAATTTTACCACTTAAAGCACTTAAACTTGATCCAAAACCTATAAATAGATCATAATCATTATCATCATCTATGTCCACGAATGATGGTAAATGACTTGTTCTATGGTTTATTCTCTGAAAATATTCATATACCATTATATAAACTGGATTTTGTCGATTTCCTATATTCCGATAGAAAAACAACCTGTCGTAGGCGCCGAATAATAAATCTTCATCACCATCTGCGTCAATATCGCAAAATGTGGGTTTGAACTGCCGCTGCCACATAGGCGGAGGGTGTGTGAAGTGTACAAAACTATCAGATACAAAACTATAACTCATCCTTATGGAATCACCTGTGTTTTCGTACAACGACGCTCTGTTCCAATCCGACCCGAATATCAAGTCATAATCCCCATCCCCATCGATGTCGCAAAAAGTAGGATTGATACAATTATACCCCGTAGTCCAGGGTACCTGGCAAGCCGCGCTGTCAAAATAAACCGGGATGGTATTCCTCTCCTGCGTAAAATCCCAGGCGAAGACCGTAACCGGAATCGCCAATATGATTAAAATCCATCTCATCGCGCGCCTCGATTGGTTATATCGAGTGTGAAAGTGAAAAAGTGAAAAAGTGTGAAAGGGAGAAAGTGTTAAAGTTCGGCGCGGGGAGCCGCCCTTTTCTCTGAATCGCTGATTAGCGCTGATTTTCGCTGATGACGCAGACTTGTAGGGTGGGTTTTAACCCACCAATTTCCAGCGCCGGGCGTTCAATTGAACGCCCCTACTGGCAACCGGAAACCGGCTACCTCACATTCAACCTCCCCGGCTTACCCTCGATAACCTCAGCCACTTCCACCGCGCAGTTCTCTTCGCGCTTTTCACATTCCTCTATGAAAATATCGACTTTTTCCGGCGCTACCGCAATTAACAGCCCCCCGGAAGTCTGCGCGTCGTTCAAAGCTATCCGCATCTCTTCAGAAACACCTTCCGCATAAACCGCCTTGTCCTCCAAAAACGATTTGTTGCCGTAAGAGCCGCCCGGCACCGTGCCCAGCGCGATACATTCAAAGGTCTTATCCATCATCGGAACTTTCGCCGAATAGAGCGCAATCTCCACTCCCGATGCCGCCGCCATCTCCCATAAATGCCCCATCAAACCGAACCCGGTGACATCGGTGGCGGCGTGAGCTTGGGCGGCTATCATCGCCTCAGCCGCGGCGCGGTTCAGCTTGGTCATCCATTCCACGCATTCTCCGGCTTCCTCGTCGGTCATCTTCCCCGCCCGCACCGCAGTGGATATCACCCCCGACCCCAAAGGCTTGGTGAGGAAAATCCGGTCGCCCGGTCTGGCGCCGGCGTTGGCGATTATCTTAGCGGGATGCACCGTCCCCGTCACTGATAAACCGTACTTCAGCTCGCCATCGTTGATGGAGTGCCCCCCCACGATGGATATCCCCGCCTCCTTCGACTTATCGTGAGCGCCGCGCAGGATGTCCGCCAATACCATTATATCAAGTTTCCCCCGAGGAAAACCCACTACATTTAAAGCGCAAATCGGCTCCCCCCCCATCGCATAAACATCGGAAATACAATTCGCCGCCGCCACCGCCCCGTAAGTGTAAGGGTCGTCCACCACCGGAGTGAACACGTCCACCGTCTGAATCAAAGCGATTTCATCGGTGAGTTTCACCACCCCTGCATCGTCGGCGGTGTTGTACCCCACCAAAACTCTGGGGTCCTCTATTGGAGGGATGCTCTCCAGAACCGAACCCAAGTCCTTGGGCCCAAGTTTAGACGCTCAACCGGCGCAGGCGACCATCGTAGTCAACCTGATTTTCTCTTTCGCGGCGCTGTAATCGACGTCGCAGGCGGCTGGTCCAGCCGCAGTACTATTTTCTTGATTCTGGGTCATTTTAGATTCCTTTTCAGTTGTATTAGTATATATGATTCTCTACAATTATTTGGGGTAAGGGACATTTCATAATATGTCGCAGAATCCCCGCAGTCTGCGAAAAAAAATACCGCTCTACATAGCTGTAATAGCCAGTGAATCTTTCCCCAAGCATCCTTCATCAAACACTAAACACCGGACACAAAGCGCCAATAACCATTTCACGCCAACACCCGCACATCCCCCACCCGCTTGGTCAAGCCGATTTCATCGAAATGAGTCAGTATCGGTGTAGTGAACTTGCGCGTGGAGTCCAAACGTTCCCGCAGCTCGAAAAACTTCGCCTCCCCCCCCAGCTCGTTTATAGTGTCGATGATAATTTTTCGCGCTTCCTCAATCCGCCGGGAATGGAAAATCACCGCCTTACCCAGCTTCCGCCCCAGTTCCATCAATAATCCCGTCTCCACCATCCCCGTAACCACTTTCCGCACATAATCCGGCTTGTCGTTAGGAAACTGCTCCAAAAGCTCCTCGAATTCAGGGGTGACAAAAGCCGCGTCGTAATATATCTTGTCGATTTTCTCCTTCAACGCTTCCTGAGCCGGCGTGAATTCGATAGCGTGACCCGCAATGAATATCTTCTCCTTCTCCACTCCGATTTCGCCGCCCTCAGCCAGTTCCTTCAAAAATGCGCTGAAGAAAACCGTCTCAGCTTTGGGAAACAGCTTAGTCTTAAGCTCCGACATCTTAATCCCCTTACGCATCGGATTCTCAGCGTGGAAACCGCGCAGGAAACGTTTCAAATCCTCCTCCGACTCGGAAAAGGTCTCACGGTGAACATAACCTTTAGTCGTCCCAAAACTGATTAAACGCGCCGCATTCTTTGCCACTAAAGCTTCAAGCCGGCTCGCAGCCTCCTCTTTGGAAAGCGCCCGCTCATTCATCACCGCCTCCAGCGTGAAAAGCCGCCCCGGATTGGTCTTCATATGATGAGCCAAAACCTTCTCCGGATCCGCATCGGAAATCCCCTCCAGCTCGTCAAGCTGTTCCTCCGGCAAATACTTCAGCTTCTCAGGGTGAGTGTCGAGTATCACTCCGCCGCCGATAGTGCGCCCCGGAGAATAGTCCCGAATGACGAAGGCGTCACCCACATCCGGCGCGGCAGAACTCTCCAAGCGAAACTGCACCATCCCCTCCTCGCCCGGATGCACCGCCTTTTTCTCCAAACACACCACCCGGCAGAGAATTTCATCGGTCCCTATATGCAGCCTGACCCGCGTCCGGTTCAGGATTGGCTTCTTAGCTGATTTCAACATCCGCAAACGGGCGTTCAACATGTATGTGGGCGTGTAGTATCCCGGAGAAGTTAAAATGTTCCCCCGCTGAATCTCCTCTACATCCACCCCCAGCAGGTTTATCGCCGCACGCTCCCCGATAACCGATTCTTCGCGTGGTTTATTGTGCACTTGAACCTTCTTCACCCGCAGAGTCTTCCCCTGCGGTAAAATGTCCACCTTTTCCCCGGAACGGATGCTCCCAGATAATACCGTCCCGGCGATGATAGTCCCAGCGCCCTTGATGGTGAACACCCGGTCTATCCACAGACGGAATATCCCTCGGTCCTGCCGCGCCGGCAGTTTCTCCGCCAGCTCCAGTATCGCCGACTTGATTTCAGCCACACCCTGCCCGGTGACATTCGATACGGGGATGATGGGCGCCTCCTCCAGAAACGAGCCCTCCACCAGCTTCCGAATGTCCTCCTGTACCAGTTCTATCCACTCCTCGTCCACTATGTCTACCTTGGTGAGGGCGATAATGCCGTGCTTAACTCCCAGAAGCTGGAGTATTTCGAAATGCTCCTCCGTCTGAGGCATCACCCCATCGTCAGCCGCCACTACCAGCAGCGCCAAATCTAAGGTGGAAACCCCCGACAGCATATTCTTGATGAATTTCTCGTGTCCCGGAACGTCGATGATAGTGATGTCGTCGCCTAAAAAGGCGAATCCCAGGTCCGTAGTCATTCCCGTCTCCTTCTCTTCTTTCAACCGGTCGGGGTCGTAACCGGTGAGGGAGATGATGAGGCGTGATTTACCGTGGTCGATGTGCCCCGCTGTCCCAATAACTGTGTGCCGCATAATTAGTTCACAAGTTTACAGGTTGATATGTCAAAATTAATTAAATTTAAATTTAAGAAAAATCGATTAAGCAAGCAAGTATTTATCCGGGAAAGGATAATGATTCATGATTCTCTCACTTTGGAAAATGGAGCTAAAATCTCCTCCCTTATAAAAGGGGAGATGTGATTCAGAGGATGAAATATGACTTATGATTGTTGATTTTCTATTTGCTATTTGTAAA
>CAYQZD010000113.1:0-12105 GCA_964421875.1 uncultured bacterium
CCCGTAACGGATTGTTAATGTACGTATTATGCGGTGGTTTAAGATTTCATCATATTGAAAAAAACTCAGCTGATCTCGACAGCGGTCGTTATCATTTTTGCGGCCGCTCTTTTCTTTCTGAGCCGCAGTTTGAAGGGACTCGTTGAGCGGCAAATCACCGCCGCCACCGGAGCGGTTGTCGATATCGAAAAGCTCGCCTTCAATCCCTTCCGCGGTTTCACCGTCAGCGGATTATCTCTGACTTTCAGCGGAGATTCCGTCCCGCAAACTATATCTGAAATCCGCTTCACCTATTCCCCCCTATCTCTGTTGAAACGGGAACTTAGAATCACCAGCCTCACACTGAAATCACCCCGAATCACCCTTGCCCAAAAACCGGACGGAACCTGGAACATAACCCTGCCACCGCCAGCCCCAGCCGATGATGCGAGACCGGCAGATATTACTCCCGCTGATAGTGCGAAACGCGCAGCACTCCCTATGAAAATCACTTTAAAGCAACTGAATATTAAAGGGATACAAATAAACGCTGTCATTCCTCAAGGCAGGCTTACGATTGAAAACGCCGATTTTACGGCGGTGAATGTCTTTCTCAATTCAATAGATGATTTTACCGGCGGCATTATACTGGAAAACCTGCACGGACAAGCGGCGTTTGATTTCCTGCCGGCGGGAATATCGTTTAATTTCAATGCCGATGCCAACGCCAGTAATGAAGGCAGGAGTTTCCGCTTCAATGCTGCGATTAGAGAAAATTCGCCGGAACTGGACATTCCGGTAATGGCGCTGTCAGCAGAAGGCAAAGCGGCTCTGGCGGATAAAATGCTTGAGGTCGAAAACTTCGATTTGAGATTTGGAGGGGGCGAAAACTTCGCTCTGACTGCGAGTGGTGAACTTCGAGGGTGGGATGCCCAAGCGCCAGATTTCAGGTTGAACCTGGGCATCGCGCGGTTGAATCTCGATGAAGAATGCTGGATCTGCCGTCTTGCGCCGGATTTAAGCGGTGTTGTCCCCAATTTTCAGCACCGTTTGCGGGCGCCTCTAAATCTTAGTCTGGCTGGAAGTTATAATACAGCGAGCAGACAGCTTAAAGCAAGCTGCGCCCTGGATTACGCCGCCTCGCTTGAGAGGATAAAGGTAGTCTCCCCTTCAGCTGCGCTCCGCAGTATGGAACTCGAACTCGGTTTGAACTGCGGCGTTCAGGGCGACTCCTTGTTCTTGCACAAGTTAGGGCTGGACTTAACCGCCCGGGATTTTTCCACATTACTACCTGAATTTCCGGAAACTCTGGGAGTGAATGAAATCGACGCCGGTCTGGAATATGGGGGAAACGAAATTGCGGCTTTTATTAGTCTTAAGAATCTGCTGGACGCTGTGGTTGAAGGAGAGGCTTCGATGGTTTTACCGCAAAACCTGATGAATTTCGAGCCCGGCCCCAGCCTGTTACAAGACCTGAGACTGACGGTGGACGGTTTAAATCCGGAAAAACTCAATCTCAAGGAAATCAAAGGATTAGCTAACGCCGCGTTCGAATTGAAGAACCGCAAGGGCGGGGCCGGTTTCACATTGAAAATGGCCGCCCGTGATTCCTTGCAGTATATTGCTCTGGAGGCTGCGCCTTTGACACTTCCCCTCGACACTGTCAGTCTGCGGGGCAACTTAGTAATGAGCGACAGCTTCGACAGTTTTCGCGTGGATACCCTGCTGCTTGAGGTTTCCCGCTGGCTTTTTCTGCAGTGCGGAGCGGATTACACCGGGGACAGCCTGTTTTTCAGCCTGGAGCGTGGAGATTTGGACATTACGGGATTCCGGCGTTTCAGTCTGCCTGCCACTATATTTCCCCTCGAAGTCGATGGGCATATCGGTTTGACCGGTTGGATGTCGACCTCCATACGGAACCTTCCCGGCGCTGCCGCCAGCCTTCAGATTGCGCTATTGCCGGTGGATATCGCGCTGGATTCACTGGAGGCGGACTCAGTGGCAGCTAATATCAGCCTCGCCGCTCAGGGAACCGCGCTCAATATCACTGCTTCCGCCGCTGTCCGCGAAGCGCGGATTTTGCAACTGCGAAACCGTTCGCTGAAAAACATTACCCTATCTGCCGATGGAACAGGCGACGCCTCGAAATTATCATTTGAATCGACCGCCAGATTATCGCTCCCCACCGAAGGAGTAATGATAGAGGCGTTGGGTCAGGGGATTATGGCGGAGGGTAAACCGGCGCTGCGGTTTTCGCTAAAAGGCGCTTTCGCCGATACTTTCGGCCGGGAAATACTTCCTGCTTTAGTCCTGCGGGGTGGAGCGGATTTGGCGCTTACCTGCGCCTTCGATTCCCTGTTGAGGATGAAAGGGAGGGTATCATTGCGGGATTTCAACCTTCGAACCCCGGTGATGGAGGCGGAGGGGATTAACGGGTATTTTCCCCTGCAGCAAACCATAGATTTACGGGATATGAGTCTTGCCGGCGCCGGGAGGCAATCCATACCCTTTTACCGAGAGGCCCGGGCTCATCTTCCCTACAGCGGCGAACCGATGAACAACATTACTGCTCGGCGGATAAAGGGTTTGGGCTGGGAGATGACCGAGGTTTCCGCCGATGCGCTCTGGGATGAAAGCCGCTTTCTCCTTCCCCATTTTCAACTCTCCATTTTCGAAGGTAACCTTGGCGGCAAGGGTCGGATGCAGGTGGATTCTCTGTCAGCGGGGAAGTTTTCCTACAGTATTTCAGCCGCGGCCGCAGAGATCAACTCCGACCTGGTTTCCCAGATTCACAGCGGCGGCGGCGAAGCTTCCCGCATCAGCTTCAACTTCAATTTTGAAGGGAGAGGTTTCGATCCGGTCAACCCCGATTTCGACCTGCAGGGGCAGGCGCATATCACGAAGATTTCCCCTCGAGTGGCGGAGAATCTGCTGTTGGCGCTTGACCCTAAAGGTGAGGACAAGGGCATTCAATCTATGCTCACCTTTCTACGCCGGGGATGGGGTGTGAAGAGTTTCTCTTTCGAACTTTCTCACGGATTTGTGTATTCCAGCATCCTGACTCAGCAGCCGCCTTTGAAAAAACCGCTTCCCTTTATGGTCAGCCGCGTTTTACCCCTGGAGAAGGAAATCAGGCTCTCGCGGCTGCCGCTGAAATTTTTCTTGAAGGGGGAGTGAGTAAGAAGTCAAGTCTCCATTTCGCTAAAGACCTGACTTGACATAATTGTAATGAAGTCGGCTTTGAATAAGCCGACCTACAACTCTGAAGATATTCCGCCAGGTGCGGACAGTCTGTCCGACGATATGTCATCTGAGCGAAGCGAAGCATCTGCATTTTAGTAAATCATTTATAAACAAGAGATTCTTCATCCGCCGTACGGCGGATTCAGAATGACATAATACGAAAACAAGTATTCTCGGACAGAGTGCTGACAGTCTGCTGCATAAGAGTTTTCGAATCGCAGATTAGCGCAGATGTTCGCTGATTTCGCAGATAAGACAGAGGCGATAGAGTATGAGGTAGGGGTGTTTCCGGTGAGGGCGGTTCGCGAACCGCCTCTACGAGGAAGGATTCCGGTTTGCGTTCGGAATGACAATCTCAGTTTGGTGGGTTGAAACCCACCCTACAGCTGTGACAATGTAAACAATCCGATTGCTTCGCTTCGCTCGCAATGACAGGTGGTTAGAAGGAGTATAATAGAAAAGGGACGCTTGGTTAAGCGTCCCTTGTTTGCGGCGTAAACTGCCTATGCGAAGCTAATCCGCCGTGTCCATATCTATATCGATATCCAAATCCTCAATTCGTTCAAGTTTGTGTTTCAGCTTATCCGAGAGGTGATGGAGTTTATCCTCCATATTATGCAGGTTGATTTCCAGACATTCATCGCCGCATTTGATTTTGCAGTCTTTATCCCGTTTCCCTAACTCCACCTTGAAGGTTTTAACCGACCCGTCCCGCATCACCTTGATTTCGACTTTGTCGCCCGGTTCGCGTTTCCCCACTAAGTAGGAAAGGTCGCCGGCGTCCTCAACTTCGCGCTGGCGGAATTCGATAATCACATCCCCGGCTTTGATACCGGCTTTTTCCGCCGCTGTTTCCTTTATCACTTCTGCAACCAGCGTTCCGTGCTCGACCTTGAAGTACTCCATCAACTGCTCGCTCATATCCTCCAGTTTCACACCCAGAAAGGCTCCTTTTCCGCATTCAGTGGTTATCGCAATCCTGCGGGGATGTACGTTCTTATAGACTTTAACCTTTCGAGGCGATCTAATGCGTATGGTTTTCTCTACTTGCTTTTGCCGCTTGCCGATTTTCACCGCCAGAGATTTCTTCTTCCCTTCGCGGAATACGCTGATTTGTACCTTTGCGCCCGGCTTGGTTTTGCGTATCATTTTCCGTAAATCATCCTCGTCCATTACCTTTTTTCCGCCGTACTCGAAGATGATGTCCCCGGCTTCGATGCCTGCTTTTTCCGCGGGTGTGTCCTCCACCACGTCCTCTACAAACGCGCCGTCGCCTTTGTAAGCCAGCGATTCCCTGAGTTCATCGTCGATTTCTTCCAGGTAAACTCCTAAGAATCCCTCGGAACCGCCCTTTTTAGCGGAAGCGCAGTCCGCATAGGACCACAATCCCGTCATTCCGGCGAACATCAGCGCCGCGATGGTGATTACAAACGCTCTTTTCATTTTAGAGTACTCCTATAAGTGTTACGATTTTACACTTGCCTTCATCTATATAGACGTAAGATAGGGTGGGAAAGTTTTAGGATTTGGTGAGTTTTTTTATAAATAACATCTATCGTCGGATTTGAATGATCCACTCGACAACATAGCCATCATCGCCAGTGAATTCTTCAGTTAAACAAAGCGATTGCTTCGCTTCGCTCGCAATTACCTGATTATACGAACTAATTACTATCATAATCCCCCCTGCCCCCCTTTAAAAAAGGGGGGAAACGTGAAGGCGCCCTTTACGAAAGGGGGGAAACAGATACGTTAAGTCAGGTCTTTAGTGAAACGGAGACCTGACTCACAATGTATTAAACTGTCAGGTCACACCCGCTTTACAGCGTCAAAGACGTGACAGAAACGGCATAATCACGCGATTTCACGACTTCACCGGTTCACCGTTTCACCGTTTCACCATAGAAACAGATAAACCACGCTGGCGGCTAAGACCAGGGCGGCTGAAGGCAGCAGGCGGTGGTAGATTCTTCCCCAGCGCGCTCCGTAGTATTCTTTGGTCAGGAACAGGCAGAGATGCACTGGCGATATCAGCACGCCGACGAATCCGGTGGTATAGGCGAACATTGCGTAAATGTAATTCACTTCCGCCCCTTGCCCCAGATAGGGTAATAGCAAGGGGAAGGCGATGCCGATGTATGCCTGGTTCACCCCGGTCAACAGTCCCACGATAAAGGGGAGAATCAAGAGGGGAAAGAAGGCGGACACTCCGCTGGCTTCTAACAATAGGGGAATCGCTTCGACCGCCGAGGAATCGAGCACCATCCGTTTGAATATCATCACCGCGATGAGCAGCAAGGCGATTTTAAAGTTCACCGCCTTTCTAACGGTTTTCCACCTCTCGCTCCAGGGGATTTTTTGGGAGATCAGAGTGCAGAGGAACACCGCTGCTAAAATCGCCAGCACCGGCAGTTTGAAAAACACCAATCCCGCCAGAATCAGCCAGATGGGCCAGAGGCTGATGTTTAATCGTAGCAGGTTTTTCAGAAATCCTTCCTCGGCAACATTGCCGTTCAAGCCGTTTTTTATGGATAGAAGCCCGAAAATCACCCCTGCGATTATAGCTGCCACCGACATCGGCCATTGCACCCGCATCAGGCTCGGAACCTCTACCTGCAGTATCGCTCCCGCCATAATCAGCCCCGGATAGAGCGGCCAGCAATATTCCCACAGGTGCCTGAACCAGAAATTGATGTAGGTCTTGTGCGCCGGGCTTAATCCCAATTTATCGCCGGATTCCTCCACCATCGGCGCTGAAAGCATCGCTCCGCCGGGCGAGGGCAGCAGTCCTATCAGGGCGGGGGGAATCACCATCGAGAGGCGCCGGTCCCGCACCAGCCGGTCCAGGGAATCGACCATTACCGTCAGGCTTCCCCCCGCCTTCATCAGGTAGCCCATCCCGATTATTAGAATCACCGCGAGGAGGAGTTCAATGGTGCGCCACTCGGTCGCCGCTTTTAGGGCGGCGACTCCGATTTGTTTCGCTCCCATCCCGTATAGTATTCCGGTCAGCGCCGCTCCGGCTAAGAGCGATACACCCAAATCCACTTTGCGCCACATCAATAAGGCGATGATGGCGATTATGATTAACAGCTTGATAATTTCCATTAAGCAGGTCGGTTAGGTCGATGTTAACGTTATCCTCCGCAAACCCTCATTCGAGGGTCTCTTTCACTACCTCTCACAACGAAGGATGAAAGTTATCGGCTTGCGTATTGAAGTTGCCGCTATTTATGATTAAACAATGATAGCGGGGTAATAACTTGAAAATAAGGTAAAATTTTCGTAAATTTCAAAGATAAGGAAAAGTCGGAATCGATTATTTTAAATTGTTATTGAAAAAAGGCTTAGATTAACAGCATTCACTTCGATTTGACAGTCTTTAGACATACATAATTTAATAAATTCCACCCATAATTACAACCTCGCACAGACGTTATCTTTGTGAAATCAATCGAAGGTAAGACAATAGCTATCTGAAGTGATAAGCGAATTGGTCATTCCGGCGCAGCCAGAATGACGTTTGCGCTTCAAATCGGTAGATTGTTACAATCGAAGTTGTAATTAAGACAATTAATATCATAATATGTCTAACCTTAAAAACCTGGAGGTAGATTTGACTACGATTCAACCGAAAGACGTACGCGATACACTCAACAAGCATATGCTTGCGGACGGGATGAACATCGTCCTCGACCTGAGAAAATCCTACGGAAGCTACATTCACGACGCGATTAGCGGCAGGGATTACCTCGATTTCTTCTCCTTCTTCGCCAGCTCGCCGGTGGGACACAATCATCCCAAGCTCGACAATGCCGAATTCATCGAGAAGATGGGTAAGATCGCCCTCAATAACGTCACCAATTCCGACCTTTATACGGTGGAGATGGCTGCTTTTGTAGATAAGTTTTCGCAGACCGCTATCCCGGATTACCTTCCTCACCTCTTTATGGTAGCGGGCGGAGGGTTGGCGGTGGAAAACGCGCTCAAAGCCGCAATGGACTGGAAGGCGCAGAAGAACTATGCCAAGGGATACACCCGGCCCGTGGGGAGTCAGGTCATCCATTTCAAGGAGGCTTTCCACGGCAGGACCGGCTATACGCTGTCGTTGACCAACACTTCCGATCCTCGTAAACACAAATGGTTCTCTAAATTCAATTGGCCCCGTATTGACAATCCTAAGATTAAATTCCCACTGAACAAAGAGAACCTCGAAGCGGTGAAAGAGTCGGAACAGTTGGCGCTCAACCAGATTAAAACCGCCCTTTTGGAGTTTGGCGACGACGTTTGCGCTTTGATAATAGAGCCTATCCAGGGCGAAGGCGGCGACAATCATTTCCGCCTGGAATTTTTTAAAGCTCTGCGTCAGCTTTGCGATGAGAGCGGTATTTTTCTAATCTACGACGAAGTCCAGACCGGAGTGGGGCTTACCGGCAAAATGTGGTGCCATCAGCACTTTCAGGGGTGCCAGCCTGATGTAATGGCTTTTGGGAAAAAAACTCAGGTTTGCGGTATCCTCTGCGGCAAACGCATCGACGAGGTTGAACGGAATGTGTTTGTCGAATCCTCGCGCATTAACTCCACCTGGGGGGGGAACCTGGTGGATATGGTTCGCTTCCACCGTTACCTTGAAATCATCGAGGAAGAGAATTTAGTGGACAACGCCGCCAGGATGGGGGCTTACCTGTTGGGTGAATTGGAGAAACTCCAGGTAGAAATTCCGGAGTTGGTTTCCAATGTCCGCGGTAGGGGACTGATGATTGCTTTCGATATGCCCGACGGCGACCTCCGGGATCGTATGACCGGGACCGCGATGAATAATGGTATGGCGGTGTTAGGCTGCGGAGACCGCTCTATCCGTTTCCGTCCGCCGCTGAATGTCAGTAAGGACGAATGCGACCAGGGAATAGACATTCTGCGTAAATCGCTGAAGGAATAGAAGCGATAGCGTAATCATAACGGGGCTGATACCCTCAGCCCCGATTCATAATTTTTACGTTAGGGGTATGAGTCTTGAGTCATAATCCCCATAAAATAATACCCGAGCTGAATCTGAACTGGGACCTCGCACTTGAGATACTGTGGCGTTTCATCGAAACGGAAGTGAAACGCGCTGGTTTCGATAAGGTAGTTGTGGGACTTTCAGGCGGTGTGGATTCCGCTCTCGCCGCCGCCCTTGCGGTGAAAGCATTGGGCGAAGGCAGCGTCCGCGCGCTTTCGATGCCTTACAGCGTATCTAATCCCCGGAGCGCCGGAGACGCTGAAAAGGTGGCGGCTGCGCTGAAGCTGGATTTGGAAACAATCGATTTGACCCCTGCCGCCGACCCAATCTTTAACACCAAACCCGGTATCGACCGAATCCGCCGGGGGAACGTTCTTGCCCGCCTCAGGATGCTTGTGCTTTTCGACGCTGCCGCCGAATCGAAAGCTTTGGTGCTGGGAACCGGCAATAAGACCGAAATCCTTCTGGGGTATTCCACCTGGTACGGCGACAGCGCCTGCTCTCTGAATCCTATCGGCGACCTCTACAAGACCCAGGTCTGGCAGCTTGCGGCGCATCTGAATCTGCCGCAGGAGGTGATTGACAAAGTCCCCTCCGCCGACCTCTGGGCAGACCAAACCGATGAAGGGGAGCTGGGATTCACCTATGAAGCCGCCGATGAAATCCTCTATCGCCTGGTGGACCTCCGGCTCTCCCCGGAGGAGACTGCGGAGCAGGGATACGATCCGGAATTGGCGCGGCGCATCGAACGGCGGATGAAGGCTTACCAGTTCAAACGGATGACGCCCCCGGTCCCCAAGATGTCGCCCCGCACTCCGGGACAGGATTTCCTCTATGCTCGTGACCTTGGGAAATGAAAGGTGAAGCGGGGCAATTTTCGCAGATTCAACTGACACTTTCGCAGAACTTCAGATTCAAGTATTAATTTTGAATTTATAATTTTAAATTATTAATTCTTTCATGCCTCTCTTTCTGGTTTCAACTCCCATAGGTAATCTGGAGGACATCACTTACCGCGCGGTGAAAATCCTGGGTGAAGCTGATAAAATTTTATGCGAAGACACCCGTCATTCCAGGATTCTGCTGAATCACTATGGTATCGAGCGGATAGTGATTCCTTACCATGATTTCAACAAGGAAGCGGTGACTCCAAAGTTGGTTTCCCAGTTAAAGGAGGGAGTAAAAATCGCTCTCATTACCGATTCCGGGACTCCCGGCATCTCCGATCCCGCTTTTTACCTTGTTCGAGCCGCGGTATCGGAGGATATTGAGGTTACTCCCATTCCCGGTCCCAGCGCTTCTCTGGCGGCGCTTGTGGCTTCAGGGCTGCCCTTGGACCGGTTCTGCTTTGAAGGATTTTTACCGGGGAAAAAGGGGAGAAAAAAACGTCTTGCGAAGTTAAAAGAGGAGGAGAGGACTATCATCTTTTTCGAAGCCCCTCACCGTATCGAACGCACCCTGCGGGATATCAAGACCGCGTTGGGCGACCGGAACGTATCTGTCGCACGGGAGATGACTAAAATCCACGAGGAATTTATCCGCGGCAGAATTTCCCAGGTGCTGGGTAAATTCAAATATAAAGGGGAGATGGTGGTCGTTGTAGAGGGCAAGAAAGATAAATAACCAGAAACCAGCAACCAGAATATGTTTCCAGTTCTGTTTAAAATAGGCAATTTTGAACTTCATACCTATGGAGCGCTGTTGGCTTTGGCCTTCGCAATCGGAGTGGCTCTTGCGGTCAGGCGGGGCAGGTCTTACGGTTTTACCGCGGTTCAAGTGCTTGACACTTCTATGATGATTCTCATCAGCGCAATTCTGGGTTCCCGGATAGTCTATGTTGTTTTCCATATCGATGAATTTCGCGGGCGTTGGTGGGATGTTATCAATCCCTTTCAGTCAACGGGTCAGATAGGGCTTTCGGGGATGGTTTTTCTGGGAGGGGTGATATTTGCGCTGGGGATCGGGTGGATTTTTGTGCGGCGGCGGGGGATTCCCTTCGCCAAGATGTGTGATACTGTGGCTCCCAGTCTGGCGTTGGGAGCGGCTTTGGGCCGGATAGGCTGTTTCTTCAACGGCTGCTGTTTCGGGAAGGTTTGCCATCTGCCCTGGGCGGTGACTTTTCCGCAAGGGAGTTTTGCCCACTATATTAGCGGCGGGGAGCCGGTGCATCCCACGCAGCTTTACGGGGTTCTAAGCAATTTATTGATATTTATCGTTCTCTGGCGGATTAAACCGGATCGAGTGTTCCCCGGCTTCCATATCGCCCTTTTCCTGGTTCTCTACGGTTTTTTCCGGTTCATCAACGAGTTTTTCCGCTATTACGAGGGGAGCGAATCCGCCCTCAAACTGCTGAATATCGCCGGCATAAACATCACTTTCAGTCAAATTGTTTCCCTGCTGATGCTGGCGGTCGGGATGTTTATCATTCTAACAAAAAGGAGTGGTAGTCTTGTCAAAGAAGTATAAAGGCGTCCTCGTCACCTTCGAGGGTATCGACCAGAGCGGGAAGTCGACTCAGGTCACCCGCCTGGAGCAAAAACTCACCGCTGAGAAAATCGAGCCATTGGTATTGCGGGAGCCGGGGAGCACCCGCATCTCGGAGCAGGTCCGCCGCATCCTGCTTTCCACGGAGAACGGGGAGATGGACGCTCGAACCGAGCTTTTACTCTACTGCGCCGCTCGGGCGCAGTTAGTGGCGGAAGCGCTTCGTCCGGCGCTGGACAAAGGGAGGTTCGTCATTATCGACCGCTACTATCACTCCACTACCGCCTACCAGGGATACGGGAGAAAGCTATCCCTTGATTTAATCGAGACCATCAATTCTGCAATAATACGAAATTGTGAACCCGACCTCACCTTCATTGTCGATATTCCCCCGGATATCGCCCTGCATCGCAAGGATGAGGCGGGCAGAGACCGTGTGGAACAGTCAGCCCTTGAATTCTACGATAACGTTCGCAAGGGATACTTGGAGATGGCGAAGGGCAACGACAAGATGTATATTCTGGACGGCCGGAGTTTCGTCGAAGTCCTGGAAAAGGAGATATGGCGCAAAGTACGTGAAACACTGTTGAAAAGGTGAAACGGTTAAATGGTTATTGGTGGATAGTGGTTGGTAATTAGCGGCTTATCTGCCTTTAGCGGATTGGTGAATACAGATTTTCTGGCAGTTACGGCTATAATTTTTGATTTATAGGGTGGGCTTTTGGGGGGGACTTGTAACTTGTAACTTGTAACTTATAAAGTGACATTATGGGAAAAGACCGAATCCACAGCTTGCTTCTGTTTGTTCTGATTTCGCTGTTCAGCGCTTCAGCGCTTTTCAGTGTCGAGCAGCAATCGGATGAGTACTACAAAAAAATACGGGAGAACCTTGACCTGTACCAGAGCGTCCTGCGGGAAATCACCACCCGCTACGTGGATGATATAGATCCTCAGGAGTTCATTCGCTCCGGAATCGAGGGTATGTTGGAGACTCTCGACCCCTATACTATCTTCATCCCTAGAGAGGACACTGAAGATCTGCGGATAATGACCTCGGGTAAATACGGAGGCGTGGGAATCGTCATAGGTCTCACGGGCGAAGCGAAACGCCTTACGGTTATTTCCCCCATTGAGGACACCCCCGCCGACCGTCTTGGGATTCGCGCCGGGGACATCATCACCTATATCGATTCCATTTCTACCGAGGGATTCGACACGCGCAAAGCGGCTTCATTGATGCGCGGCGACCCTGGGACTTCGGTCAAAATCACCATTCAGCGTCAGGGAGTATCGGACTCCCTTGATTATGTAATCGAACGCGCTCGCATCAATGTCAAGGACGTCACCACCGCCACAATGCTGGAGGACGAAGTAGGATACATCCGACTGGCTCGCTT
>CAYQZD010000114.1:0-11995 GCA_964421875.1 uncultured bacterium
ATGACAAATTTGTGGCATTCTCGGACAAACTGGCAGCCTGAATCCCTCCGGTAAAAGAAGGATCAGCCGTACGGCTGATGACGCCCGCGCTGCAAATCGGTAAAGTGCTACCGAGAGCCATTGTTTAACATCGACCGCGGTTCAGCCGGATTTCTTGGTAGCGGCGATTTCCTCAATGATCGATTCCAGGAAATCGAGCCTGCGGGAGAGGGAATGGCGCTCGCGAATCAGTTCTCTTCCTCCCTCGCGAATGGGTGTATAGCTTTCAGGGTCAGCAAGATATTCCCGCGCTAAAGCTTCAAAATTATCCCGGTTGAACACCAAGCAGTTCAGACCGTGTTCAAAACCCAATCTTTTCAGGTCGTCGGTTTCCTGAGCGAAAAGCAGGGCGCCGGAGGCGGCGATTTCATAGTATTTGGGCGTGGTCAAGCGGTATTTGGGATGGTCGGAGCCGGCGGCTACGGCGGCGTCTTTAGCCTGGAGCCAGCGGATGTATTCCAGATCGGACATCTGCTTGTTTTCTACGCCGCTGTTATAGGTCGCTTCCACAAAGGGGAAACTCCGGCACCAGTTGCGCACATCGTAAGCTTCGTGTTTCCCCGCGCCAAAGCAGGCGATTTTATCCCCGCCGTGATACTGTAGAGGCTGGCTTCCAATCCATTCATCAGGCACAGCCCAGGTGAAATGGACGATGCGTTCAGGGGGAATTTTCGTGAAATGCCGCAGAGTGGGATGGAAATAGTACGCTAAAACGCGGTCGATGCGGTTTTTCAGAAAGTAATTTTGCCGCCACCCATCCTTGTGGGGATCGCTGAACATCATCATCGAGGGGAGGGAATCGAATTTTTCCCGAACTGCTTTCCGCCGCCGAAATTTCAGCGCCGGAGCGGCCCACACCGGTTCGAAAGAGAGTAAAACGTCTACATCGCCTAAGTGATTCTCATAGTCCTTTTGATTTTCCATCCAGGAGCATTCGAAGCGCTTAAGCAGAGCTTCCACCAGTTTCGGAGTCAGCGTGCAGGTCCAGCCCTTTTCATAATGCCGCTCTTTGGTGAGTATCAGTCCGATTTTCTTCATTACGAATTTTATCTCGCGCTTTCGGTAGGGGCGAAGCATTCCTAATTATGTTATAATGAGCGACTTTAATTCTCTGTAGAGGCGCTCAATTGAACGCCCCTGCTAACTTTATTTAATTCTAACAACTTCGATTTTTTCGCCGGTATCGCGCGATAAACCGTTTTCCGGCCGGAGGTGAGCGCGGTCGTAGGTCTTCTGTTTCCAGCGTTCTCGGTTGGGGCGGTGATTCTTAGAACCGGTTTCTTCGTGCCAGAGATGATAGGTACAGGCTCGGTGGCTGATATTGAAGCCGGCGATTCCGGTGAGGTAAAGCCGCCTCCCCAAATCGTCGTCCTCCAGTCCCCAGCCGACGAAATCTTCATCGAAGCCGTCCACCCGCTCGAAGCTATCGCGGAATAGAGAAAAAGCTCCGCCCTTGAGCTTGGGACGGCGGTCGCCGATGCCGATTTTTTTTCCGAGGTAATAGAAGTAGTCCTTCACCACCACTTTTCGTAGGTACTCCCTGCCCTTGTGGCGCAGGCGCTTCAAGATATCATCGCCGGGACTGCTCAAGATTTCATCCTTCTCCTCCGGCGTAGTATAGAGGGTTCTGGTGATAAGGAAACGGTTACGACGTGCGAAAAGCTTGATTTCCTTGAAATAACCTGGACTGGGGATGAGGTCCTGGTCGAGAAAACAGAGATAATCACCCGTGCAGTGCCTGACACCGTTGTTGCGCGTGCGAGCCAGGCGGAATCCCAGGTCTTCCTGCCGAACCAGGATGCAGGAAACCCGCAGCGCATCCGCATAGCATCGAAGAACTTCGAACTGGTCTTCGGTCGAGCCGTCATCGCTGAAGACGATTTCATGCAGTTCGTCCTGGTGGCTGTGAATGATGCGTTCGATGAAGGTTCTTGTATTTTCCAACCGATTGTATGTGGGGACGATGAGAGAAATGCGCATTGTGCTCGTTGCTCGTTACTCGTTGCTCGTTAGAACAGGTGTCAACGTTTCAGAAGGATGTAATTTTTGTATTCACCCAGTCGTTTTCCGCCCAGCAATCTATCGCCGATGCAGGATAACAGGCGGTATTTGAAACGCTCGTGCTTGTGCGGGGCACGGGCAGGATCGGGTTTGCCTGAATACTGCAGTTTATCCCGCCAGTCCAGGGCGACGATGCGTTCTTCCATCACCTTTGGGTGCGTTCCTTCAAATACCGCCAGCCGGTCCAGGGGACCGTAATCGAATTCGGGGGGAGCGTCGCGAAATTTTACATCAGTCTTTGCCCCGCCCCAGTGGATGGTTTCCAGGGCGCGGCGCTTATTCTGCATCGAGCGCGGGGGCCTGACCCAGCCGTAATGATAGATTTCTGCATCGACTGCAGCGACTTTGAGCTTTTCGCCGTCGCAGCGGAAGGATTGGGCGGAACGGTGCGAACGGACGCCGATTCCGCCGCGAACAATACGAATTTCGCGGGAGTACCAGCCGTGCCCGCCCTGATAATGCTGATAATCGCCCCAGAAATGCTTGTAGCGGAACAACAGCCCTTCGACTTCGCGGTCATTCAGCAATTCCCGGCAGCGGGATTCGATAACCGGGAGGTAGCTCTCATGCACCACTTCGTCCGCTTGAAGGTAGAAACACCAGTCGCCGCTGCAGGCTTCGAGGGCGATGTTGGTCTGGATGGCGTTAATGTGGCCGTGGTAGCCCTGCTTATAATCGTCCCAGTCGGTGTCGATAATGCGGATTTTAGGGTCGCCGATGGAGGCGATAATATCGCGGGTATTGTCATCGGAATCCCCCTTCCCCACCGCAATTATGAATTCGCTGCAGATGGGGAGGATGGATTTTATCATCTCCGCCACCGGGAAATAGAGTTTTGCCCCGTTGCGCACGAAGGATAAACCGGAAATGGTCATTGATTTTCGGTTATCGGTCATCGGTATTCGGTTTTCTGTTCTCGGTTCACTGTTCGTTGAAGTGAGTGCCCTCTTTTAACAGCCGCTCAACCGTTTCTTTGAGCCTGAAAGCGGAATGACCATCGAGCTTATAGAAAAAGTAATTTCGATATTCATCGGCGCGAGCGAGCATCTCGCCGGTCGGGTTCAACGCCTGCTCCACCGCTTCACCTATTGCTTCAGGGCGGTCAATATGAACAAAAGCCCCTTTGAGGAATTCGCGGTTATCGGTGGTGAGGATATGCTCGCCGTCGGAATGGCGCAAGTCATCGTGCTCGAGATCGTAGATTATCCCGGTTTTGCCCAGCGCTAAAAAGTCGAAGACGGTGGAGGAGGCTTCGCTAATTAGAGTATCGGCGGCGAACATCAGGGGGACAATGTTGTAATCCTCCACCGGGACAAGGACGGAATGGCCGTATTGGGGAACACGCTTTTCAAAGATTTTATGCTGTTTATGGGGAGCGTACTTTCCCATCCAGCTATAATGATGCAGCTTGATTATCAGGTTATAATCTTTAGTTTCGCTGAAAATGTGGTCTTTAACCTCATACATACAGGTTGGCTTGTAAGTCGGGGCGAAGAGAACTGTCTTTTTCGCCGGGTCGAGACCGTAGCGGGCGAGGACTTCTTCCCGGTCGTAATAACCTTCTCGGAAACAGTAATCCAGCTTGGGCAGGCCGATTTTGAAAACTTCGCTGTCGCCGAGGCAGCCGGATTCTCGCAGTTTTTCCACCCGGTATTCCCCTTCAACGAAAATCATATATTTGGTTCCGGCGTGGCGTTTGAGGTTACGATAGAGGATGTTCTTAATTCCGGTGCCGTGATTGACAAAGCAGAGCAGGGTTTTACCGTAGCGGGCGGGCTCGCGGATGGTATCCCCCACGATGATGACATCGAAACCTTCGTCTTCGTCCGATAACCGCAGGCGCTTATCTTCAAGTAACGCTTTAAATCTATCCCCCACTCCCTTGTCCAGCAATCCCAGCAGCTTGGTCTTTTCTTCGGTGAGGGAGAAGGCGATGTCGTAATTCGAATCGACAGCGAAGGCTTCGATAATAGGATTCATCGCCGCTTTGTGGTAAAGGTAACCGATTTTGAAGAGGATTTTAGGCATAATAAGTGTCAAGTGTCAAGTAACAAGCCCCTGATATTTCGAAAAACGGGAGTGATTAAACAATTGTATTTATGTTAATTATCAGTAATCTTCACTGCTCCACTTTAGAAAAGGGGGGAACCAGTTCACCGGTTCAACATTCAACCGTCCTGATTGAACTGTAGGTCATGCAGCCTGCGGTAAGAGCCGTTAAGGGACATTAACTCCTCGTGGGAACCCTCCTCGACAATCCTGCCCTCCTCCATCACTAAGATGCGGTCGGCGTGGTGAATGGTGGAGAGGCGGTGGGCGATGATAATCACGGTTCTGCCTTCGATTACCTTTTCCAGGGCGTTCTGGATAAGCAGTTCGGCTTCGGAGTCGAGGGCGGAGGTGGCTTCGTCAAAGATGATGATTTCCGGGTCGAGCAGCAGGGCGCGGGCGATGGCGATCCGCTGTTTCTGACCGCCGGAAAGGCGGGAGCCGCGTTCACCGATGACAGTATCGTATCCTTGGGGCAGTTTTAGGATGAAATCGTGGGCGTTAGCGGTTTTAGCGGCGGCGTAAACCTGTTCAGGGTCGATTTCCTCGCAGCCGTAGGCGATGTTGTTGAAAACGGTATCGTGAAAGAGGATTGATTCCTGGGTGACGATACCGATTTTTCGGCGCAGGGAAGGTATACCCAGGTCCCGGATATCGATACCGTCAAATTCGACACTACCTTCGGTCGGGTCGTAAAAGCGCGGAATCAGGTTGGTGAGGGTGGTTTTCCCTCCGCCGGAGGGACCTACAAGCGCCACCACTTCCCCCTTGGCGACTCGAAAATCGATATTGTCGATGACTTTGTTCTCGCCGTCGTAGCTGAAAGACACGTTCCGAAAGGCGATTTCCTGTTGAAGTCCGGTGAAAAGTGCGGCATTAGTGCGGTTGACGATTTGCGGCTGCCGGTCGAAGATTTCAAAGTATCTAACCGCCACTCCCAATCCCCGCTGCCACTCGTTATACACTCTCGCCAGGTCCCTCAGGGGCTGGAAAGTGGAATAGAGAGCGCCAATGAAAACAGCGAAGGCTGGGAAATTAAGGTTAGCTTGGGGATTGACAATCATATTGCCGCCGTACCACAAGAGGACAACTCCGAGCGAAGTGGAGAGAAATTCGCTCACCGGGCGGTTCATCATATTATATTTAACCAGCTTTTTCTGAGAACGGTAAAATTTTTCGGTCTCATCTGCGAATTTGCGGTTGTGGAACTTTTCCCGCACGAATGCCAGTAGCACTTTGGCCGAGGTAATAGTTTCCTCCAACACGTTCACCACACCGGCGGCTTTAACCTGAGACCGGTAGGCGTATTTTTTCAGTTTATTGGCGATAAAACCGAGTATCACAATCAGCGCCGGAGTTACCAACAGGGTGAAAAGCGTCAGCTTCAGGTTGATTATCAGGGCGATGGAGAGGTAGATAATGATTTGGCAGATATCGTAGATAAACTTGCCGAAGTTGGATACCACCATCAATTTCAACACGTTGATGTCGGAAATCATCCTCGAAATCAAATCGCCGGAGCGGTAGCGGTCGTAGAAAGTGAGGGAGAAGGAGGTGATTTTACGGAATAAATCATCGCGCAAATCTTTGATGAAAAGCTCCTCCAGAACACCGAATACATAAGTGTAAAAGTAGTAAGTGAGGGCTTTGATTAGCACAATAATTAGAAAGGCAACACAGAGGTAACCCAAGATTCTCACCGGATGGTTCCGTTCCAGCAAATCCTGGAAATTCCGCCCCAGATTACCCGCGAATTCCCCTGATGAATCTAATGACAGCCCTTGCTCAGGGACACTATGCCGGAATTCGAGGATTACCTGTTTTCCCAAAGGACGCTGGTCGTACTCCACTGTCTGGATGTCGGAGCGTTTGAAAAGTTTATCAAAGATGGGGTACAGCATCGTGATGGTCGCCCCGCCGAACAAAGTAGTGGCGATCATCATCACCATTCCCAGGGTGAACAGCGCCCAGCGCCGTTTGAGATATTTAAGGAGTCTGAAGAAGTTTCGCATAATTTCAGAGCCGCAATAAGCTGCGGTAAACCGCTTCGGTTTTTTCCACCATCTTCTCCGCGGTGAATTCGAGTGATTTCTTGGCGGCGGCTTCGCCTAATTCGGATCCCAATTCGGTATTGTTCAGTAGTTTCAGCGCCGCCTGCGCCAGAGCCGGGGGATTTTGCGCCGGAACCGCCAATCCGGTGACGCCGTTTTCAATCAGGTCGGGGATGCCGCCGGCGTCGGTGGCGGCGATAGGCAGGCGGTGGTTCATCGCTTCGATGAGGCTGGTGCAAAGCCCTTCCATCTTGGAGGATTGCACATAGAGGTCGAATAAGCCCCAAAAATCGGCGATGTCTCTGCGGTATCCAAGGAATTTAACCTTTTCGGATATATTAAGTTCCTCCGCTAGCGCCTGCAGGCGGGGGAGTTCATCCCCTTCGCCCAGAGCCAGCAGTACGCAGTCAGGTTTCACCTCAAGTATTACTTTAAATGCCCGCAATAGAGTGGCGTGATCCTTATGACCGGCGAGGGCGGCGGAAATGCCGATAATTTTGTGCCGGGCGGGCAGATTCAGTTCCTTCCGCAGCCGTTCGACTGCCTCCGGGGCAGATGCTTTGTCATTAAACACGACGCCGCTGTGCACCAAGGATATTTTATTCTCCGGGACGCCTGAAGATAACATCACCTCCATGATTTTCCGCGAGATGGCGATGATGTGGTCGGCGCGGCGGTATTTAAGCGCTGAGAAGAGGGATTTCAGGGGAAAATCGACACGCCTGGTCACCACCAATTTCGCCCCGGAGATGAATTTCGCTGCCAGTCCCTGGGAATGGGCGGCGGCGGTGTGGGCGTGCAGCAGCGGGATTTTCAGCCTGCGCGCTAGGTTTCCCAAACGCATTCCGGCGGCGATGTTGAGTTCCCCGCGCAGCTTCAAGGGGTGGATTTCCGCCGGGAGATGGGCGGTTTGCGACAACGGCGAGCCTTGCAGGCAGGCGAGGTGGTTCTCCCAGCCGCGCAGAGCCAGTCCCCGGATGAGGTGCAGGGTCTGGTTTTCACCGCCGCGGAGGTGCGGGGAAGTGTTGATATGGAGGATGCGTGGGGGCAAAAGAATGTAATAATCAAGATTTATAAACTTTAAAAATACACAATTAAATATTTAGAGTCAAATATTGTGAGATGATGAGGTGTGTTACAATTACAATATAATCAATTATATGCCTTATATTCAATGATTATCCAAATTGTTATAATTTATCAGGTCATACACCGCTATACTATCGATGAAGATGTTGATGTTAGTTTCGCCTAAGGACTCGAATTCTATTTGAATTTTCTTATCTTTGTGCATTTTTCCCACCTCTGATCCGGGGTCGTCATCCAACTCGATAAGATTATGCCAGGTATAGGGCTGGTCGGTTATCCGGAAATAGGTGTCTTCAGTGGGACTTCCCGGCAACTCCCCGACAAAGTAGTATAGTTTCTCCCATTCAGCGCCACCACCGTCAACTTCCCAAAGTCTTATTTTCAGTATGGGGTCAAGACCTTCGTATTGCCAATTCGTCCAAGCTTGAATTTGGATGAAACATGGGCTCTTCTCTGCAAAATACCACCAGCGCTTACCAGGATTGACAAAATAACGTTTGTGTTGATCGTAATCGGGATGACCAGTATCCAACGACATTGCGCTATTGGTATAAGCCACAATCCCGCTGCCAAATTCATAGGGATTTGCTCTTATAATGAAATGGTTAATATAGAATTCCTTTTCTGCACGCTCATAACCGGGGGTGTCGTTGATGCCGATTCTATCCTCCCATTTTGCCGCCGGTTTCTTGAAAGCCACCGCCTTGGTCAGAGCGCCGATGCTTGGGTCACCGGTTCGAGCAGTGTAATGATAAACTGAGGTCGAAACCATTAGAGGAATCCGCCAATAATTTTTATCAGTACTTAATACTTCATACCTGTTCGTCCCCAGCGCAGCGCAAATGACATTGATGCCCATAGCGTCCAGGGTGTCATAGGTCGCTTGAAGAACAGGTAAATGTTCTCCGGAACTTAGATTATAATGGTTGGGGTCGTGGGACATACACTTGATAAAGCCCAATGATTCCCATTCCACAGCTGTTGAAGAAATAGCGGTAAGAATGACCATTAATACTGCCAACCGGATGATTTTAAATACATTGCTCATTCTTCTTCCTCCTGATTAGAAATTGTAAACAAAGTATTGCGTTGGTTACTTCGAACTGCGCATAGTGGCGCAATGTCATTCTGAACGCAGTGAAGAATCTCTTGTTTATAAATAACTTACAAAAATGCAGATGCTTCGCTTCGCTCAGCATGACATATTATCGGACAGACTGTCTGCACCTTGCGACATTTAATTAATAAACAAAGGATTGCAACAGGGTGCGGAGCCCCTGTTACACTATTATTCTGAAAGTCGGGTATCGGTATTCGGTTTTCGGTAATCGGTATAGTCGATTACCCGGAACAGCTATGTGGTATTACGCATTCCCACGCAACAGCGCGAGAACGAACGCAATCCCGATAATCTACTTGACAATTTCAATCTTGCGGATTGACCGGTTACGGCTGCCCATAAGTTCGATTATATATATCCCGGAAGCGACCGGATTGCCGAAAACATCGTTCCCGTTCCATACTGTCCGATGAAATCCCCTTTCATACTGTCCGTTCGCCAGCCGGACGACTCTGCGCCCCAGCAGATTGTAAATATTGAGGTCTATCCATTGCGGCTTATCCAAAGAAAAAAGCACTACGGAACTATTGTTGAAAGGATTGGGATAATTACCTAAAATCCTGAATTTAGCCGCCGACAGCTCGGTTTCATCCCGCTTGACCCCCGGAGTCAAAGTGGTGTCGCTATAAATGAAAACCTGTCCCCTGAAGGGAAAATAAGGATTCGTTCCTGAATTTAAAAAGAAATCATCAATGCCATCTCTATTAATATCACCAGCATAGCCCATATTTCTGCCAAATCCTGGATATTGGAAAGTATGGTCGCTGTAATAAAAACCGGAAATATTGGGATGCAGGAGACAGAGATAAACCGCTCCACTGGGGATACTTCCGAGTAAAACATCGGAATAGCCGTCAGCGTTGACATCGCCGGCGTAGGCGCACCAGTTTAGCGAACTGCTCCGCCCGGAAGGAATCGCGTCGGGATTGTCGCTTATGTTTTCTCCGCCCCAGAAAAAAGCCGCGGAACACCAATTACCCAAATCGAAGCCAAATATAATTTCATCGAATCCGTCTCGATTGATATCAGGTATTATACAATTGCCGCCACCGATGTAAGTTGAAGTATATATCCAATCGATTGTTGAATCGGGCTGTGCGCCGCCTAAAAACAGGCTTCGATCTAAACTCGTTGAACCCGACCTCACCAACATATCATCGAAACCGTCGTTGTTCACATCTCCGCTAATGGACAACATTTCACCTGTAGTGAACCAACCGTGAGCCTGACCGCTTATGGTAAAATCGGGAACAGAATCCATATTGGAACCGCCGAAAAACACCAAGATTTTCCCTCCATCTATACCTAAGCTATAAACTAAATGGTGTTTTGCGCTCACCCCTAAATCAGCATATCCATCGCCATTGAAATCGCCCATCGAACAGTATTCTCCGAACTGTTCGCCCAAGGTATCCAGTTCATCGCATACTAATAGTAAATCAGCCTGATTATCCAGCATCGGCCCGCCGAAATAGATATACACCTTGGAGCGCGCATAATAATCGTCCCAATCCGCGCTGATGGAAATATCGGGGTGTCCGTCCCCGTTCAAATCCCGGCACTGCTGGGGTAGAGCGCCGAAGGAACGCGTATGCGGCTCGGTGAAAACCATATCCGGGATGGTGTCCATCGGGTTGCCGCCGAAGTAGAGGAAGACTTCCCCCGCCCGCCAGTTGGCGACCAGGATGTCGTCGAAACCGTCCATATTCTGGTCTCCGGCGGCGACGATATACCAGCCGTAATTGCTGCTGTCGGTCGAACCGCTGCAGCGCCAGATGGGGGTGAAATCGGCGGAGGCGGGGGCGGTTAATATCAGTCCCGTACAGATTAGAATAAATATCAAGCGCATAAGTTATCCCGTTGAATTATGGAATTCTACAAGTCAACAAGTCAGAAGTTGGTAATCGGTTTTCTGTGTTCGGTTTCCGGAAAGAAATTATGGGAGACAGTGATTCTTATAAATATTATCATTAATCGGAAAAAATGCAATAAAATGATTACAAATCGGGCTCAAATTCATCGCGAAGTACGGTCAATCGAAGTACAAAGTGTTGACTATTTGCGAAAGGAATGGTATATTTGCTACAATGGAAAATTATTGAATAATCAATTCAAGGAGCTCTACATGCCCAAGCACAAAATCGCCTGGCTGCCGGGGGACGGAGTCGGCAACGATGTGATGGAAGCGGCCCGCATCGCGCTGGACACACTGAAACTGGACGCGGAATACGTTCCCGGCGACATCGGCTGGGAATTCTGGAAGAGCGAGGGAGACCCTCTGCCCCAGCGCACCATCGAAATGCTGAAAACCACCGACTGCGCCTTGTTCGGCGCCATAACCTCCAAGCCCAAGGAGGAAGCGGCGAAGGAACTGGACCCGGCGCTGGCGGATAAGGGTTTCGTCTATTTCTCCCCCATCGTTCGGTTAAGGCAGGAGTTCAACCTGCACACCAATCTGCGCCCCTGCAAGGCTTACGCGGGGAATCCGCTGAATTTCAAGGATGGTATCGACCTCGCGGTGTTCCGGGAGAACACGGAGGGGATGTACGGCGGGGTGGAATTTTTCCCGCTGCCGGAGTCGGTGTATCAAGCGCTTTGCGCGCATCCCAAAATGAAGAAGTTCGGGGATAAATCCCCCTTATCGGAAATCGCCCTGTCCACCCGGATAATGACTAAAAAGGGATGCGCCAACATCGTGCGCCAGGCTTTCGAATTCGCTAAAAAGTTCGATCGGCGGTCGGTGACGGTGGTGGACAAACCTAATGTGCTGCGTGAGACCGGCGGTTTGATGATTCGCACGGCGCGGGAAGTGGCGAAGGATTACCCGGACATCCCGCTGTGGGAAACCAACATCGACGCCCAGTGTATGTGGCTGCTGAAGAACCCGATGGACTACGATACGCTGGTGTGCGAAAATATGTTCGGGGACATCCTGTCCGACCTCTGCGCGCAGCTGGTGGGGGGATTGGGGTTCGCCTGCTCGGGGAATATCGGCGACGAGTACGCTGTGTTCGAGCCCACGCACGGCTCCGCGCCCAAATACTCCGGGCAGTACAAGGTGAATCCGATGGCGATGCTGCTGTCGGCGAAGATGATGTTAGACTGGCTGGGGGAGCTTGACAAGGCTGACCGGCTGGAAAAGGCTATCGCCGCGGTCATCGCCCAAGGTAAGATGCGCACTTACGATATGGGCGGGACCAACACTTCGCTGGAAGTGGCGGAGGAGGTGGCGCGGGGGGTGTGAAGGCGGGAAGTAAGTCGATTATATTTTTTGGGAAGCGCCCGTAAGGGCGCTTTTTTTGTATGGTGTAATAGAAAACGGAGGATTAATAATGGAAATTTTATGTTCATTAAGTATGTAAAATTGGGATGATTTCGGTAACTAAGCACGATATGATTCCGCTCATAAGTGTTCATAAAAGCTCATCACTAATTTCTCAAGGCTAAATAAGAAAAATGGTATGATTATGATAGCAATCAATGTTCTATATTATTAATTATCATATGTTTTGGAAATTCCTTATAGAATCTCTCATAGGTTTTAATATATTCAAAGATGTACCGAGGGACTTTTTGTATAGTATCT
>CAYQZD010000115.1:0-11887 GCA_964421875.1 uncultured bacterium
CTGATTATTGAAAACCAATAGCAAAAATATAATTGAAAATCAAGTGAAATTGTCCGTCTGCTCAGGATTAAGCCTTGAAACCGGAGCAGAAATAGATAAACTTCATAAAACCTAAAAAGTGCACTTTCAGCGGTGCACTTTTTTTAATTAGAGCGTTAAGAATAATCAGGTTTATCGAATCTCTAATAATCCGTCGCCACGCATCATTAGAAAGACATTTGACATTGAAATTTAGGCAAAGAAAATCTATCCTGAAATATATTAAAGAGAATTAGCATATAATGAAAAAAGTCTTTCTTTCTGTTAATCTGGCATTTTTGATATTTGCATTCAATTGCTGCGCCCTGGATTTACCAAAAACTCCCGCTGCTACGCGTGTTAAAGAGGTAGTCGAACTTCTGAATGGCACAAGTTCTTATGAACTTGAAGATTACATAGAAAATCAATATTCTCCAGGTTTTAGAGATGCTTTCCCGGTCGCAGCGCATAAAGGGATTTTTCAATCAACCCAGACTATTTATGACAGAGTAAGAGTAATTGATATCAATAATTCTACACAAAACGAAATAAGCGTTGTCCTAAAATCTGAAACAAAAGATGCGTGGTTGAACCTGATTTTAGCGGTCGAACCTAATGACCCTCATCGCATTGTATCAATGGGTTTCAGACCGGGTTCCCGTCCTATCGGTAAAACAGAAGGCAGTAAGACTCAAATAGAGCAAAAGGAAAGTGTAGTCAAATCCAAACAAGAAGCTGCTCTGTTTTCAAACTTCAAAGAGCTTCACCAATACCTTTTGAGAAAGACTGAAGAGAATGAGTTTTCAGGCGCCGTGTTGGTCGCAAAAGATGGAAATTCCGTTTTTCAAGAAGCCTATGGATATGCTTCCAAGAGATTCAAAGCTCCCAATAAATCAGACACAAAATTTAATCTTGGTTCAATCAATAAAATATTCACATCTATCGCTATTGCTCAATTGATGGAAAAGGGGAAATTATCTTTAGATGACCCGATTGGGAAGTATCTTGATATGTTTCCACGAGAAATAGCAGACAAAGTCACTATTAGACATTTATTAAATATGAGGTCAGGCTGGGGCGACTACTGGGCAAACGAATATTACTTATCACATAGAGACCGGCTTCGCACCGTTTCGGATTATATGGAGTTTATCAAAGACATCCCCCTCGATTTTGAACCCGGAACAAATTTTGAGCATTGTAACACCGGTTTCGAAATCGCTGGCGCTATAATAGAAACAGTATCCGGTGTTGATTATTTCGATTATGTTAGAGAGAATATTTATTTACCGTCGGGAATGACCAACACTGATTCTTACCACCGGGATTACCCGGTTGAAAACTTCGCCGTGGGCTATACGAATATGAACCGCAACGATGCGCACGGTATCGGTTATGGATGGAACAACACGTATATGTTATCTCCAAGAGGGACTCCGGCGGGCGGAGGTTACTCTACAGTAGAAGACCTTTTGAAATTCGACAAGGCATTAAGAAATCATATATTATTAAATTCCACCTACACCCAATATTTGCTTAGTCGATTCGCGGGTTCCCCGGAAAATGCGCCTTCACTGCCTTCCAAGATGAGCCGTTTTGCTGGAGGAGCTCCCGGAGTCAGCGCCTTTTTAGGTATGGATTTTCAATCGTCTTATACAATTACAGTTTTATCTAACTACGATTTCCCTGTTGCGATGGAAGTCGCTGATGAAATCGTAAAGATGCTTGGTTTGGAATAAACCGATTCGGCTGCAGCCATTCTGTTCCATTATAAATGGGATTTATAGCGATTCCAAAAAAGATTGTCCTATGATTTGTAACTCCCGCGCAAGCAGGAGTCCAGTAAATAATACAAATACAATAAGATGGATTCCCGCTTTCGCGGAAATGACATCCTTTTTCCGTCATTCTTTTCAAGAATGACTATAGCAAATAAAACATTTTCATTCTATGTGAAACCGGACATTGTTAATAAAACAAGTCTCTGCTTGGCAAAAATTAATATTGTTAAAACCGATAAAGATAACTTATAAACGCGAGTAAAAGACACCAAGCGTTCGCTCTGGTGTCCATATAGCTTAAAAATATCTATTCCAATAACCCTATGATAATTATTTAAAATTCCGGAGGAATTCGAGTTGAAAGAAGAGTTGGCAAATCTGATTAGTCTTCAAAGAATCGATGACAGTTTAGACGATTTGGCTATGGAGTTGGGTGATTTGCCCCAGCAGGTCGAGAAACTGAAAAAGACGCTGGAAGAGGGAGGGCAAGCTATAGAGAATTACCAGGAAGAGACCAAAGATAACCTCTCCAAACGCAAAGCGCTGGAGTTGGAAATCGACTCCTTCAATGAACAGCTTAATAAATACAAGGAACAGTTGTTTCTGGTGCAGACCAACCGGGAATACGATGCGATTAACTCGGAAATAGACAAGGTCCAAGAGAAGATAAACGAAAACGAGACTACGGTTCTTCAGCTTTACGCCCGGGAAGAGGAGCTAAAGGAACTGCTCGAAGAGCAGCGTGAGGTTCAAGCCAGCGCCAGTGAAGAATACAAGCGAAAAGACGCTGAACTTGTGAAAAAGCTCGATGAGACCGAGGATGAGAAAATACAGTTGGAACATGAGAGAGAAAAACTGATTCGCAGCCTGAAGAAACCGGTTTACAATCACTATGAACGAATCAGACTGGCCCGGGACGGTAAGGGTCTCGCTTATGTCTATTCCAACGCCTGCGGAGGCTGCTATTCCACCATCCCTCCGCAAAGGCTGGTGGAAATTGAAAATATGACGGACTTCATCTTCTGTGAAACCTGCGGCAGAATCCTGGTGATAGATCCGGATACACTAGCTGATTAGGGAAGCGTCTCTCTATTATGTTCTATGCCTTCATCGACGGGTCGAGTCGGGGAAATCCGGGACCGGCGGGAGCCGGAATCTGCCTCTGCGGCGCCGACCGAACCTTCCGGCGGGGAGTCGCGCACTACCTTGGCGAAGAATTGACCAACAACCAGGCGGAATACGGCGCGTTAATACTGTTGCTGCGAGACGCAGCCGCCGGTCTTCATGTTTTCAAGAAAATCGACCGGTTGGTGGTTTATTCGGACAGCGAGCTTTTGGTAAAACAGATGCGGGGTGAATTTAAGGTCAAAAGCCCGAATCTTGTAAAATATCATATAGAAGCCCGGAAATTACTCGCGCAAACGCCGTTTCCGGTCGAATTCAAAGCTATCCCCCGCAAAGAAAACACCGTGGCGGATAAACTGGCGAATCTGGCGGTTGATTTTAGAAAAACAACTTAATCTTATCGTTACACTTTAGCCGTATGTAGTCAGCTTTTACTCTGCTGTCGTTCAGCCTTTAGGTGGATTGTCAGAATCTGACAGCAGAAACATTATGGTATAAATTCCCGACACGTCAGCTGTATAGCGGACTTGAGTAAATGGCAAATAATGCGGGCGCTTCACAAACCTAAAGTGATACTAATATTATTTTCTATAGATTTGGTATTGTCCATTAAGTAAATAATCTGTCCAAATGGAGTGCCATTAATCCAGTCGGTCTAGCGACCTTTGGTTGTATTCAATTATCATATCAACATCAGAGAGGAGAAAGTAGATATGAACAAACTTACATGGGCTGTCCATTTCTACACAGAGGAAAACGCTGCATTGAAATACCTCGGTGGGTATACTGATATCCCAGCTATTCCTCTTGGTGGACAAGTAGTATACTTTGGCGCTGCACCTCCGCCCTATAATAAATGTTGGAAAGTGGTGGAAACGGTGCTTTGTCCAGATAAAGCTCTTGTCGATGTTAAGGTTCTTCCGATAAGGGATATAGAGTTTTCCAAGGGTGTGAAAGATTGGGATGATTACCGTGCTTAGCAGTTAGTAGCATCGATTTTGCGGACTCCCATTTGCTCACTTATTCTTTTATAGCAAGATATTCGCTAAGAATACCTTATCAAAAACCGGCGAGACTGGCAATGTTCAATTCTTAGGAAGTGAGCCAGGCGGTCGCGTCAGCCGTACGGCTGATGAGGAAAGTCCGAACTCCACCGGGCAAGACGCCTCGTAACTCGAGGGCGCCGCGAGGCGACGGATAGCGCCACAGAAAATATACCGCCAGCTTAGCGGCTGGTAAGGGTGAAATGGTGGGGTAAGAGCCCACCGCCCCGGGGGTAACCTACGGGGGCACGGCAAGCCCCGTCCGGAGCGAGACCAAGTAAGCGGGAAATCCGCCGTACGGCGGATAGGAGCCGGCCCGGTTCCTTAGACCCGCGGGTAGGTCGCTTGAGCCGTCGGGCGACCGGCGGCCCAGATAAATGACCGTCCACGACAAAATTCGGCTTATCGGCTCGCTTCCTCCAGCATATTATCAGATATGGATATAGATTTCGGCTTATCCGGATTCTCAACAAACACCCAATCAACTTAACAATGCAGGTCTTTGAAGCGATGTCTGTAATTGTCAATCCAGCTCGCCCGCCGGTCAACGGCAAAAGATGATCGCAGACAACTCTCAAGAACTACAAACTCCGCGCCAAATTCAGCTTTGCTCTTTTAACGACGGCTCCTTTAAAACTTATGGAATCCTTCTTATATTCCCCCGGCCCCGCGCACGTCCCTCGGGAGCTGCTGGACTATATGGCTCAAGAACCACTGAACCACCATAGTTCCGCTTTCCGAACCATCCTCAAGGCCTGCGGAATAGGCCTCCAGCAGGTTTTCCGCACCGAGGGAGACGTGGCTGTTCTCACCGCCTCCGGCAGCGGCGCTATGGAAGCAGCCGTCTTGAACACTGCTCTGCCCGGCAGCCGGGTAATCTGCGTCGAAGGGGGTAAATTCGGCCGTCGTTGGAGCAAAATCTGCCGGAGTGCGGGAATTGTTCCTCTACCCCTCTCTATTGAACCGGGGGAATCCCTCGAACCGGATACATTGGCGCAAACACTGAAAGCGAATCCGGATATCACCGCCGTTTTCCTCACCCATGTCGAAACTTCCACCGGAGCTCTCTTCGACCTCCACGCCCTCGCCGATTCTGTTAAGTCAAACTCCGACGCTCTGCTGGTTGCGGACATAATCTGCTCCCTTGCCGTCGAACCCTTTCTTCAAGATGAATGGGGAGTGGATGTCGCGGTGGCAGCTTCCCAGAAGGGTCTATCCTGCCCGCCGGGATTAGCCTTCGTTTCCGTAACTAAAGAAAGCCGGGGCAGACTAGTCGCTCCGCAGAGTCTCTACTGGAGTTTAAACCGATACTTGAAAACTCAGCCCTTCGGCAAGTCGCCCTTCACCCCGGCGGTGAACAATATTGTCACCCTCGAAGCCGGGTTGCGAAGGATACTGGACCGGGGATTGGAGGCGATATGGGAAGAAACGAAGCGGTTAGCGGGAGCTTTTAGAGGGGCAGTTGTTTCTGCGGGCTTGGAGATTTTTCCCGCTCGTCCCGCCGCGGGATTGACCGTGATAAAGCTGCCGAATGGAATATCAGACCGGGAAGTGATTGACAGGTTGGAAGAAAACTACGGATTTCGCATCGCCGGGGGGCAGGAGGAATTGGCGGGTGGAATCATCAGGGTGGCTCATATGGGAGCGGTGGGATACGAGGAACTTCGGCGCTTGATAGCGCCTCTGTTCGAAACGCTGAAAGATTCAGGTCATATCTGCGATACGAGAAAAATACAATCTGAGTTTGAGCGAGGTTATTATTCCTGACATTCAACTCCTAAAAAACAAACAATCCAATTTTGGAGGAGACTTCGATGAAGAAAGCTCTTTTCATCTCGATGGCGATTTTGTGTCTCTGTACGCTGTCACAGGCGCAAAATCTTTCGGGCGCTCTCAACGGCGCCTTAGGCCCGGGAACCTACAATGTCGTCGACAGCATTTACGTGCAGGTGAACGATTCCCTCACCATCGCCCCCGGAACCGATTTTCTCTTTAGCGGCGCTTTCGGGTTCGGAGTCGCTGGTTACTTGAACGCATCAGGAACTGAGACTGACAGCATCAACTTCCGCCCCAACGCGGGTGTGCCGTTCTGGAAGGGGATAGGCTTCATCGACTCGGCTTCCGATTCCAGCATATTGGAATACTGCAGCATCATTAGCAGTAACGATATGGGAATCTGGATCGATTATGCCAATATAACCATCAGACATTGCACTTTCACCGACAACTCATCCTCATATATGGGGGGAGGTCTATACTGCACCCACTCTAATATCGCGCTCAGCCACTGCGTCTTCGCCAATAACAACGCCGTTCACGGCGGGGGCTGCGCCATCCGCTGGTCCACTCCCGTCGCCGTCGACAACTGTGTATTCTACGGGAACTCCGGGACTTACGGTGGAGCTGTAGCGTTTTACTTCAGCGATAATTTTACCGTTGAAAACTGCTTGTTCTATACCAACACCGCCAACGCCGGCGGGGGAATCAGGTTTTCATCCTCTACGCCTGAATTGATAAACTGCACCTTCGCTCAGAATATCGCGGCTGACGGAGGCGGTATATTCATTATCAATCAGTCTCCCACGATGAGAAACAGTTTGTTCTGGGGGAACGATTCCCTGCAGATTTTTGTTCACGCCGGGGGAGTCACGGTGAATTACTGTAATGTGCAAGATGTGGTCTGGCCCGGAACCGGGAACATCTCCGCCGACCCGCTTTTCACTACAGGACCGATGGGAAATTATTATCTGTCTCAGATTGCCGCCGGGCAGGCTTCGAATTCGCCGTGCTTAGACGCGGGCGACCCGGCTTCGCCGGTGATTACCGGCACCACCCGCACCGACTGCGTCCAGGACAGCGGTATAGTGGACATCGGTTATCATTATCCCCTAACCGCGGGACAGCCTGACTTAGTAGTGACGCTGACACCGCACAATCCGCCCATACGAATTCCCGGCGGCGGGGGAGGATTCATCTTCGACGCCCAGGTGGAGAATGTGTCGCAGAATCCCATCACCTTCGACGCCTGGACCAATGTAGAGATACCCGGCGGAGCGGTTGTCGGGCCGCTGGTGCTGCGAACAAACCTTATCATCCCCGGAGGGGCAACCATATTGCGGACACTGTCGCAATACGTCCCGCCGAATGCTCCCGCAGGCAATTACGTCTATCACGGATATGTGGGAACTCATCCCGGAACTGTCATCGCTGAAGACCGGTTCGGTTTTGAGAAGTCGGGAAACGACGGTTCTGTCAATCACAATCTGGGTTGGGCTGTATTCGGATGGGATGATGACGGAGCGGTCGCGCCCCAGGAATACAGAATCTTCACTGCTTATCCTAATCCCTTCAACCCGCAAACGAACCTGATGTTCTCCCTCGACCGTGCCGGCGAAATATCGCTGGTAGTTTACGATGTGAACGGCAGGGCTGTTGCGGAACTGCTCGAAGGATGGATGTCCGGCGGATCGCACAATTGTACCTTCGACGCCAGCCTTCTCCCCAGCGGAGTTTACTTCGCCAGATTACAGGGCGAGGGATTCAGCCTGACCCAAAAATTGCTCCTGGTGAAGTAGCAGATTGGCGTTTGTACCGATTATGTGAATCAATTGCTTGAAGCAGGGGTTCGACATTTTGAATCCCTGCAAAAACGCCGGACAATCATTTTAGCGTAGCTATAACAGCACAAACAACGATTTTTCAGAGCGCTCTAATGCTTAGATTAATTTCATTCGCGGCGCTGGCGGCGCTGTTTGTCGCAACCGCACTGAACGCGCAACCCAGTATCAGCGGAGCCCTCTCCGGAACGCTGGGTCCCGGAACTTACATCGTCAACGGGGAATGCCGGATTGAACACGGCGACACCTTGGAAATCCTGCCGGGGACAGTATTCCTCCATTCGGGGCATTTTACCTGGCAGATTAACGGGCAGCTTGAGGCGGTGGGGACTGAAACCGACTCCATAGTATGGAAGCGGCAGCAGCCCTATTCGACCTACCGTTGGGGCGGGCTTCGTTTCACTCCGACCATTCCCTATCACAGCCGCCTGGAGTACTGCGTAATCGAAGGCGCTTATAACGGGAGGCCGCGCTACGGCGGCGGCATCTATGTCGAAGGCAATGAACTGATAATCAGAAACTGCCGGATTTATGGCTGTCAGGTGCTTGAGGACGGCGGGGGGATTTACGGCTATTATTCCACTCAGCTTTTAGTGGAGAACTGCGTCATCGACAGCAACCTCGCCGATATCGGCGCCGGGATATACCTCAATCTATGCAACGGCGCTCGGGTAAAGGACTGCGTGATTTCCCGCAACCGTTCTTCCGGCACTTGAAGCACCTGCGGAGGCGGCGGGATCCGCTGCCAAAATTCCAACGCGCTGTTCGAAGGAAATCTGATAGTCTATAACACTTCGCTGGTCAAAGGGGGCGGGGCTTACATCGACGGCAGAACGCCGACCTTTGAGCATAACACATTCTCGCAAAACAATGTCAGTTACAGCTATGGTTACGGCAGCGGAATTTTCGTCGATTTCGGTATCTGCCAGGGGCGTAACAACATCGTTTACGGCAATATGACCTCCATCTGCACCGAAATACACGGCACCGTAACCTTCACCTATAGCTGCGCCACCCAATTAACCGGAACCGGGAATATCGCGGACGATCCGATGTTCGTCGACCCCGGAAACTGGGATTTCAGCCTCTCCTGGGCGAATTTCCCCGCGCCGGACTCCACCAAATCGCCCTGTATCGATACCGGAGACCCCGCCAGCCCCCTCGACCCGGACGGAACCAGAGCCGATATGGGCGCAATATACTTCGACCAGACAGGCGGCAGCCCGCTGTTGGTGACCTTGACTCCGCAAAATCCCCCGGTGCAGATTCCGGCGAGGGGAGGCAGTCTCAGCTACACTGTCAGACTGGAAAACACCGGCGCCGGAGCGGTTACCTTCGACGCCTGGACCGAAGTAACGCTCCCCAACGGCAATCCCTACGGGCCGCTGATTATAAGGCGGGATTTGGTGATTCCTCCCGGCGGAATTATCACCAGATTATTGAGCCAATCGGTTCCGGGTTATGCGCCAGCGGGGAATTACACTTATTCTGCGATGGTGGGAAATCACCCGGGGAACATCATCGCTTCCGACAGCTTCCCCTTTGTGAAATTACCCGGCGAAACCACGCCCGCTCTTAATCAGGGATGGTCTTGCTACGGTTGGAATGACGGTAAAAAAGGATTCAGGATTCAGGATTCAGGATTCGGAATCCTTTCTGTAAATCCAAATCCTTTTAATTCCACCACAGCGCTCAGCTTCAAGCTGCAAACTGCAAGCAATGTGAAACTCTCAATCTACGACATCGCCGGGAGGGAGGTAGCAGTCCTCGTTGAAGGCTTTTATCCCGCCGGGGCGCATCAAGCGGTGTGGGAGGCGTCCGCTTTTTCCAGCGGTATTTATTTCGTAAAACTTGAATCCGGTATAAATACACAAACTAAAAAACTCGCTCTTATAAAGTGATTTACACATAGAAATGAAACATTCTCTCGATCCCATATTCCGCCCCCAATCGGTGGCGGTCATCGGAGCCTCCCGCAAACGCGGCAGTATCGGGCGGGAACTCCTGCACAATATACTCGACTACGGCTTCAACGGAATGGTCTTCCCGGTGAACCCTCAAGCCAAGGTCGTCCACAGCATCAAAAGCTACCGCTCGGTGCTGGAGATTCCCGATGAGGTGGATTTGGCGGTGATAGTGGTGCCCCGGCCCCTGGTGCCCCAGGCGATGATAGACTGCGGCCGGAAGGACATCAAGGGCATCGTGATGATAACCGCCGGTTTCAGCGAAACCGGCCATCACGCCGAGGAACAGGAAGTCCTCGACATCATCAAGCAGTACGGGATGCGGATGGTGGGGCCCAACTGTATGGGCATCATCAACACCCACCCCGATTATCATCTGCACTCCACCTTCGCCACCACTCACCCTATGCAGGGCAATGTTGGATTCGTTTCCCAATCCGGCGCGCTGGGAGTGGCGATTTTAGATAACGCGCACAGCCTCAATATCGGCTTTTCGATGTTCGTATCCGTGGGCAATAAGGCTGACATTTCCGCTAACGATTTGCTTGAGTACTGGGAGAACGACGAGGAAACCGAAGTCATCCTGTTTTACCTTGAGAGTTTCGGCAATCCTCGGAACTTCACCAAACTGGCGCGGCGGATAGTGAAGAAAAAGCCGATAATCGCGGTGAAATCAGGCCGCACCGCGCTGGGCGCCAAAGCCGCCTCTTCCCATACCGGAGCCTTAGCGGGTCTGGACATCGCCACCGATGCGCTTTTCAATCAGTGCGGAGTGATAAGGGTGAACACGGTGGAGGAGATGTTCGACCTCACCCAAGCCTTCGCCAACCAACCCATCCCCAAGGGCGATCGAGTGGCGGTAATGACCAACGCCGGGGGACCGGGCATTCTCATCACCGACGCGCTGGTTACTCACAACTTGAAACTGGCAGATTTTTCCGCAGACAGTATAAAGGCGCTCAAACAGTATTTGCCGCCTGAGGCTTCCTTTAGCAATCCGCTGGATATGATAGCCTCCGCCGATCCGCCGGGATACAAACGAACCCTGGAAATCCTGCTCAAAGACCCCAACAACGACGCGGTGGTGGTGATGTTTGTCCAGCCGGTTACTGTCGATGCCGAAGCCACCGCTCGAGCCATCGCCGGAGTGGTGGAATCTCAAGAATGGGGTAAACCCGTATTGTGTGTGTTTATGGGAAGCGGGGACGAAAAGTCCGGCACCCCCATCCTCCGGGGGGCGAAACTGCCGGTTTACCGTTTCCCCGAATCGGCGGCGATGACCCTGGCGGCGATGGAAAAGTACCGGGAGTTCCGTGACCGCCCCGAAGGCAAAGTCGTTACTTTTGACGATGTCGATAAAAAAACGGTGGAGAAGGTCATCCGTCAAGCCCTGAGTGAGAAGCGCGAAAACCTGACGCCTATGGAATTGGGAAAGGTCTTAAAAGCCTACCGCTTCCCCTTACCGGATTCGCTGGTTACTTCGAGCCTGGAAGAGGCTTTGCAATTTGCCGGAAAGCGCTACCCGGTGGTGCTGAAGATGATAGCCGAATCGGTTTCCCATAAGACCGAAGTGGGAGGAGTCGAGGTCGACATCAGAAATGATAAAGAATTCAATTCCATTTACGAAGGGATGGTTCAAAAAGCGAATAAATTAGGGCTCAAGGACTACTCCTTCCTGGTGCAGGAGATGATAAAAGGCGGACGCGAAGTTATCCTGGGAGTCACTCAAGACCCCAGCTTTGGGCCCTTGATTATGTTCGGTCTGGGCGGTGTGTTCGTGGAGATAATGAAGGACGTGAATTTCGCTATCCACCCCATTACCGATATCGAAGCTGAACAGATGGTGAAGAGCTTGAAGGGAATCAGATTCCTGCGGGATTTCCGCGGTCAGGAGCCGGTAGATTTTAACATCATCTACGAATGCCTGCTGAGGCTGTCCCAGCTCATCAGCGACTTCCATCAGATTAAAGAGATGGATATGAATCCCTTTATCGTCTTCCCTGAGAAGAAGAAAAGCCGCGTGGTGGACGCCAGGATATCGCTGAAACTGGAGGGGGATGTCAGAAAAAAGACCCCTAATAAAAAAGTAACAGCAACGGAGTCGGATTCGTTTTTGAAACCGACAGTATGACTTTAGCTTTACAAAGTTGTTTTTAGGCATATATAGCGATTCCAAATAAGATTGTCCTATGATTTGTCATTCCTGCGCAAGCAGGAGTCCAGTAAATAATACAAATACAAGAAGATGGATTCCCGCTTTCTCGGGAATGACATCTTTTTCCGTCATTCTTTTCAGGATCTGTTTCCCAAATGTTTTGATTTATTTATAGTCTTATATC
>CAYQZD010000116.1:0-11723 GCA_964421875.1 uncultured bacterium
TTTCGCGGGAATGACATCCTTTTTCCGTCATTCTTTTCAGGAATGACTATAATCTGAAAATAACGGCAGCGTCTATACGCGATCCGTGAATTTTCAATCTAAGTGTGGATGTTCGCGAAAGAGACCGTTCATTACAGTTTATTTTATCAACAACAGCTTCTGGGTGGAGGAAAGGCTGCCCGCTTTGAGGCAGGCGAAGTACACGCCGCTGGATAGACCTGAAGCGTCGAAGACGACTTGATGAGGTCCTGCGGGGTAATATCCTGTCATCAGGTTCGCCACTTCCCTGCCGCTGATGTCGAACACGGCGAACAGCGCTTCACCGCTTTCGGGGAGGTTGATAGTGAGCCTGGTTTGCGCGTTGAAGGGATTAGGCGAGGCGGCAAGATTTGTGATTTGCGATTTGTGATTTGTGATTTGTGATTCTTCATCCTCCCAGCCAAACACTTCCCAGCCCATATTGTGGTTGGTGATCCCATCGCCTATAAATTTCGAGAAAGGGAAACTGTCGGAGGAGGTGACGGAATCGGGGTATACACCGACCTTGCCGACATACTGGTAATTACCGGGCGGGGCGACCGGAGGGACGAATTGGTTGAGTTGGCGTTGAAGGGAGACGCCGCCGGGAATATTCAAGCCGGTGCGCAGCAGCAGGGGTCCATAGACCGCGCCGTTGGGGAGAATCGCCTCGGTCCAGGCGTCGAAGTTCAGCGGATTATTGGTGAAGTTCTCGACTTCGGCCGAATAATTGAACATCCCTCCTCCACCGGGAATCTGGATAGGGGGATTTGCGGGAGTCAGGATTATACTCATCGATGTGGGCAGGTCGTTTTCCCACCAGAGGATGAGGTTGTCGCGCATTATAGCACCTGCTATGTCCAGGTTTTGGTCGCCGTCGATATCCGCCAGCGAGACATAATTGGCTCCGTCCAGATTGGACTGGATGGTGTGCTGGGTGAAAGTCTGGCTGCCGTTATTTTCAAACCAGGCGACCATATCGGCGGACCAGGCTGAACCCGCCAGGTCTAAGTCTCCATCGTGGTCGATGTCGCCGACCTTAACCGACCTTCCGTAGGTAAAGCCGGTGACGATGCTATGCTGGGAGAAAACCTGGCTGCCGTTATTTTCGTACCAGTTAAATCCGGGATCGCCGCCTCCGATAATGTCCAGGTCGCTGTCCTGATCGAGGTCGCAGACTTCGACGGTCCAGGCGCGGCTGAAAGCCGGGTCGATGATGTGTTCGGTGAAGACCTGGCTGCCATTGTTCTCAAACCAGATAATCTGGTGGACGGTAATGGCTGTTCCCAGGATGTCGATATCCTGGTCGCCGTCCAAATCGCCGGCCCATACTCCCCAGGCTCCGGCCCAGTTCTCTTTGATGGAGATTTCGGTGAAATTCAGGTTGTTGCCGGAGTTTTGCCACCACCTGATAGCGTCGGGCTGGTCTGAAGCGCAGATGACATCGGTGTCGCCGTCACGGTCGAGGTCGATGGCGGCGAGCCCCCGAGGCCAGCGAAAATTGCCGCCTACGAAATGTCGGGTGAAGACCTCGCTGCCATTGTTCTCAAACCAGACGATTTCGTCATCATAGGTGTTGCTTACGACAAGGTCGAGGTCGTTGTCATTGTCGAAGTCTATCACCACGACATAAGCGGGATGGTCGAGCGTGGCGTCGATGATGTTTTGAGTGAAATTCTGGGCGCCGTCGTTTTCCCACCAGCAGAGGGTGGTTGAATAGGAGCTGCCGACGATGTCCATATCGCCATCTTCATCTAGGTCCACAGCTTCCGCGGTGTGCGCGGTTTCGAAATAATTCGACACCACATGCATTGTCCAGTTGATTTGCGCCTCAACGATTACTGCGGTAAACGCCAGGATGAAGGCTGCGCAAACAATTCGAGAAATCCTTTCCATGACTTACTCCTCCAAATAGTTTTGGATTAATGGATTTATAGAAGGTGCTTACACAAATACGATAGGTTACGATTTGAACCGATAAATTAGTGTTTATCATCACTTTTCACGGATAACAACGACCGAGACGGCCAACGATAACTTATTTTACCAACAGCAGTTTTTGAGTGTAGGATTGTTCCCCCGCCTTCAAGCGGGCGAAATACACACCGCTTGCCTTCCCGGACGCATACCATATCGCTTGATGGTTTCCGGCGGGATAAAATCCTTGGGCGATAACCGCGACTTCCCGCCCGGCGATATCGTAGATTGCAAGCTTGACATTACTTGCAGCTTGCAGCTTGTAGCTGAGAGCTGTGGAAGCGTTGAAGGGATTGGGAGAGGAATTGAGAATTAAGGATTGAGAATTGAGAATTGAGAATCCGTTCTCGTCATCCCAACCGCAGCATTCCCAACCCTGGTTATGAGTCTGAATCCCGTCATTCAAAAGTTTAGTGAAGGGGAAACTGTCAGAAGAAATAACGGAATCGGGATAAATTCCAACTTTACCTGCATACTGGTAATTACCCGCCGGGGCGTTCTGAGGAACGGACTGCACCAGCCGGCGGCGGAAGGTTTCGTAGCCTGGCATATTCACCCCTATCCGTATTAGAAATGGGCTGTAAACCGCGCCGTTAGGTAGATTCACTTCGGTCCAGACATCGAAAATCAGAGGGCTATAAAAGGCGCTTTCGACTTCCGCCCTGAAGGAAAACACTCCTCCGCCCGCTGGAATCTGAATCGGAGTATTATGGGGAGTCATAGCTATATTCAACGGAATCGGCCGGTAGTTGTTCCACCACAGGACTTTGTTGTCCCCCATCACTGCGGCGGCAAGGTCCGGTTTTCGGTCGCCGTCGATATCAGCCAGCGAAACACCGTTGGCTCCATCAATGTCTGTCAGGATAACATGTTGGCGGAATACCTGACTGCCGTTGTTTTCAAACCAGGCAACCTTATCGTAAGTATAGGACGCTCCCGCCAGATCCAGGTCTCCGTCGCCGTCGATATCTCCTGCTTTAACTGAACGAGCCCGATGAAAATGGTCGTCGAGATTATGCGGAGTAAAGACCTGGCTGCCATTATTCTCATACCATTTTAAGCCGGGATAGCCGCCGGCGACAACGTCCGGATCACTGTCATTGTCGAGGTCGCAGACTTCGACGGTCCAGGCTTGTTCGAAAGAAGATTCTAAGATGTGTTCAGTGAAGACCTGGCTGCCGTTGTTTTCAAACCAGATAATTTGGTCGGCGTTGATAGCCGTCCCCAAAATATCGACATCCTGGTCGCCGTCCAAATCGCCGGCCCAGACACCCCATGCTCCGGACCAGTTCTCTTTAATAGAGATTTCGGTGAAAGTCAGATTATTGCCGGAGTTTTGCCACCACCTGATAGCGTTCGGCCGGTCAGAAGCGCAGATTACGTCGGTGTCGCCGTCTCCGTCAAGGTCGATGGCGTAATTATCTCGCGGCCAGGCAAAATTTCCGCCCACCAAATGACGGGTGAATTCTTCGCTGCCGTTGTTTTCGAACCAGAGGATTTCGTCACTATAGGTGTTGCTCAATATCAGGTCGAGGTCGTTGTCGCGGTCAAAGTCTATCACTTTGACGTAGGCGGGGTGGTTGAGCGTTCCGTCGATTGTGTTTTGAGTGAAATTCTGGCTGCCGTCGTTTTCCCACCAACATACGGTGTTTCCATATGAAGCTCCGACGATATCCGTATCGCCGTCCTGGTCGAGGTCTGCGGCTTGCACCGATGAAGCGGCGGGGAAAGAATTCGACAGTGTGTGGGTGTTCCAGGCGACCTGCGCATCAACCACAGCAGCGGTAAACGCTAAGATGAGCGCGACGAAAGCAGTTTTGTCAATACCCTTCATAGAAATCTCCTGTGAGTAATTTTTAGTTAGAAGGTTTATAGGATGCAGTACAAAGACGACATCAAGGCGTCATAGGCTTAGTATAGTCTTAGTTTGCGACTTTGCTCGACCAACTTGGAGGATTCAGCGCTTAATTCCATACAGCATTAATCCATAGATTAGTTATTATATGAATCATTTTCCGAAAAGTCAAAAATCTGCCTGCCCCTTAAATTGCAAACTGCCTTCTTGCCGGTTATTATTGCAAATTTCAAATATATGTTATAATATTAGGATTATAGTAATAACCAAAACAGTTATGGTGTATTATGCGAATCGTTAAACGCTGCTTGACAGCGACAGCCTCTTTGTTCATATTTGCAGTGACGCTCTTCGCTGTCACCAATGAACAAAACCTCAGGGGGAAATTCCAAAGCGCGATGGAGTTCCGCGCCTCGGAGCAGGCTCGAAAAACTCAGCTTTACCGCGGCGGGATGGACGCTGATTCCGCCCATTCCTGGGATGCGGAGCATTACAATATTCGGATGGAGTTTTTCCCTTCGACACAGCGGGTCGATGGAACGGTTGAAATCACCGGGACCTGCGTGGAAGCGGGCTTGACTTCCGTGCCCTTGCACTTCACCCAGGGTATGACGGTGACCGAGGTTCGCGCCGACGGTCAGCCTGCTGTTTATGCCTGGATCGGGGATAATTTAGCGGTTGCTCTGGGGAGGATCTGCAATCCTGGGGATACATTCCACGTCAGCATATCCTATAACGGCACGCCCACGACTACCTATTTTTACGGCTGGGCTTTAGGGATTTACTGGGGGAATGTGGTGTATTCCTTCACCGACCCGGAGGGCGCACGGAACTGGTTCCCCTGTTACGACAAACTCTTCGATAAAGCCACTTACAGCGCGCAGTACACGGTTCCGGAGGGGTGGGTGACCGCCTCCAACGGCAATCTCGACTCCACTGTGACCAATGCCAATCAGACGGTTACAACATACTGGACTCACGATTACCAGATTGAGACTTACCTCATATCGATAGCTATCAGTAATTACGCGGAGTTTTCCGACAGTTACCAGGGGATACCGTTGGAATATTATGTTTATCCGCAGCATTTGGCGTGGGCGCAGAACGATTTTCAGCCGGTACCGGAGATGATGCGGTGCTATATCGACCGCTACGGGGAATACCCCTTCGAGAAGTACGGGATGGCTGAAGCTCCGATATTCGGCGGCGGGGGCGGGATGGAACATCAGACAATGACCACTTTGGGCCATTCGATGATAAACGGGGTCGGCGGGGGCGAGTTTATCATCTGCCACGAGCTTTCGCATATGTGGTGGGGTGACGCTGTCAGCCTTATCGACTGGCCTCATATGTGGCTGAATGAGGGTTTCGCCACCTACAGTGAGGCGTTATGGGTTGAGTGGCGCTACGGGATGATGTCTATGAGATCGTACATCCAGAATTATATCCAGACTTATTACATCTCCTGGGAAGACCCCAACAATCCCAGTCCGATGAACAATCCGCCGATGAGCATTCTGTTTTCCCCGCTCACCTACGAAAAGGGCGGGGCGGTGCTGCATATGCTGCGCTACACGCTGGGGGACAGCCTGTTTTTCGAGAGCCTGCATCAATATTACAACACCTACCGCTACGGTTATGTGAATTCCCGGGATTTCCAGACAGTTTGCGAAACGGTCAGCGGACAGGATTTGGGATGGTTTTTCGACCAGTGGGTGAGGGATGTGGGTTATCCTTCCTTTGAATATTTCGACGCCTGCCGTGAAATAGCTATGGGCGAGTATGAGATTACGCTGGGTTTGATGCAGACGCAGGAACCGCCTTTCCCGGTCTTCTCAACTTATATTGACATCGGAGTTTTTTCCGGGGGGACGTGGGTGGACACGGTTCAAGTGTGGGTGGACAGCGTTCTGGAGGTGTTCACTTTTAATTATCAGGGGCCGGAACCCGATTCCGTTATGCTTGATCCCTTCGGCTGGACGCTTTGCCGCAAGGTTCACCGCACCGACATCAACGCTCCCGATTTTCAACTTGAGGATTATGGCTGGTCCACTGAGTTTCTCTATCCCGATTCCACAGCGGAGCTTACCCTGTCGTTCCACAATGCGGGACTGCCGGTGACAAGGCTTATGGGAGTTCTGAGCAGCTCCGATCCTGAAGTGATGGTCTCCACCAATCTTTATGACTTCGGCGATGTGGGTTACCAGCATCGTTTTTCCACCGCTTCTCAGCCGACGGCGGTGAGCCTCGGCGCAGGAGCTGAGCCTCACTGGGCGCCGTTCCGGATGAGCCTGCACTGGCACGGAGGAGACGCGGTGGTCGATTTTTCATTGCCGGTGGGCGCACCTAACCTGCTGTTAGTGGACGACGACGAGGATTCAATCTCCGAAGCCGGAGTGGAGGAAGTCCTCAACTACCTGCAGTTAGTTTACCGCGAATGGGACACTGCGCTGTCGGGCCTGCCGGGGGGATTATCCGACTATGAAGCGGTAATCTGGTATTGCGGGCATGGGACGAGTACCCTCAGCGCCGCCGAGATTGACCTGTTGACCTCGTATCTGGACAGCGGCGGCAGGCTGTTCATTTCCGGGACCAATATTGCTTCCGAGCTTCAGGGGAACAGTTTCTTGCAAAACTATCTGCATCTGGAATTCAGTCAGGAAGTGGTTTTGGCGCTGGTGCACGGCGTGGCGGGCGACCCGGTGGGGAACGGTTACAGCCTTTTCCTCAGCAGTTCCCCCTTAGACCAGGACGCAGTAACCCCTGCGGGCGGCGGGATTACCTGCTACAACTACATTGGAAATCTGCCCGCTGCGGTGCGCTATGAAGGGTCTTACCGGACGGTTTTCTTCGGCTTCGCCTTCGACGACATCCGCTGGGATTTGGGGACGATGAACACACCCAACGAAGCGGTGGCGGCAGTGTTGAACTGGCTGGGGATGACGGTTTCGCCGGTGGAATCAGTTCCGCAGCCCTACGCTCCCGCTGAATTCAGGTTGGTCGGGGCGCATCCCAATCCCTTTAACCAGCGTTCGCTGGTTTCTTTCTCCCTCGAACTTCCCTGTGATATCAGGCTGGCGGTATATGATATTGCGGGAAGGGAAGCTGCTGTGTTAGCGGAGGGGGTTTTCCCCGCCGGGGCGCATCGCGCGGTTTGGGACGCTTCCGGGACACCCAGCGGCCTCTATTTTGTCAAGCTGTCGGTGGGGGGATACAGCGCGGTGGAGAAGGTGGTGCTGCTAAAGTAGGTGCTGGGGGCTGGGGGCTGGTGAAGAAGGGGATTCAGGATTCGGGATTCGGGATACGGGATTCAGTATCCCGTCAGAGGCGGGTAAATACGCCCAGAGGCGCACAAGTCGATCTGAACGACGAATCAGTTTTTTGAACGAAAATACTCCATATGGAATTATTCGGAATTGATGCAATTAAAATGGAGATGAGCCGAAACTTGTGTAAGCCACTTTCTACCGCCACATCTTCTTAGCTAAATATGAAATCGCCAGCTCAACTGTAATATAAGTATAGTTATTTAATGAATTGTCCTTCTGAGAGGGAAATGTCAATATTCCGCAATTTATGGAAATTTGCCAGATATCCATTAAAAACATAGGCTTATTTGATATTTTAAAGAAGTGAATTAAACTGATACCGCTATTTAAATACCATTCTTTTCCAAATAAATGAGAATCTTCCGAATTTATAGCCCAAGCGCTTCCACCAGCATATAAATTTATCATCTTAATTACATGTTCTCTATTTACAGTTTTAGAGGGATAATAATAGTATATTATGTGTTTAGCAGTTTTTTCTGTTCTTTCAACTGGTTGTAATTTCCACTTTTTAAACTTTACATAAGGAACAAAATATATATATATGGGAATCCATGAAACCAACCGTTCAGTAGTATCGCTTGGTATAGATTCAAGTAAAGCCGCCCCTATTCCAAACCGCGAGTAATCTTTCGAGATATCAATTGAAGTTTTCCCCTCCCAAAGACGGATTGTTCCTAAATACGATTTCTCACTTAGCATTCGACCGTAGGTACCTCCGATGCAATAAAAACCGCTCCAGGGAAGGCATCTGTCTTCTGATATTTGTCGATGTTTTAAACTGTCTTGAGCTAGGACCAATGAACTCAAAATAAAGAACGCGACTCCACTAAAGGTAATTGTGTTTATTTTCATAATTTTACCTCTTAGTTTAGTGTGAATAAATCATAAATTCTTCGTTTTATCGAAGATTCACATCTTAGAGTATTGTAAAATAATGAGAGCCATAATAACTAACATTGTCTTTTTGAGCTTTATAAATTATAGCCTTGTTAAATATATTCTTTGTAATCTGGAAGACCCTTAATGCATTCAAAATGTCATATCACTATAGCCATATGAAGTCAGCTTTAACGCTGCTGTCATTCCAGCCTTATCCGGCTCCGACGGATTGTCTGGAATCTGACAGCAGGAACATCAAGGCATAGATTCCCGACGCGCTTCGCTTGCGGGAATGACAAGTAATGAGCGTCCATCACAAACCAAACGCGGTACATTTTCAAGAGTATATCGATAAAAATTCTAAAAATCAATAGACTACAACGAAAAAAGGCGGGTCTGAATCCGCCGTGAGGCGGACAGGTGACCCGCCCTACAAGTAATCGGGCGTTCAATTGAACGCCCCTACCGGCAACCGGCAACTGGCAACCGGATTCAATCATGCCTCAACGCCTTCACCGGGTCCACCGAAGCCGCCCTCCCGGCGGGGTAAAGGCCGGCTATCAGGCTGAGGGACACTCCAAAAGTCAGCGCGAAGGCGATGAGCCAGGCAGGAGTGTGGAAGAAGTCGATGATGGGTATCCCCTGCTTGCGCATAAAGGCTTTGCCGATTTCCCAGGCGATGCGGGTTATCACCCAGCCGAACCCTATCCCCAGCGCCGAGCCGATGAAGCCGATGGCGCCCGCTTCGACCAGGAAGAGCAGGCGCACCGCCCCGTTGTCCGCGCCTAATGATTTCAGGATGCCGATTTCGCGGCGGCGTTCGCTGATGGACATCACCATCGTGTTCACTATCCCCAGCGAAGCCACCACCAGGGCGATGAATCCCACCACTCCCATCATCGCGTCGAATATCAGGAAAAACTTCTTCTGCTCCTCGAAATGTTCAGCGAAACTCCAGGTGCGAAATCCCAAAGCTTCCACCGAGTCCCGCACCGCATCGAAATGGTCGAGCGACCGCGCTTTGACCGTCACCGAAGGGTAGCCTTCGCCTTCGCCGCCGGTAAGCTGCTGCATCAACTGCAGGGGATTGGAGAAGCTCAGCTTTTCCATCGATTCCGCGGTTCCGGAGGGGATGATGAGGCGCTGCAGGGTAAAATTCATCCCGGCGTCGACGTTGGTTACGCCGCAGACGGTGAATTGTCGGCGCTGTTCGAAGCGGGGGCGCTGAGGCGCCCTACCCCGAAGGAACGAGCCGATGGCGGAGGCGAGGTCGATTTTAGCGGTGACTACGGTGATTTCCCTGCCTAAGATGCTGTCGGGGCTTTCGACTTCCAGCTTTCTCATCAGTCTGCGGTGGATTACCGCTTCCTGCGCGGTGTCCGATTGGAAAAATCTACCTGCCATCAGCTCACGGAAGGCTTCGATTTCCCCCACCGAGGCGGGGAGGGCTTGCGCGGTGGTATGCTCGCTTTTACCCTCAAATTCGACTTTCACGGGAAAGGTGTCTTCCGGGAAAGCGGATTTCACGCCGGGGATAGCCCGGAACTGCGCCACCGCTTCATCGTCCAGTATCCGTCGCTGTGCGGTGGAATCCTCGCCGGGTCCTTCCTCGAGGGATAGGGCTATGACCTTGATGGTGTTGAACAGTTCCAGAGACTTGAATTTTTCCGCCACATACTTCTTAATCCCTGCGGCGTAGGACATCATCGACACTAAAGCCGCGATACCGATGACCACGCCGGAGATGGTGAGGAAAGCCCGGAGCTTTTTACGCCACAGGTTCCCCAGGGACATCGAAATCACATCGTTGAAATTCACTGAGCCGCCTCCTTCCCCGTTATGGTCTCCTCCCCGGTGAATTTACCATAATCCATTTTGAGGAGGCGGTGGGCGGAAGTCCGCGCCAGCTCTAAGTTGTGTGTCGCTATAATTACGGTGCCGCCGCTCCGGTTCCAGCCGGTTATAATCTCGGCGATGGCTTCGGCGTTGTCCTTATCCAGGTTGCCAGTGGGTTCGTCAGCCAGCAGGAGGGTGGGATTTTTCACCAGGGCGCGGGCGATAGCCACGCGCTGCTGCTCGCCGCCGGAAAGGTCGTCGGGTTTGTGATGGAGGCGGTCTTCAAGACCCAGGCGCGTCAGGATATCTTGGGCTTTGCGGCGGCGTTCCCGCGGGGAATCTCCGGTGAAGTAGAGGGCAAGTTCCACATTGGTCAATGCGGTGAGTTGCGGCGCTAAGTTGAAAGCCTGAAACACCATCCCGATTTCGTCGGCGCGGTACTGGGACAAACGACGGGGAGACATTGCGGTGAGTTCGCCGTTGCGGAAGGAGATGGTTCCGGCGGTGGGGGTGTCAAGCCCTCCCAGGAGGTTGAGCAAGGTGGATTTCCCTGACCCTGAAGCGCCCACCACGGCGAGGAATTCCCCGCGCTTTACCGTCAAATCCACCCCGTCCAGGGCTTTGATTTCGCTCCCGCCCAGGCGGTAGCAGCGTTTGAGTCCGGCGGCGGTTATCAGATTGTCTTCTGTCATACTTATTGACTTCCGAGTGCTTATAAAAAAATAGGGCTTACGGGAAAATCTCGCAAGCCCTACAAATGAACAATTCATTTTTTATACGTCAATCGGGTTTATCCGGTTCCTTTATTAGTAAATCCGGTTCTGAATTTCTTTAGGACTATTCCTTTATCACTGATAACACCTGGGAATGTGGTTTTTCAATGCGGGTCTTCAATCGCTGTATTCTTCCGTCCAGTCGATGGGACCTTTTTCGAAGCGGCGTTTGAGGCGTTCCAGCACAATGTCCCAGGCTCGTTCGAAGTAGCGGTAGGTTTCATCCCAGTCTTTTCCCTTCCCGAAGCCGAGGTGGGCGATTTTCACCTCGGTTATATCATCGCATGTTTCCGCGAATTTCACAATTACAAAGGAGCGCTTATTCCTCACCTCCGGGATATGGGGCGGGGCGCTCCAATCGAAGGAGAGCATCTCCCTCGGCTGGAAGCTCAGCACAATGCATCCTTCCGACCCCTGCAGCCCTTGCGGCTGGTCAAGGTCAAAGTACATTTCGTAGGCGCCGCCGTATTTTAGCTTGACTTTCGCTTTGGGCGCGAAGAAAGTTTCAGCGCCTTCCGAAGTAGTCCAGGCGTCCCATACTTCCTTCAGGGGAGCCGGGACTAATGTCTTCTTATGGATAGCTTTCATCGGACTTATTCCATCTTAAAATGAAACCGATGTCTTTGATTTCGTAGAGGTGTTTATATGCTGTCTTTAAGAAATAAGTGATCAAAATTTCAGCAGCTAGTTTCATTGATTAGGATACTGCCCATAGGTGAAAGCAAGATAGTAAATAGATAAGTTAAATGCAACCCCATTGGGCGGTAGTATGTTGTTTCCTATTTTCACCGTTTCCGGGAATTTAACGTTCTTTTAATTGAACACAAAGTTTTACCGCTTAGCCGCGAAGTACATTTCCATCCGTAAAGGCGTCAGGTGGCGGCTGTGGACGTCGATGACGATTTCCGATGACTGATTAGTTACTACCTTTATCCCTAACGCTGCTTGAAAACGAGTGTACATAGAGAAAAAAAAGGCTCACGGTTTTCACCGTGAGCCTCTGTTGTTTTTTGCGGGGCCGACGAGACTCGAACTCGCGACCTCCGGCGTGAC
>CAYQZD010000117.1:0-11606 GCA_964421875.1 uncultured bacterium
TTTACAAAATTAACAAGATATGTTTTATATTATTAAATAGTTGTATTCTAATATTTAGAAATTATTAAAAAATATACCAATTTGAAGCGCAATCGTCATTCTGGCTGCGCCGGAATGACATCGTATTTTGCATCTTCATAATCTTAAAGTCTTACAGAAACTAATTCTGAATTAAAACCCTGTAAATCTTGTTAATCCGGTCTATCATAATTAATTTATGAATAATTCAGGTTAAAAAAGCCGAGCGAACCCGGCTTCTTAAACGCTTAAACAGAAGCATCAAGCGGGATTTGGCGTAAAGTTAAACCTTTTTAAGCTGGTCTGCCATATTGGTCTCCTCCCAGGTGAATCCGGCTTCTTCGCGTCCGAAATGACCGAAAACCGAAGTCCGCTGGTAAATCGGGCGGCGCAGGTTGAGCATATCGATGATGCCCGCGGGCGTCAGGTCGAAATTCTTACGCACTAACTGTTCCAATTCCCGGTCGGAAACTGTTCCGGTTCCGTGGGAATCGACCATAAGTGAAACCGGCTCTGCAACGCCGATAGCGTACGCCACTTGAATCGAACATTTCTTGGCTAAGCCCGCGGCTACTATATTCTTAGCTACATACCTTGCAGCGTAGCAGGCGCTGCGGTCCACTTTTGTCGGGTCTTTTCCGGAAAAACAACCACCGCCGTGAGGAGCGAAACCGCCGTAAGTGTCCACTATAATCTTACGGCCGGTAAGGCCCGCATCGCCTTGAGGCCCGCCAATGACGAAACGCCCCGTAGGATTGATGTGGCATACCAGCCTGTCCTTGTCGAACATTCCGCCGGGCAGGGTGGGGTAAACCACCTGCTCGATTATATCGTTCCGAAGTTTCTCCGTCGATACTTCAGGGTCGTGCTGAGCCGCGATAACCACCGTCAGTATCTCCGCTGGTTTGCCCTCCTCATAGCGGATGGAAATCTGAGCCTTGCCGTCAGGACGGAGAAAGGGAAGCGTCCCGTTACGGCGCGCATCGGAAAGCCCCTTGGTCAGCTTGTGAGCGAGTTGTATCGGCATCGGCATCAGTTCCGGAGTCTCATCCGTAGCGTAACCGAACATCATACCCTGGTCACCCGCGCCGGCGCGGTCTACGCCCATAGCGATGTCGGAGGACTGCTGGTCGATGGTGGTTAGAACCGCGCAGGTTTCCGAATCGAAACCAAAACTGGCGTTGGTATAACCGATGCCCTTAATCACCTCCCTGACCAAAGTGGGGATATCCACGTAGCAGGTGGTGCTAATTTCGCCGCCGACCATACACATACCGGTGGTGACAAACGTTTCGCAAGCAACTCGGCCGAAAGGATCTTCCTTGAAAACCTCATCCAACACCGCGTCGGAAATCTGGTCGGCTATCTTATCAGGATGTCCCTCCGTAACCGATTCCGAACTAAAGATGAATTCTGCCATTAATTACCTCTATCTATCTTTGGTTGTGAATAAATATTGAACAAACTAAAAAACACTCCCAAATAATTTTATCCCCATACGAAATCCCAAACCTGACATATTGACTTCTGTCCGGGTGGGAAGACCCCTGCCGCTGTCCTCCTCGCTGTGAGAAGGTTTTCCTCCAAAGTAGAAAAGCTCCGCAGTGAGCGCCGAGTTGCTGCCCAACTGATAAAATCCGCCCGCGGCAATCCGCCAGCAGAAACTGCTGTAAAACTTGGTGTCGCCCTCTCCGGTGAAATAATTGTCATAGCTGTTCCAGAGGAACACGTAGCCCAACCCAGCGTCGAAATAGGGAAAGATCGGATATTCCACCGGGACTTTGATGGTCAAATTAGCCATCAAGGGGAACATAAAGGACGAGGTTTTATAATTCTGCACCACGGTGTCTATCCGGGCGCCGGTGGAATCCTCGCCGCGAATCACCTCTTCACCGCTTTTTCGGCGATTGAAAAAATCGAGCGACAAGCCCAGCTCGACCATCTCGTCAATCTCCCGGCCCCATCCGGCCTTGATTATGAAACCGGAGTCCATCGCATCCGGATTCAACCATCCCGCCTGGATATTGGTCACGTTTTCACGGCCTCCGGCAAAAGCACAGCTCAGCATTGCCGCGCCGGCTGAAATCAAGATTATCAATTTACGCATCGGACACTCCGACTATATCAAATTGTATCCGGATTCTGATAAAAAATCCGGAAAATCGATGAAAATCGCCCAAGTTTACACTATAATAAAATCTCAAATCTTTTAACAATCTACCGATTTGAAGCGCTAACGTCATTCTGGCTGCGAAGCAAGCCAGAATCCCTCTTCTCCGAAAGGATTCCGGCTGCGCCGGAATGAACAATCCGCTTATCACTTCAGATAGCTAAAGTCTTACCGAAACCTAAATATACTTTATAAACCACCTAAAAATCAATTATTACAGCACAAATAACGAAAATACCTTCTAAAAAGCCTGTCGCTATCCCGAAATCCGCTGCTTCAATATGTCGATTCTATTGACCGGAACCGGGTCCACTCCATAAAGCGACGCCAGGTGATAACTAAGCCAATCGGCAAAATGAACCAGGTACAGAATCCGCTTGAGGTCCGTATCCCCCTCAGCTTCAATCTCACGTATCTCGACGCCAATCCCGGAAATTATCTCAATAGCCGCCTCCATCTGCCGCACAACCCGGTTATCGCTCCCCGAATCCCGGAGAAAAACCGCGGTCAGATTGTCGCTGGTGAACTCGGGACCGCCCCAGCCCACTATCTCGTTGTGATTGAGTTCGGGGAACAGATGCGTGAAGGACAACGCCTTCGAGTTTTCCGCTAATTGCCCCCGAAACCGTGTGACCACCGCCCCCATCCGCTGTCCGTCAGCGTAGAAAGCCGCTACCTTACCCAATAACGCTTGCGCTAACTCTGCCGGAGCGCCGCCGCTTCCTCGAGAAAAATCCTTGGTGTATCGCGATACAAAATCCGCCGCAGTCAGCAGTTCATCCCGTTCCGGATTTATGAATCCCAGCCTTTCGAACAACGCAAACATAGGCGATAAGGAATACCCCAGAGCCGCTCTCGGAGGCAGACCACCCGGAATCTCAATCAATAGATGACCGTTCTCGCGGCAGAGTTCCCCCAGTTTCCCCCCGCTGCTGATTCCAATAATTAACGACCTCCGGTCGACCGCTTCCCGGTAGCAGGAAAGCGTCTCCGCCGTATTACCGGAATAACTGGAAATCAACGCCAGCGTGTTCTCACCGACCCAGCCCGGGAGGTTGTAACCGCGAATCACTCCAGCGGGTATTTCCATCGCCGGGCGCGCGTAGTCCAGCAGCAAATCTCCCCCGATCGCAGAACCCCCCATACCGCACACAGCCACTGAGTCGAACGGTCCTCCAGGCAGGTCCTGCGCTTCAAAGCCCAGTCTGTATCCCGCTTCAAGCTGACCGGGAAAACCGGAGATGAAATCGAACATAGGTGATTTTTCGTTCATCGACACAGAAAGATATTTAGATAGTGGAATCTATACTATATCGAAATAGCAGGTTGGTTTATTAGTGTTTGTAAAACAGCGGAGTCGGGATGGTCTCCATCCCGATTATTCCTTTCCGGTATTGAACCAAATCGGCAAATCTGCAAAGCGGCTCTTCATCATCTCCAATGCCTGCCGCTTGATTGCTTTAAAGGTCTTACGGCGAATCACCATATCGGTAAAAGCTTTGGCTTCTTTATATGTAGTTGAGCGGATAATTTTCTTGATTTCAGGCAGTAACAACGGACTGACGGATAACTGGTTGATCCCTAGTCCTAATAGGATAACCGTAGCTAACGGATCGCCGGCCATCTCGCCGCACATCCCTGCCGCAATCCCGCGTTTTTTCGCCGCGGTAACCACCATCCGTATCATCCGCAGCACCGCAGGGTGCAGATCCTGAAAAAGATGAGCGATGTTGGAATTGCCCCGGTCCGCCGCCAGCGTGAACTGTATAAGGTCGTTGGTGCCGATGGAGAAGAAATCCACCTCCACTGAAAGTTCCGGCGCCATCATCACCGCCGAAGGAACCTCAATCATTATCCCCATTTCAAGGTTGTGGTCGAAGGGCACGCCCTCTTCGATGAGTGCCTTCTTCACTCCGTTGTAGATTTTTTTGATTTTTCTGAGTTCCGCGATTCCGGTCACCAATGGGAACATCACCCGCACCTTTCCGTAAGCGCTCGCCCGCATTATCGCCCGAAGCTGCTGCTGGAAAAGCGGAGGATTAGCCAGCGACAGCCTGATTGCCCGCAACCCCAGGAAAGGATTCGCCTCTCGACCTGTCTCAAGATCCGTTGGCGCTTTATCGCCGCCTAAATCGAAGGTTCTGATGGTGACGGGGCGGGGAGCCATCTTCTCCGCGATGCGGCGGTATTCATTGAACTGTTCCTCTTCGGAAGGAAACTGGTTCTTCATCAGGTAGAGATACTCGGTGCGGAACAATCCAATCCCTTCCGCGCCGTGATTCAGCGCCGTCTCCACTTCGCGCGGAAGCTCAATGTTCGCCACCAGTTCTACTCGGTGTCCGTCAAGCGTCTCTGCCGGCAGGTCCCTCAGACCGGCAAGATTGGCGTAAAAACTCTGGTAATGACGCTGCTTCTCTTCATATTTCCGACGACGTTCCGGATTAGGATTGAGGATGACCTTGCCGGAATTCCCATTGACAACGGATAAATTCACTCTATCAGAGTATTGGGTCAGTTTTCTCAGGCCCACCACCGAGGGGATTTCCAAGGCCCGGGTCATAATCGCTGTGTGAGAAGTGACCCCCCCGATATCGGTCATCACCCCTAATATTAAGTCCCGGTTGAAATGAACTATCTCCGATGGCGTGAAAAGCCGCGCCGCCACAATCACCGGTTCTTCCATATTCAGTTCAAATTTGTCCGATTCACCCTTCAGGTTCATCATCATACGCACACCGACATCTCGGATATCGTCCGCCCGCTCCTTGAAATAATCCTTCTGCTGAGACATCAAAGATTCATAGTTCCTGCTAAACACCTGAAAAAGCGCGTAATCCGCTGCCAGCCGCTCCTTACATATTTTCTCCTCGATTTCCTCAATTAGTACCACATCATCCAAAACCAGGAGATGCGCGTCGAAGATGCGAGCTACGATTTCCCCCACCTCTCGGGTCGCTTTATCCCGGGTTTTCTGAATATTCTGCCGGGTTTTGTCCAAAGCCAATCGAAACCTCTGAATCTCAACCTCGATCTTATCCTCGTCCAACAGACGCCTTTCAGGCTTCGTAAACTTGCGGCCGATATAAACCGTTTTACCAATGGCAATACCCGGAGAGGTCGGAATCCCCATCAATACTATCTCACGGGTCAATTATCCGCCTCCCGCATTATTTTCTCGTCCTCGCCGAATCCATCGGCGATTAATTCCAGTATCCTTGCCATTAATTCTCCTTCGTCTTCTCCATCCACCTCAATCCGGATTGTACCCCCCTGTTCCACAGCCAGCATCATTAAGCCCATAATGCTCTTGGCATTAATCCTATCGGTGCCATAGGTTATAAATACGTCCGACTTATGGCGCGCTGCCAACCGCACCATTTTTGAAGCAGGTCTGGCGTGCAGCCCCAATTCGTTTACTATCAACGCTTCCTTAATTATCATCTGATAAATATCCGTACCGCTTGCGCTATTATAAAAAAATACCTGTAATATACTGCTTATTATTGTCACCTAATGCGTGTGTTATGGCTATTCACCACCAAAGTCGCCAATTTAAAACATGGTGTCACCCGGTCAACCTAATCCCAGCGAAAAACCAGACCGCGATGCTGGCGGACAATGCTACAGTAATGGTCAACCACAGCGGAGATTTCAGCTTTAAAGCCACTATCGTCGCCAAGAAAGACCAGAAATAGACTTTGAAGTTTCCACCATTGGCGGCTGTCTTAGCCGCAACTAATCCCGCTACCAATCCCCCTAAAAGACCGAGATGGAGTCTGTATCTAACCATACGGCTGCGCGTTACGCGCCGGAGAATCTTATCGCCGCTTTCATAACCGATTGTTAACCCCCTCCAGCGCACGGTAAAATGAACCGAATTGTAGATTAATAGAAGCCCGGTTAGAATTAAAACGCTGATACCGGCATTCTCATAATAACCCGGATGCTCCATCTGAAGCAACGCTAAAACCGCCAGCCCCGCGCACAAAGGTTTGAACCGGGCCCAGAATATCTGGTCGCCGAATAATCCCAACGGACCGAACAGCCTCCCTTTAAATTCCTTCACCCGTTCCCCCGCAGCGCCTTCTAATTCCAGACGCGCGGTCGCGCCCAAAGCATAAGAAGCCATATAGGGATGCGCGTTGAAGAAATCCAGATGCCGACGGAGAAAATCAACCGCTGATTTACCCTTCAAACCCATTCCCCGGGCCAGAGGTGACAGCGACATTCCGAATCCCAAACCCTGCATTCGCGGATAGTTCATCAAGGTCTGTATAAAGAACGACCGCAAAAAAATCTCCCCGAAGGGCGGCTTGGCCGGTTTTCTCGGCGCAGAGTCCTTGACCTCTATATCGTTCGATTTCACCCGCATGCTCGATTTTGTAACTGTGAGAATAGTGGCGGTGAGTTGATTACCTGCCCTCCTAAAAAATCAGCCATCCGGCTATCAATCCCAACAATATCGCGATATAACTCTTCCTGTTCCAGAACAGGTTTATCAGCAAAGCCGCCCCGATACCCCAAGCGGCAACGGAAATGTATTGAAAAAGCCCGTCCCAATAGGCTGGCGCTGCAGCCAGGAACAGCTTTAAAGCTGAACTAAATATAAAATAGACCAGAACCGTGTGCGCCGCTCCCGAGATAAACTGCTCAAAAACACCTATAACGAAGACTATATCGATTCCCAGAAAATGCCCCCGCTCGGCACGACTATCTATGAAATCGAGATATCGGGCGTGAAACTTCCGCTTGTCGGTAATATACTGACCGGTCAAATACGCTGCCGCCAGTCCTGATATCAGGCTTGTCAGGAATAGCAGGTGCGCCAGCGAAGGATAAGAACCGCGCAAATTGATCAGAAGAATAGTCGATACCAGCGAACCCACCGAGCCATCGGGAACCTTCGCCGCCCCCACCGGCAGCTCCCCGGTAAAAATCAACTGCCACAACATCCCCGTCAGCAAACCGGTCTCAAAATCACCCAAATACGCTCCGGCGGCGGCGCAGAGAATCAGCGGTTCGCTGAAAAACATCTGCAGAGATGATTTGTCAACCGCAGTGGCGCCTCCTAAAAGCGCCGCAATTAATAATTCCGTGGTTATCAATGCTTACGAGTAAGAATTATCGATGAAAAATCGAGCAGGTCGGCCGCCCATTCCCCCCCTTCTACCGCGAAAAGGAAATTCCGAGCCCGCTCTATGTCTGCCCTGATTTGCGCTTCTGCGTCCTGAATAATACCATATTTCCCTAAAATACTCCTGATCTTATCCAGGGTATCTATCTTGACTCGGCGGGATTTAAATACTCCCTGAATGAAATCCCAGTCCTCCGGTGCGCTCTTCTCTTTCAGCTTAACGATGGCGTAGGTCTTCTTCCCCTGAGCCAAATCCGAACCGAGGTCCTTTCCCAACACCGATTCGGAAGAAGTTATATCGAGCATATCGTCCTGAATCTGAAAAGCCCTCCCCATTGAAGATCCAAAACCGGTCAAAGCTTGTATCTTATCCCGTGAACCGCCCCCGATTATTCCCCCTATCTCGGTGCAGATTGTGATTAGCTCGCCCGTCTTTTTTTGAATCATATCGAAGTAGTCTTCAAGGCTGACACGTTCACGGTCCTCAAAGTCCTTGTCTATCGCCTGCCCTTCACATACCTTTATGACCCCCTCGGTGAAAATCTTAAGCACTTCCGAGAGCGTATCCACCGGGGTTTTCAACAGCGCGCGATAAGCCAATCCTATCAAACCGTCTCCGGTTAAGATCGCCACCGCTTCACTCCAACGAGTGTGAACTGTGTTCTTCCCACGGCGCAGATTGTCCTGGTCCATTATGTCGTCGTGCACCAGAGTGAAATTGTGCAGCAACTCGATGGCCGCTGCCGCAGGGAGCGCCTCCCGGTATCTGCCACCCACCGCTTTGCAGGCGAGCAGAGTCAAAAGCGGACGGATGCGCTTCCCTCCCAGTTCCAGAAAATACTTGATGGGCTCATACAGATTGGCGGGATAAGAGGCGTCGGAGCAGTCGGATAGGTAATCCTCGATTTCCGACCTGATGCTCTTCAAGCTGGTCTCGAATTCTAAAGCTCTTCCGGATTCTTGGCTTGCAACCTTCCCCAATTAATTCCCTTTTAACAATTTAATGGATAAAAAATCCTCTTGCGAGGGAAACCTATAAGAAGATAAGTTAGTGGAAAACTTAAAAAGTTAATGAATATTATCAGTAAATTCAAATAAACAAGCTAAAAAGACCTTTCTTGACCTTGAAAATAACGGTAGCGCATCCCGCGAGCCGATAATTTTCCTGCTTCGTTATGCGATGGTTCGCGAACAGAATCCATCGAATGATGGTATCTTCGCATCGATGAAAAGCTATTTAATTATGATTGCTCCTGAATTGATAATTACTTATCGAATTATTATATTAGACACTAATGTCAATAAAGAAACTTAAGAAGAATCCGGTATGGAGAAAAACAAGACTCGCCAACCCCAGAGTAGCGCTCTGGCGCATCTGTTGATAGAATTAGTTAGATGGCGCCGCATTTTAATCGTTAATTTTCTCATCTTTTTCACCCTGGGATTGATTATCAGTCTGCTTATGCCCAAATGGTACAAAGCGGAAACCAGCATCCTGCCTACGCAAATCGGAGGTGATTTTGATATCGCCGCCTCTTTGAACCCTTTCCTCAGCAGCTCAATGTCAGTATGGGGGGGATACACCGAAGAAACTCTGTACTACATATCGATATTGAACAGCAGGACTGTCCGTGAAACAGCCATCGAAAAATTCAATCTGATTGATTTGTGGGGCTGTAAAGACATCGAAATCGCTTTGAAAAGGCTGTCAAAGCAAATCGAGGTCGTTTTCATCGATAACGAAAACCTGATTAAAATCAATACCTGGTCGAAATCTCCGCAACTGGCGGCGGAATTAGCGGACTTTTTAGTGGAGGAACTCGACCGCATCAACACCCAATTCTCCACCCATAAAGCTATGGCAAGCCGGATCTTTCTGACCGATAGAGTCACCGAAACCACCCGCCGCTTGACTGTGGCGGAGGAAAACCTGCGTGAATTCCAAGAAAAAGAGGGCGCATACGCCATCGATGAACAAACCAGAGCTATGATAGAAACCGCCGCCGCCATCCAAGCCCAGGTCTACCAGCTTGAAGTGGAAATAGAAGTGCTGGAAAGCTCGGTGAAAAGCGACCATCCCGAACTGGTGAATAAAAAAGTGGAACTGCGGGAACTGAAGAACAAACTCAAGGGACTGCAATTGGACATGCCGGGGGAGAGCAGTCCGAATTTTCAAATACCGTTTAATAAAATCCCCGATGTGGGAGTGCAGTATATTCGTCTGCTGCGAGAGGTTGAAAGCCGGCAAAAAGTGCTGGAGTTGCTGCTACCCCAGTTGGAACTGGCGCGCATTGAAGAGGTCAAGAACACCCCCACCGTGCAAATCCTGGATAAAGCGGTGCCCCCGCTCAGAAAAGCGAAACCGAAAAGAGCCTATGTCACCCTCGCCGTCGCAGCCCTCGGCACACTGCTCACCATTGCCTATATTGTGCTTATCGAACGCTGGAAAGGACTGAGACGAAGTGACGAAGAAACCTACTTAATGATGACCGGCGCCTGGAATGAAGTAAAATCCGATCTGCTCTTTTGGCGGAGAACAAAGAATAAATGAACCAATCCCTGATGAATACCATCTCCCTCCAGACTGAAAGTTGGTCCTATAAGCGCCTCGTTATTCTGGTGTTCGCCCTCCCCTTTCTCCTGCTGATGTTCAAGTTTGGATACCGGGAAGTGTTCCATGCGGCTTTGGCTCTTTTGTTCTTTGTCTTTAGCATCGAACTGCCCATCATGAGTATCGGTATGTTCTTACTGCTTCTTGTCTTAGACCTGAATCCGTCTTCCCACTATGTCAATGAGGAATCGTTCTTCACCCTGAAATTCGGCGGGGATAATCTTTTCCCGGTCAGTGTCTTGTTTGCCTTGGCAATACTGATGGGCTGGGTATTCTCGGTTGCGGCGCAAAAAACCCGCAAACTGCAGTTTTCTCCGATGCACCGCCCTTTATTGGCGTTCATTCTGTGGCTGGCTTTGGTCCTAACCATAAATCTCCTTCGCAGTCATTATTATAAAGGCTGGGTGACGCTTATCGCCTTCGGGCTTTTCTTCGTCTATTATGACAGTCTTAAGACTAAGGAACAGGTGCGGAAAGTTTTCACAGTCCTGGTCGCAGCATTGGCGCTGGTGTTAATCTATTCATATTTCTGCCTCTTCACCAATCAATTCTCGCAGGCGGGCCTCAAAATCTATATTCTCGGAACCGAACCTGCGCAAATACTAAACCTCCTGGGGATTTTCGCCCTCACCCTGGGACTGGAAAAGAACCTGCGCTTTCCCCTTGCGGCAGGTATCCTGCTCTATATCGCTTGTCTGGTGCAAATCTTTTTCTCCACCTCAAGAGCCAATCTGACAGGTTCGATATTCTGCCTCTTCTTCATATTATTCCTGAGATTTCGAAAAAACAGGATAGTCCTGCTGACCTCTTTTGCCCTCTTGATAATCGCATTGGCGATATTGATAACCTCATTCAGCCAATTGGGAGTGGGGGGGGCGGCTGTTGAACAAGGAGTGAAGCGGTTAAGCTCCATCTCCACTGAAACCGGAGACCTCGCTCTTATCTTCAGAATGCTCTCATATCCCGCTTCCTTGAAAGCCTCTCTTAAGCATCCGATTTTTGGCGGGGGTTTCGATCAAGGATTCTTTATTGAAATATTGGAAAAAAAATTCTATACCACGACTCTGGATAACACCCATTTGAAACTCGCCTTAGCCGCCGGCTTTCCTGCAGCCTTGCTCTATATATTGTGTCTAGTTGTCCTTTATAAGGTTGGTATCTCTATCTTAAATAGAATAGAACCCGGCTATTACAGATGTATGACCCTTTCGCTGATCGCAATTGCGGCGTTAGCGACTTTCGTGGATTTGTTTCAATACAATCCCGCTTTCTATCGAGCTACTGCGGTAGTGACCTTCGCCTGGGCGGGAATAATGAGAATGAATTACGAATATAAGCTCAATCCAAAACTGCCCTGACCGGCAGAGAAGAAATTAAACGACACTCTGTTTCTGGGAACAAAAACTGGTGATGGAATGTTGCAGATAGTAACACCTTGATGTATGCTTCGCCTCTACGCTCATTTGAGGCGAGCCTGCCAAGATTAATGTATATTTCAAGACTGCTAAAGTTCCCTAGCCAATATTCTGAAATGAAAATCAGTAGTTTTCGAAAATAACTAACCCATTATGGAGGAGTTATGCGGAACATTCTTATCGCATTGCTGATAACAGGCTTGGTCCTTAATTCTGTGTTAAAACAAAATACCTGTTGAGTTTCTCCTGGTATCTTGT
>CAYQZD010000118.1:0-11591 GCA_964421875.1 uncultured bacterium
CATCGCCATTTTGTCGCCGAAATCTTTCGCGCTTTGAGCCAGCATCTCCGGAATCGGCATCAGCCCTCGGTGAGGGCGCATAAAATGCTCGGTTTTTTTGGCCATCAGGCGATAATCCCCATGTTTTTGAGTTCCTCTATTTCATTTTCTTTCATTCCCAAATATCCCCTCAGCACTTCCTTAGATTGCTGGCCCAGCGTCGGCGGCGGCTGCATCTCGGTTTCACTCCCCGAAACCTTCACCGGATCCCCCACCTGTTTCAAGGTCCCGCATAAAGGGTGTTCCACTTCCCGCAGCATCCCCCGCTGCAGCACCTGCGGGTCGGTGAAAACTCTATCCAGCGTGTTCAGCGGCGCGGAAGGCACCCCCTCCGTTTCCAGCCGCCTCAGCCAGTATTCGCCCGGCTTGGATTTGAAAATCCCCTCCAGGAGGGGCAGCAATTCGCGCTTGTGGTAAACCCGGTTGGTGTTGGTGTTAAAACGGGGGTCGTCTATCAAGTCCTCGCGCCCTATCGCGCGGCACAGCCCCTGCCAGAAGCGGTCGGTGAAGACCGCGATGACGAAGTCGATGTCCGCGCTGCGGAACGCCTGGTAAGGAACCACCGTCTGATGCCCGGAGCCGATGGGACGGGGGACTTCCCCGGTGTGGAAATAGTACTGCGCCATATAGGTCAGCAGGGAGACCTGGCAGTCCAGCAGGGAGATGTCTATGTGCGACCCTTTCCCGGTGCGTTCCCGCTTGTAGAGCGCCGCCGCTAACGCGGTCGCGCCCATCATCCCCCCCGCCAAATCCCCCATCGGCAATCCCATACGGCAGGGAATTCCCCCCTCTTCGCCGGTGACCGACATCCCCCCGCCCATCGCCTGCAGAATCAGGTCGAAGGCGGGTTTATCCCGGTAGGGGCCCTCGCTGCCGTAAGCCGACAAGGATACGGTGATGATGCGGGGATTTATTTCCGCCAGCTTTTCCGGGGTCAGCCCTAACTTTTCTTTGGCGCGGGGCCGGAAGTTGTCGAAAACCGCATCGAACTTTTTCACCAGCCGGTAAAAAACTTCCCGCCCCTCCGGCGCCTGCAAGTCGAGCGCCAGGCTCTTTTTGTTGCGGTTGATGGACAGAAAGTAAGCCGACTCCCCTTCGATGAAATGCGGTCCCATCGCCCGGACGCCGTCGCCTTTTTGGGGATTCTCGATTTTGACGATTTCCGCGCCCATATCCCCTAACAGCAGCGTGCCGTAGGGCCCCGCTAACATCTGGGTCAGGTCGAGGATTTTACAGCCTTGTAGTAGGTCGGACATCTCTTTGAATGATGAATACTGAATACTGAATGCCGAATAGTCGATAGTTGACAGTGAACAATTATGTAGGGCGGAATCTTATTCCGCCGGATATTTATTGATAATCCGTGATGTAACTTGGAATTTAATAGCCGTAATAGCCTTAATTGCCTGTGAATCTATTCTCTGGATATAAACATATCCCGTAGAATTAGACTTTAATGTTACAACGGATTATTATAATTATTCAGCATCTTAATTCGTTTAATCCGTTTAATTCGTTGTGAATTATTCCCCATAATAATTGGTGGGTTAAGAACCCGCCCTACGATTATTAATCCTTCTCCGCAAATTTGAACGCCATTTCCACCGCCTCTTCCGCGGTTTTGACCGGGAAAAAGCCCTCCGGTATTTTCCCTTTGCGCTTCAATTCCCAGGTGTTCAATCCCACCACCTTCTTACCGTTCTTCAGCGCCAATCCGATCTCCGACAGGGTGCCGGTTCCTCCGGCAATGGCGATGACGACCGCGGAGGATTTGGCGTTGATGGAATTCCGCCCGTCGGACATCCCGGTGTAGATAGGGATATCGACATAGCGGTTAGGGGGCGACTCCGCGCTGCTGGAGCCGGGCATGACGCCAATGGTGGTCCCCTTCTCCTTCTTCGCGCCGCGGCAAACCGCTTCCATAATCCCCGAACCCCCGCCGCAGAGCATTATCCCTCCCTTGCGGGCGATTAGCTCCCCTACGCGCTCAGCCAGACGGGCTTCCGCAGCGGTGCATGTAGCGCCGCCCATTACTCCGATGATGATGCGGGATGACATAATTCCTCAGCGGGCAATATCCACCAGTTCATATTCGAGGCTTCCGACTCCGGATTTTCGAATGAATTCCATGTATTTTTCGGTGGTGGTCAGATTATGGTGGCAGGCAGCCACCTTGTCGCCGCCGGGACGCATACCGTCCGTCCCCCCCATCAAGCATCCCGGATAGCCCGGTGCGGCGGTGACCGCTTCGAAAGCGGCCTGGTCGCAGGCTGCGGGGTCGAAGGAGGCGAAGATGCCGAGGTCGGGCACGATGGGCAAATCGGTTTTATCGAAGCAGTCGCATTCGGGAGTGACGTCCAACGCTAAGTTGCAGGAGAAGAACTTGTTCTTGAATCTTTGCAGCACCGCTTTGGCGCCGTCGGTATTGGCGGCTTGGACATTCAGATGAGCCGGTTTGAATCCCTTCACCGAGTGCATCCGCGCTTTAGTAGCCTGGTCCACTCCGCCCATTGCGATGTTTTTCAGCGCGGCGCCGAAGGGGAATTGCAGGTGCATCGTAAAGTGAGCCAATGAAAACAACACATCCGCATCCCAGATTTCCTGCGAAACAGTAACATCCGGGAGTATAATGGGGCCGGGGACTTTTACCTTGACACTGTGGTCGCGGAACCCGCCAGATAGAATCAGCGGGCATCCCATAGTCTCGGTTGTGAATCCGTTCCGCCGCGCCGCTTCTAAGTATTTGAAATAATCATTGCGCTCGGTGTTGTACACCACAGTGGTGTCAGTGACGAAGGGCTTCCCCCCGCACTTTTTGATGAAATCGACAGCAAGGACGGGGAAAATGGGGCGGATATAGCGGGCGTTCCCCGGCTCGCCGAAATGCATTTTAAGCGCCACCACGTCGCCGGGGGTGATAATATCGGCGAAACCGGAAATTTCCAGCAGTTTCTTGAACTTCTGAGTGGGGCCGCCGAGCGTACGGTGACATTTGGCGTCGGCGAAAAAAACCTTGGGCTTCTGCAAACATCCTCCAAAAAACGACAACTTTTAAAATAATTAATATCGAGGTAAAAAGCAAACTATCATTCAGATACACCCGGAATCTGGATTATATCCAGCGATTATTTGCGAATTTCCCTCTTTTGATATATAATTAGGATTAACCACACACATTTAGGAGTATATAAATGAAGCGGATTTTCACCCTCCTGGCGGCGTTGATTATAATTCTGAACGCCGCCGCCTCTTCTCAGGTCGAAGTTCTCTTGCAGCAGGGAGATTCACTCTACACATTGTTCGACAACGAGGGCGCAAGAGCCGCCTACAGCCAGGCGATGGCTTATGAGCCGCAAAATCCGGAAATCCTCTGGAAACTGTCGCGAGCCAATGTGGACATAGGCGAACACCTTGAAGGCGACGAGTCCGAACAGCATTTCAACCGCGCCCTCGCCTTCGCCGACAGCGCTATCGCCGCCGACTCTGCAAGCGCTGAAGCGCACCTGCGCCGCGCCATCGCTCTGGGGAAAATCGCATTGTTCAAGGGCGTGTTCAAGAGCGTGTCGCTGGTGAAAAAAGTCAGAGCCAGCCTGGAGCGGGCGCTGGAACTCGACCCTGATAATCCCACCGCGCACTATGTGATGGGCCGGACTCACCATAAGCTCTGCGAAAAGCCCAAAATCGCCCGCAAGCTGTTAGGCTTGGGCTGGGCAAACCGGGAAATCGGGCTTCAGGAGTACCGCCGCGCTATCGAGCTGGACAGCGCCTTTATTATGTACCGTATCGATTACGCCAGGCTGCTGCTGGAGATGAAGATGCGAGAGGAGGGGAAAATCCAATTGGAGCTTATCGCGGATTTACCCATTCGGGACGAGGACGACGAAAGGTTCAAGCAGGATGCGTTGGAATTGCTGGAGGAGCATCGGTTGTAGGATAAGTTTGTCGAAATGATAGTGTCATTGCGAATCTCGACCAGTCGGGAGACGTAGCAATCGCGTGTCTCTTTATGTCATTGCGAGGACGCCACAGGCGGACGAAGCAATCTTTAAGGCTATATAAATCAATAAGATTGCTTCGCTACGCTCGCAATGACAGATTCCTCTTTCCCACGCTCCTGCGTGGGAATGCATACTGAATATTTATAATACCATAAATATAGGGGAGAAGGTAGTATGTTGTCGGAATTTATTCAAAAGGAAGTTCCAAAAAAGATTCGCCTTGTCCTAATTGTGATTACACTGCTGAGCGCTGCCGGAGCCGCCTCCGCGCCTTCGACCGACATTAAGACGATTCCGCCCCTCGGTTACTACTCCGATTATGACTGGGTGGCGGTTCCAGAAGGAGCCAGCGATGCGCGGGTCAAGAAAATGATAAGGGCGGAAGTGGAACGGCTGGTGAAATCGAACCGGCAGAAGCGCTATTCCGAAGCCATCACCATCTTCCAGCGGTGGATGGACGAAAAGGCGGAATTGAACGAGCAGTGGAAGAAGAAGACGCTGGAACTAAGCGCCCGGCTCAGGGATAAAGTCGCCGAAGTCAGCTCCCTCCGGCAGGAGTACATTCAGTTGAAAAACCAACTGGATGTCAAGGAAACTCAACTCAAGGCGCTGAAGGAAACTCTGAAAAACGATACATTGACTCTGGAAAGATACGATAACGAAAAGAAATTCCTGAAAGACAATGTCGCCGGGCAGTTGGAAGACCTCGCCTATATGGTGGTGGCGGTCGGTAAAAGGCGGCTGGCGGTGGATGAGGACCTGAAAGATGTGCGAAATCTAATCTCTAATACTATGATTATCAAAGCCATCGAAGAGGTGAATGGAAGCGAAATCCAGGCTTTGACAGTGGTGCGTGAGAACAAACTCATCAGGGATTATGTTAAAAGCGTGACTTCCGGTTATGCGCTGGCGCTGGACTCGTACACCAACGATTTCGCCAAGCTCTCGGAGAAAAATGAGACCATTGTGTTTTTAGTGCAAGCCATAGAGGTCAATCCCTTCAAAGAAAAAAGCGGAATAGCCAAAACACGGGGAAGCGGCGCGGGCGCGGAATCGACCGTTCATTTGATTAACCGGGGTAATTTAGATAAAATATGGGAGAAGGAAAATCTCGCCGGGGACGCCACTAAAAACTCGATAAAGGACTTCATCAAACGTTTGCTTAATCAGGCGGAAAAACAGAACCGCGAAATCGAAGGCAAAATCAGTGAAATCCAAGCCAGTTATCAGAAACGGCTGGCTGATGTCAACCAGAATATTTCCCGTATCAGCGGGAGTATGGAATCGCACCGAAGTGAATTGGAAACGCTAAGCGTTGAATATAACGACTTTAAAGACAAGCATGACCGTTACCAGGAGTGCGACCTTAATCCCGCGATTGAGGGTTTAAAAGAGGTCGAAAAGGAATACAGCAGATTCTACAACCAGCGTATCTTCCTCGCCGATAAAACCGAAGAGGGGAAACCGGACAAGCGCGCCATCGACGCTTATCAGGATTTCGCAGCCCTGGCGGCGGCCAAAATGAAGGACATCAAAGAGGCGGAATACAAAAACACGGTGGTGACGGTGGACTATAAACTGGACAGCTACAGCGAGGATATTATTACCTATTCACCCCGAATCCGAGCCTTCACCATCATTTTCCTGACCAAAAAAGAGCTTTCAACCTATGTCAGCTATGTCGCCAGCGTGGGCTATCAAATGGAACTGCAGCCTCAGGAAGGTAAAGTTGTTACAACAAGAGGGAGAAAATCGACTCGCGCCGGTTACGCCGGTATGACCTTCGTGACCATTCCCGCTGGCAGCTTTATGATGGGCTCGAACGATGGCCAAAGCGATGAGAAACCGGTTCATAAAGTAAACATTAAATCGTTTCAAATGATGACGACGGAAGTGACTCAGGCGCAATGGCAAGCGGTGATGGGAACTACAGTGGAACAACAGCGCGACAAAGCGAATCCAAGTTGGTCGTTAAGTGGAGTCGGCGACAATAATCCAATGTATTATATTTCCTGGAATGAATGTAAAGAATTTATCAAGAAATTAAATCGACTTGACCCGGAGAAAGGCTATAGACTGCCTACAGAGGCGGAGTGGGAATACGCCTGCCGGGCGGGAACTTCATCGAAATTTCATAATGGAGACAGTGACAGAAATTTGGACGCTGTCGCCTGGTACAGTGGTAATTCTGGAAGAAAGACTCATCCGATAGGGCAGAAACGGGCTAACGCCTGGGGCTTATATGATATGCACGGGAATGTCTGGGAGTGGTGTCAGGATTGGTATCATGGAAGTTATAGCGGCGCGCCTAAGGATGGCGGAGCCTGGGATTCTCCTGCGGGGAGTTACCGGCTTCTTCGCGGCGGTTCTTGGTACTACTACCCGCTCATCTGCCGTTCAGCCTCCCGCCACAGGGACAGTCCCGTTATTAGGTACAACGACGTAGGGTTCCGTTTAGTGCGCAGTTCTTGAACCACAGAAGCTCACTGAATTCGCTGAGGACATTGATTAGCGCTCGTTACAAAACCCTGACGATGTCATTGCGAGGATGCCGCAGGCGGACGAAGCAATCTATTAAGCAATACAAATCTATAAGATTGCTTCGCTTCGCTCGCAAAGACAAATAAGTGACTTTTACAACAGAAACTTATCAATGTCATTGCGAGGAAGTCAGCCGAAGGCTGACGACGAAGCAATCTTTAAAGCGGCTTTAGTATGAAGGAAAAGAGATACTACATCTATATATTGACGAACTACAATAACAATGTATTATACACTGGAATTACGAGTGATTTGGTTAGAAGAGTATATCAGCATAAGAACAAGATGATAGAAGGTTTCACAAGCCGATATAAAGTTGATAGACTGGTCTATTATGAAGAGTATGATGATGTGAAAGATGCGATACAGAGGGAAAAACAGATAAAAGGCGGTTCAAGAGCGAAGAAGATTGCATTAATAGAAAGTCTAAACAAAGAGTGGAAAGATTTATATGAAGATATTATATAATGCTTTATATAGTGCTTGTTACAAATGTCTGACATTGTCATTGCGAGGACGCCACAGGCGGACGAAGCAATCTTCTTGTTATATAACGCCTTAAAGATTGCATCGCTTCGCTCGCAATGACATATTCTTCCATCATTCCCACGCAGGAGCGTGGGAACGAGAATGAAATCATTTTATACAAATATTAGATACTTTAGTCCTATGTCCCAAAAAATCGAACAACTCCGCCAGCTTAAGGAAAAAGCCCTCTTAGGCGGCGGGACGGAGAGAATTAAAAAACAGCATGAAAAGGGCAAACTGACCGCCAGAGAACGTATCGACATCCTGCTCGACAAGGGCAGCTTCACCGAAATCGATATGCTGGTCACCCACCGCTCCTACGACTTCGGCCTCGACCGGCAGCGCATCCCCGGCGACGGAGTGGTGGCCGGCTACGGTAAAATCGAGGGGCGCACTGTGTTCGTCTTCTCCCAGGATTTCACCGTGTTCGGGGGGTCATTGTCCAAAGCGCACGGCGAGAAAATCTGTAAGATAATGGATATGGCGATGAAAGTCGGGGCGCCGGTGATAGGATTGAACGATTCCGGCGGGGCGCGGGTGCAGGAAGGCGTGGTGTCGCTGGGGGCTTACGCCGACATTTTCCTGCGGAATACGCTGGCTTCGGGGGTGGTGCCGCAGATTTCCTGCATTATGGGTCCCTGCGCCGGAGGGGCGGTCTATTCCCCCGCCATCACCGACTTCATCTTTATGGTTAAGCAGATTTCCTATATGTTCGTCACCGGTCCCAAGGTGGTCAAGACCGTAACCCACGAGGAAATCACCTCGGAAGAGCTGGGCGGCGCCGAAACTCACGGCAGCCGCAGCGGGGTGGCGCATTTCGCCTGCGACAACGAAATCGAAGCGCTTGAGGGTATCAGGAAACTGGTGTCGTTCATTCCCCAGAACAACCTCGAAGACCCGCCCCGCGCCGAATGCGGCGACCCGGCGGACCGGAACCTTTCCCGGCTGGACAACTTCGTCCCGGAAAATCCTAATAAGCCCTACCGTATGAAGGAGATCATCGAAACTGTGGTGGATGACAATGATTTCCTCGAGGTTCACTCCGATTTCGCGCGGAACATTATCGTGGGCTTCGCCCGGCTGGGTGGAAGGCCGGCGGGGATAATCGCCAATGAACCGGCGCACCTCGCCGGGGTGCTGGACATCAACTCCTCACGTAAGGGGGGGCGCTTCATCCGCTTCTGCGACGCCTTCAACATACCCATCATCACCTTCGAGGACGTCCCCGGTTTCCTCCCCGGCACCGACCAGGAGTGGAACGGAATCATCGTCAACGGCGCCAAGCTCCTCTACGCTTACTGCGAAGCCACCGTCCCCAAAATCACGGTCATAACCCGCAAAGCCTACGGCGGAGCCTACGATGTGATGAACTCCAAGCACATCCGCGGTGACCTGAACTACGCCTGGCCCACCGCGGAAATCGCAGTGATGGGACCCAAGGGCGCGGTGGAAATCGTCTTCAGCAAGGAAATCAAGCAGGCGGGCGACCCGGAAAGGGTAGAGGAAGAGAAGATTCAGGAGTACACCGAAAAATTCGCCAATCCCTACATCGCCGCGGCGAGGGGCTACATCGACGAAGTTATCGAACCTAACCAGACCCGAATGAGGCTTATTCAAGCGCTGGAACTGCTGGAAACCAAGGTCGATTCCAATCCCCGGAAAAAGCATGGCAATATCCCGCTGTGAATTAAAAAAACTTTGAAATCACTAAGTTGTAGGAGCAAACTCCAATTTGGTCATTCCGATTGCCAGTCTGTCCGAAAATAACTTGACAAAAAACATAATGACATCGTAAGTTCAATAAATACAATGAAGATCCTTTTGGAAAGCGGGTAGTATAACTATCAAAGCAACAATAATAATCCCCGGTTTCCCCTATGTTCAAAGAATTCAACCGGCAACAAGACTGCCTGCTCCCCCCGCCGCTTGGTGAACTGCTCCCCCCCTGACGATTTGGCTAATGACTATTTTGCCTCCGGCTTCACAGAGCTATAGTCTTACGTATTTCCGAGGATACTTGACAAATTGCTGGAAAATGTTTATGTTGCCGGAGTAAATCGCCCGGGTCCGATAAAATAACTCTCCGAAAAATCCCCATGAAAGACTTTTTCATAAGCCACAACGGTAAAGACGCCAGATGGGCGGAATGGATAGCCTGGACGCTGGAGTCGGCGGGTTATGAAGTCATCCTCGATGTCTGGGATTTCCGCCCCGGAACCAACTTCGTCCACCGGATGAACCAGGCTTTAAAGGAAGCCGAGCGAATCCTGTGCGTTTGTTCTAAAAACTACTTTGCGAAAGGTGAGTTCACCGTCCCCGAATGGACTGCCGCGCTGGCAGGCGACCCTAAAGGCGAAAAGGGCCGCTTGCTGCCGGTGAAAATCGATGAGTCCGAGGTTGAGGAACTTTTCAAACCGCTTGGACATATCAATTTATCCGGTAAGAACAGAGAGCAGGCGAGGGAGGTTTTACTCGAGGGCGTACTAAAGGACCGGCGTAAGCCCGTTGAAGAACCGGATTTTCCTTTTGACGCCGCTAAACCGGAGCCGTCATTTCCCGGCGGATTGCCAAAATTCTGGAACATCCCCCCGCGCAATCCCAATTTTACCGGCAGGAAAGAATACCTGGATAATATGCGGAACGCGCTGAAATCCGGAAATACCGCCCTGCTCACTCAAACCATCAAAGGATTGGGGGGCATAGGCAAAACCCAAATCGCCAAGGAATACGCTCACCGGCACGCCGGTAATTACAAACTGTGCTGGTGGGTGGTGTGCGACACGCCGGAAACTATGACCAAGGATTTCCTCGGATTGGGGAAAAGCCTCGGTTTATGGGGAGGGGAGCCTCGGGATATCCCGGCGGCGCGGGAGGCGGTATGCGCATGGCTGGATTCCAATGATGACTGGTTGCTGGTGTTCGACAATGTCCACCGCCCGCAAGATTTGCAGGACTGCCGTCCCAAACGGGATATTGGTCATATCGTCATCACCTCCCGCTGGCAGGATTGGGGCGCGCCGCTGCGGGAGATGGAAGTGAAAAAGTTCGATAGTGATGAAGCGGTGAAATTCCTCGCCCATCGAACCGGTTTGAACGACCCCGAAGGCGCGGCGGAATTGGCGGAGGCGCTGGATTATTTCCCCTTAGCGCTGGACCAGGCGGGAGCTTATATAGCTAAGAGAAAAATTGACTATCGAAAATATTTGGATTATTACCGAGAGCACAAGCTAAAAGTGCTGGAAAAAGGGGAATCCGGCGATGATTATAAAGACACCGTCGCCACCACCTGGAACCTATCCTTCGATATTATAAATGGAGAATTTCCCGAAGCCCTTGAACTTTTCAATCTCCTCGCCTTTTTAGCTCCCGAAGACATTCCCATCGATATTTTTAGCAAAGGCGCGGAATTTCTGCCCGATTCCTTAGCGGATAAAGTTAAAAGCGAGGTGGATTTCGAAGATGTTATCGGTGTTTTATTGGATTATTCGCTGCTTAGCCGGGAAGGGGATTTGATATCCTATCACCGCCTGATAGGAGAAGTAATTCGGGATAAGATGAACGAGGAGGAGATGAAAAAGTGGGGGGGCGCGGCGGTAGTATTGATGAACAAGGTCTATCCTTATAAAGAAGGTGATATTTCCACCTGGAAGGAATCGGAACGGTTGCTGCCCCACGCGGTGTCGGCGGCGGAATGGGGGGAAAGTCTGGAAGTGGAACCCGGTAAAGCGGGGAGGTTATTGAATCAAACCGGAGCATATTTAGACACTCGCGCCGATTTCAAATTGGCGAAGTCACATTACGAAAGGGCGCGGGATTTATACATCACCACTGATGGCGCCGACCACCCCAATGTGGCAGCCTGTCTGAACAACCTGGGCTATGTGCTTAAAGAAATGGGCGACTATACTGGGGCGAAGAAGCATTACGAGCGGGCTCTAAAAATTGATATAAAAGCGTATGGCGATAACCATCCCGAAGTGGCGACAGACCTGAACAACCTGGGCTTGGCGCTTAAAGCAATGGGTGACTACGCCGGGGCGAAAGAGAATTATGAACGGGCTTTGGAAATCGATATGGAAGCGTATAGCGAGGACCATCCTAATGTAGCGATTCGTCTGAACAACCTGGGCGTGGCGCTTGATGCTATGGGAGACTACGCTGGAGCGAAAGAAAATTATGAGCGGGCTTTGAGAATTGATAGACAAACTTATGGCGAGAACCATCCTACGGTGGCGACTCGCATGAACAACCTGGGCGGGGCGCTTTTAGCAATGGGAGACTACGCCGGGGCGAAGGATAAGATAAGCGAAGCTCTGGAGATTGCCCGGAATTTCTTCCCCGAGGACCATCCGACAGTGATTCTATACAGGGAAAACCTTGAAACAGCGGAAAGGAAATTGAAGTCGTAGGGTGGGTTCTTAACCCGCCGCCATTTGTCATTGCGAGGACGCCGCAGGCGGACGAAGCAATCGGGTAGTGTTGCGG
>CAYQZD010000119.1:0-10970 GCA_964421875.1 uncultured bacterium
GTGTTGGAATTATAGCAGCAGATCCCGCCGCCCCGGGCGTATCAACCGCGGGCGGAATCTTCCTGAAAGATACAGTTCCTGATAGTGGGACTGGCGCGGTCGATTAGGATCCCGGCGCCTTGATTGCGATACACGCCGCTGGTGAAGGTCATACCGTTGCAAATGGTTAAGCCTTCGATTACGGTGGCGTTGGTTTCGTAGCGATGGATATAGAAAGCCCGGCCCAGCTTATCCAGGTCGATGACACATTCATAGGGGCCGTTTTCTGACATAATCACTATGTTCTGTCCGGTGAATTCGATGTTCCGATTCCTCTCGCCGGAGTAAATTCCGTCCGCGATGAGGACGGTATCGCCTTCCACGGCGGCGTTCACCGCAGCGTGGATATCAGGGTATTGCGAAGGCACGCGCAGAACAGCGGCCGGCGCCAGGTTCGCAGTCAGTAAAACGAGCAAGATAAGGGTCAGGGTCTTTTTCATTGTATCCCCCATAGGGTTTGAGTTGGTTATTTGAGTAAGACAAGTTTATTAGTATAGACATCTCCATTTATTTTCAACCTCGCGAAATACACCCCGCTCGCCAATTCACGCCCGTCGAAGATCGCATGGTGAGCCCCTTCCGGCAGACAGCCGTCCACCAGCGTCGCGACCTCTCGGCCGGTGATGTCGTAAACCGCCAGCTTTACCTTGCTTGCAGCTTGCAGCTTGTAGCTGAGAGCGGTGGAGGGATTAAACGGATTGGGATACGAATTTAGAATTAGGAATGAAGGATTTAGAATTGAAGCAGATTCATCATCCCCGAACCAGCCTGAGATGTCCCATCCTTGATGAGTGTTTTCCGCGCTTTCACCCGCCAGTTTTTCGAAGTTGAACTGGTCGGAATCCAGCACATTCAAGGGATAGTCGCCCACATATCCCAAGTAGGTGTAGTTGCCTGTGGGAGCGCCGCCGGGAACGGTCTGGGTTACAACCCGCATAATGGTGGCTCCGGCGGGAATGGAGAGGTTGTTCCGCTGAATAAGAGGTCCAAAGGTCATACCGCTGGGGAGGATTACTTGAGTCCAGGCGTCGAAATTCATCCCGCTACTCGTGCTGTTGATAATGGTTGCGTCGAAGAGGAGATTTCCGCCCGAAGCGGGTATCTGAATCGGTGGATTATGCGGTGTCAAGGACAAATCGATAGTTGGAACTTCGTCGGGTTCGAACCGCACCATCCAGCAGTCGTAGCCTCCGGCGCCAAAGGAGGAGGTATACCCTGCGAGGATGTAGCCGCCGTCGGAATTCTGGCGCACGGAGTAGCAGTAGTCACGGTCGTTTCCGCCCACATAGCAAGTCCAGATTTCATTTCCCTGCACATCAAGTTTAGTTATAACAAAATCGTTCAATCCCGCTCCGTAGGAACTGCTGTTTCCCGCTACGACATAGCTGCCATCAGAGGTCTCAGTGATAGTCCAGCCGTAATCGTAATTCGCTCCCCCCAGGGTGCGTGTCCACAAGGTATCGCCGTTGGCGTCGGTTTTCAATACATAGATATCCGCCAGCCCTGCGCCGGATGAAAAGGTGAATCCACCGATGATGAAGCCTCCGTCGGCGGTTTGCAGGCAGCCGTATCCTCCATCGAAACCGGTTCCGCCATAAACCCGGGTCCAAAGCGTATCGCCCTGAGCGTCAGTTCTGATTATGTAAACGTCCCCGCCTCCTCCGCCGTAGGAATAGGTGCGGCCCGTCAGGATGAAGCCTCCGTCGGAGTTCTGCTCGACGCAGTACACCCAATCATTTTCTACACCGCCGTAACACCTGGTCCAAAGTGTGTCCCCGTTGGCGTTAAGCCGGACCAGGAATATATCGTCTCCTCCGGCGCCGAAGGAAGCTGTCCTTCCGGTGAGGATATAACCGCCGTCCGAAGTCAAGCCGCAGTACTCACCGCGTTCGGAGCCGGTTCCCCCATAGGTTCCAACCCACTGCTGGCTGCCCATCGAGTCGGTTTTAATAAGGTAGTAATCGTAGGAGCCTGCTCCAAAGGAATTGGATCTCCCAAATATTGCGAATCCTCTGTCAGCGGTTTGCTGGAGACAATATGATTCGTCGGTAGCGGTTCCGCCGTAGGTTCGAGTCCACAGGGTGTCGCCGTCGGCGTCGGTTTTGACCAGATAGTAATCGCTTCCGCCCGCGCCGTAGCACTGAGTGTATCCCGCGAGGGCGAATCCGCCATCAGCGGTTTGGAGGGCAAAATATCCCCGATCAGTAGCGGTTCCCCCGAAAGCTTTAGTCCAGACAGTGTCCGGAGGCTGAGGCTGCGCCATAGCCGAAATCGCTGCTATCCCCACCCCCATCAGAATAGCGATAATTTTTTTTCATTATAGTTCTCCTTTTGTTAATCGGTTGGCAGGAGTTAAAAGTAGTCTAAGTAGAGCGCGCACATTGAGTTCTCTTGCTTCAAGAAATAATTAGTCCAATGCAGTAAGGAAAGTAAAAATCGTGATATAGTCAAGATTTATCACAAAATAAAAAAACCCTCGAACCTAATAATAGGTAAGAGGGTTAAATAGGAAAAAATTGGCTACGGTTAATCATGGACCATGACAACCGCCGCCGCAGCCTCCACCGCCGCAACCGCCGCCGCAGCCTCCACCGCCGCAGCCGCCTCCGCAGCCACCACCGCAGCCGCAGCCGCCGCTGTCGATGACCAGAATGACTCTGACGACCTGGCGCTGGTCCAGTCTAACGATTTCGCGGTCAACGCCTTGCCCGCGTACGCCGCCGGCAACCACATACCTTCCGGCTCTCAGGCTTTCAAAGCTGAAATACCCGTTTCTCTCGGTCACCGTTCTTTCGACGCTGTCGTTGCCGCGCAGGATTACAGTAGCGTTGGCGACAGGATTTCTCTCGTCGTCAACTAATCTGCCGACAATGACCGACTGAGCGAAGGATACAGCCGCTGTGGCGAGCACGATTAACAGAACAATCCAGAAGCGAGTTTTCATAAATACTCCAAGTTGATATTAACTATGCGGATATTGTTTTCTTAGTAGTGAATGTACAAATTTTATTTTAAGAGTCAAGGATTTTGTTAATTTTTTTGACATTTTTTGGGATAATTCTCTTAGCGTTTTGCATCCGGAATCAGGAAGATTCTGCATTGCGTCTATTATACCGTTATTTATAATGCGAATCCGTTCATCATTCCCGAAAATAAAAAACCCGCCGGGGAAGCGGGTTTGAATGTTGTTTAGAAGTGCTACCTTACAGATTCCACCAACAGTTTAAAGTCCTCCGGATGGCGCACCGCCAGGTCTGCCAGGGCTTTTCGGTCGAGTTCAATGCCTTTTTTCAGTAAGCCGTCGATGAAGCTGGAGTAATTCATCCCGTTCAAGCGGCAAGCGGCGTTGATTCTAATTATCCACAATCGGCGGAAACTCCGTTTTTTATTTCTGCGGTCGCGGTAGGCGTATTGCAGCCCCTTCTCCACCGTCTCTTTAGCGCTTCTGAGGAGGCGTCCTCTGCCGCCTACGTTGCCTTTTGCGGCGTTCAGGATTTTTTTACGTCTGCGGTGAGAAGCGGGGTTATTTCTTGCGCGCGGCATTATTTTATCGCTCCAAATAAATTCACAATGAGTTTTAAATCATAGCTTTCACACGGGCCGTATCGGCGGAATCTACCAGCCCGGTTTTACGCAGGTTGCGTTTCCTCTTCTGACTTTTTTTGGTCAGGATATGGTTAGCGTAGGCCTTATTCCGCCTTACTTTTCCGCTTGCGGTCAACCGGAACCGCTTTTTAGCGGCTCTGTTGCTTTTCATTTTGGGCATTTGAGACCTTGTTTGTTTTCGCAGTTAAAGCGTCGATGATTATTTCTTACCGTATATCACTACCATATTGCGAGGTCCTTCCATCTTGGCGTCCCCCTCGCTTTTGGCGATATCTAACAGCCCTTCCTCGAATCTTTTCAAGGTATGCACCCCGATTTCCTTGTGGGTGATAAGACGTCCTCTGAACAAGACAGTCACCTTGACTTTGAAACCGCTTTCGATGAAGCGCCGTGCGGCTTCAAGCTTGTAATTGAAATCGTGGTCGTCGATATTGGGAGTGAGCCGGATACCTTTGATCTGAACGGTGTGCTGTTTTTTTCTGGCGTCTTTTTCTCGTTTGCTCTGTTCGTACCGGTATTTTCCGTAATCCATAATCCGGCACACCGGGGGATTGGCTTGCGCGGCGACTTCGACCAGATCCAGACCTTCCTCCTGGGCGGTTACCAGGGCTTTTTTGGCAGAGACAATCCCTATTTGATTGCCTTCGGCTCCAATGAGCCGCACCTGAGGAGCGGAAATCTCCTGATTTACCCGGGGCGCTTTACCCACAGGTTTGCTTTTATACTTAATAGCCTCCTCCCCCCTCCTGGTGACTGTATACGGCTTTAGTTATGCTGACTACCCCTTGTTTTATTGATATATGGGTTCGGTGGGCGATACTGGACTTGAACCAGTGGCCTCTTGCGTGTCGAGCAAGCGCTCTAACCAAAACTGAGCTAATCGCCCAGAGTTATCGTTCGATTGTCTGACACCGTTTTCAGTTGGTGCCGAGGGCCGGAATCGAACCGGCACGGATATAACTATCCGAGGGATTTTAAGTCCCTTGCGTCTACCAATTCCGCCACCCCGGCGACAAACCGCGCTAAGGTCAATAAATCCTCATACGAGGATCTCTTTCGCGACCTCGCGCAACTTAAGATGAAAATTCACGGCTCGCGTATCGACGCTGCCGCTATTTTCAAAGAAAACTTTGCTTCTCCCCACAAATTTTCAGCTAATTAATATAATCATTTCTTTGCTTAAAATCAAGTATTCTTTTTTAAATCAATTCAGGAGGCAGTGTCAGCTTAATAATCTTGGTTGAGGCGTGATTTCAGCATCGCCGCTAACAGGGGTAACATCAGTTCGTGGTGTCCGGTGAAGGTGAACGCTTTCCCTTCTCCGGTGAGTGCGGGGCGTTGCAGGACATTGGTATTGGGCCGGTAATGCTGTATCATATCGAAATTTGCGGCGGCGAAGCGCTTAACTTCGGCTCCCAGATTCCTGGTTACGGTCAAAGCTTTGAGGAAAACTTCCGGCATCACCACCGCCGACCCCAGGTTCACCACCACTCCCTCTGATAGTTGCGCAACCTGGTGCGCCAGTATTTTAAAGTCGTTGAAGGTCGCTGTTCCGACCGCTCCGCCGTCGCATGAGGGCTGTTGGTGGACGATGTCGGTTCCCAGCGCCACGTGTGCGGTGAAGGGGATTTCTTTGCGGCGGCAGGCGAGGATGATCGACAGCTCCCGATAGGCGGGATTTTCCTTTTCCAACATTTCACCTAAGGCTTCGCCAAACCCGGCGTCCTCTTCCGCCGCTACTATTGCCGCTCCATTGATGAATTCACCGGTTTCACGAGCCATTCCGAAAGTTCCGTCTTCCAGTCCCTCGATTACTTCTTCTGAAGTCCGGCCGATTCGAGCCATCTCACAGTCATGAATTGCCACGGCGCCATTACCGGCGACGCCGGTTATGAAACCGTTTTCAATCAGGTCGATGATGATGGGGGAGAGCCCCGCCTTAATGGGGTGGGCTCCCATCATTAGCAGGGATTTTTTTCCGGAAAGCGCCGCTTCCGCCCAGAAATTCACCAGTTCCTTCAATTCGCCTGCTTTGAGGAGGTTGGGCAGCGCTTTTATATAGAGTTCGAATTCCAGCCCGGGCGTAAAAACCTGTCCCAAGGAACCGGCCTCGACCTTGCGAGCCAGGCTGGAGATGGAATATGTTTTGACCTTACTTAAATCTATTTTAGGGTGTCGTTTCACAGTGGATATTCCTCATCTCTTATTAGAAACAAGTCAGGAAGTCCGGTAATAGCAGTTTGATTGAAGATTAACCTTTGACTAATTGAAGTATTCGCCCTTATTCCCCGGCGCTGTTAGTATAAGGGACGCCCGGTGTGTATTCGGTCAGTTTTGCATCGATGTGTCCCACGATGATGATATAGGTTCGCATCAGCGCCGGGATTTTGCGCTCGTCGTCGGTGAGCCAGATTTCGATTTTGCCTTTGGAACGGAACATACCCTCCGATTCCAGGAAGGGTTCCAGCACCAGACAATCGAATTCTCCGGCCGGGACTTTTATTCTCTCTTTACGGTTAACCCGCACTTTCAGTGGGTATGATTTGTGTACATCGAAGAGGTTTACACTGACAGTGTCCCCCACACAGAGGTCCAAGGTGCGCATGAAAAAGAGCGCGGACAGTATGTCCTGGGCGCAAGGTTCGACCGGGAAGGTTTGTTTGTAAACACCCTTGTCCAGCATATGCGCCAGTCCCCTCTCCTGTTCGTATAGCACTTCCTTGCTTGCGCGGTAGCTTCCTTCCTGGAGTCGTTTCACAAATCGCCGGGAGAATATTCCCTTGATATCGACATCGGTCTCCACATAATCACGGACCTTGTAGATCAAATCGAAGGTTTTATTCGAATTCACTCTCGATACGACCTGATAGCATTTTTTACCCCCGACTTCAATAACGCTGTCGATGGACATCACGGTTTTTCCTGCATTGATAAAAGCGTAGCCCAAATTGAAAACCATCCGCTCTCCCACGCCGAAATAGTTGTTCGGCTGGATTCGGTGGACATCTTCTACCTTTTCTTCGGCGAAAATTCCATTGTGAGAAAAGAACACCAGGAATAAGCTTATCAATCCAGGTGAGACTCTGCAGATTATACTATGCATTGGTTTCCGTATTTGTATTCTCCATCTTTTTCTGAATTTCGAATAACTTGACCTGTTTTAAGAACACATAATAAGCTGAGGAAGCGGCGATGGCCAATCCGGGGATTCCGTCGAGGATTCCCAGTTTCAGGAAATATTTTTTTATAAACTCTGCCGGAGGGGCGAATACCGCTTTCCAGGGATTGAAGCGCCGCCCCGATTTGTACTTTTGTTTTGCGGAGAGGTTGGTGTAGGTATCCATTTTCCGAATATGGCGGGAAAGACTGGGATAGGGATAATGCAGGATGTCGCCTTTGAGTCGGGCAGATTCTCCTTCGATGATTATGCTTTCATGGACTTCAGCCTCACTGCATCTTCCCCGTTTGCGGTTGAATAATCTCAGGACATATTGAGGGTACCAACCGCTGTGGCGAATCCACCGCCCAAGGTAGAAAGTGCTGCGGTTTACGCAGAATCCCGAATGCGGCGTGTTCGCGGGGATGTATTCAATGGTTTGTTTCAGTTCTTGCGTGACTTCCTCGTCGGCGTCCAACCAGAAAATCCAATCGTTCTCAGCCTGTTCGATGCACCAATTCCTTTGAGCGCCGAATCCCTGCATCTTTCTATGAAGGACTTTATCGGTGAATTTCCGCGCAATATCGACAGTTCGGTCGGTGCTGCCAGAGTCGATCACTACGATTTCCCGGCAAAAATCCAGGCTGGCGAGGCATCGGGATAGATTCGCTTCCTCATTGTAGGTTAACACCATTGCCGATATACTGAGCATTGGCTTTCAGAACTTGTCCATTGATTCGTTTATTATCAGGGGAGTGATCCTTTCCATTTCGGCTTGGATGTCCTGGTAAACTTCTTCGTATAATTCCCAATTTCCCATAATCGGATCGACTACCGAAAGCTGCTCCGGAGGTAGTTCATCATCGCGTCCGTAGCTTTTCAAAAGATGGACCTTATCTTTAAACTTGGGGAATTTTTCCCGCAGGAATTCGTAATGGTCCTCAGCCATAGCCAACACCATATCGCTTCGTTCCATAAGTTTTCTGGTAACAGGTTGGCTGCGATGATTCATCAGGCTTACTCTATGTGTTCTGAGTACCGAGACAGCGATGAAGGAGGCTGGAATTCCCGGCAGCGCCGCGGTTCCCGCGCTTTGAACCGACACCAGTTGGGACCCCTGCTCCTGCAGCATTTTCTTAAGCACCGCTTCCGCCATAGGGCTGCGGCAGGTGTTGCCGGTGCATACGAAGAGCGCCTTGTATCTATTCATCACGGAATCGTTTATTTTAGAACCTTTAGTCCAGTTCAATAGGCGGAAAATCTTTTGCCAGTTCAATCTTTAGTTATCTCAATATCTTTAATTGTTTACCTTGAAAATAGTCTTCAAGTCAACAGGTCGGCAAGTCAGCAAGTCAAAACTGTGTGCTGCAGAGTCCCCGCACTCTGCAGCATTTCCTCGTTCCCACGCTCCTGCGTGGGAATGCAGATGAGCGGCCGATACATTTTCATGCTAAGTTGTCAGCCGTACGGCTGATGAGGGTTTATCCTGAAAATAGCGGCATCGCATCCCGCGAGCCGTGAATTTTCATCTTAAGTTGTGCAAGGTCGCGGAAGAGACCCTCGAATGAGGATTTATTCAAGTCGCTGTCGATTTTTGCTAAGATTAGGGGCGCAGCGCCATATAGGTCCATACCATCATCAATCCCATTCCGCAAATCAAAGCCGCCAGACTTACTATAACACCGATAAAGGGAATCCATCCCAGCAGGCACAACAAAGGCAGCCCAATCAACGCCGAGAGGAACAGGGAAGGCGCGGGATTGCGGAAAAGATTGAATACCAGTGTTCCCAACAGCGTGCCCGCGGTTATCCATCCCAGATAGAGGAACAGCCCGTAAACCACTATCAGTATTGCGCTGAGGGGAATTGTCAAGACCAGCGCCAAAGCGATAAGGGCTGCTACCGGTATCACAATGAATCCCAGCAAGCCGATAAGCAGGGTCCGCCAGGGTTTTTCGGCGAAGGATTCGAACAGCTCCCTCATTTTTATCCGGAAGAAACCGATAAGGATGAAAGCTATGATGAGGTTGGCTATCAACAGCAGGGTTTTAAACATCCAACAGAATCCGCAGCCCTTCTCAATCTCTTTTGGCAGCCATTCTCTGTATATAACATCACCCTTAACGCTAGAGGAAAAACTCTCATCGACCCGGCCCGGGCAGCAATAGATGAAATTTCCCTCCACTGTCCCTGTAGAGGTGATGAAGATAGCTTGGGATTCACCTTCGTCGCTTTCCTTACGGGTTTCTTTCATTTCCTCATCGTCGGTTAAAACCACCTTCACATTTTTCGCTGCCGTTCCGGAAAGTCGAAATTTTTCTACGGTTGCAAAGAGATTTCCCCTGATTTCCCCTGCAATATCGACTTCTTCGCAGAACACATAGAGGTTACCATTAATGACAGCGTTTTGTTCGATGACAACCTTTCCGGCGGCGATAACCGCTTCACCGTCGACCAAGCTGGTGATTCTGAAGTCGGAGCAGGCGGCTCGTATTCCCCCGCCCACCTGAGCGTCGACCCGGATGTTTTGTGCGAAACCGATGAAATCCCCTCCTACATCCCCGTCGATTTCTATAGTCTGAGCAAAGCCATAAAGGTTTTCTTCTACGGCGCCCTCCTGATACAGCCATTGACAGAAGGCAATCAAGTCGCCCTGAACCGCTCGCTCGTTATCGAAGTTTTGGCTGAATACATAGAGGTCGCTGGCAATGGGATTCCCCGCGCCGAGTTCAAGCGACCGCCCTTTGATGAGCAGTGAGCCGTAGGTTGAATTGACCCAGACTATAGCTGCGATGGGAAGGATAAGATAGAATATTTTTCTAATCATAACCTACCTCATAGGTTATTGTTTTTATATAATTTTGATTTGCTAACGGCAGCCGGCGGTCAGTGTTAAGTCTGCAGGACAGAGTTTTATTACGTAATCCGGCGGATATAGGACAGCCGTAGAGATATTCATTCCTCAATTACTTTATTAGCTCGATTTCTATGGAGGATATTCCATTTATAAGAGAAACCGTGTTCATCATTTAAAGTTTCGACTTATGAAATTAATTTTTTTTTCCTTAATTATCAAATTTCAAGATGGTTAATAATTACTTTTACTTAATTAGTCCTCCCGTATTCTATTGGATTTTTGGTTCTTCTCCATTTTAGTTACAGGCTGAAAAAAGTTTTTAGATTCATAACATATTATTTTTTATGAACAACATTAATCTCTTTTCGTCCACCTCACTGTTTAGACAAATGAGATGTCACTCCGGCGAAAGCCGATTCCCGGAGATGTTTCCAAGGATAAAATCGGATTTCTGCTTCAGGTCCGAGCCACAAGTTGCAGAAATGAAAATGGACATATAAACCAATGATAATATTAACTATAAAGTTAGATAAGTATTTGCATTTAATAAGGAACTGATCCGGATTTTTTAGGGAAAATGTTAAAAAGCCCATTAAATATTGACATTTAACTTGACATAATGCTCATTTATCTGTATTTTGGAACAATATTAATAATGTCAAGGTCGATTATGGAGGAAAGATATCAGGCTATATATTCGATAGGCGAAGCTGCTAAAAAACTCGGCGTGGTGGTTCCATTTTTACGAAGTCTTGAAAAAGCCGGGATTTTGCTCTCCGCCAGAACCGTACACGGTAAACGCCTTTACTCAGAATGCGATTTGGATTACATCCGTCTTATGATAGGTTCTTCCAGACTCAAAGATATGAGTTTGGAAGAAATCCATTGCAAACTTGCCGGTCAGCGTTGCTGGGAAGTGGTTGGATGTGACCCTTCTGTACGGGAAAAATGCCCAAATTACCGCAACCTCCAGGAACCTTGTTGGCTGCGAAGCGATTATTCGCTTGAAGAGAAGTCTATGCGGTGCCATGATTGTCCCGTTTACCGCGCCGTTCCCGACTTCATCGATTGAACCATCATTCGATGGATTCTCTTGGCGATTCCCCGCACCCCGAAGAAATTATAACGGCTCACGGGATACGCCGCCGCTATTTACAAAGAATAACAATCTACAGTTTATCCTTACTCAGAATTTACTCCAGTTTGAATCATGAAAAGCTTATTACATGTTATTTTATTTACTACGGTTTTGAGTTCTTTTTTATGGGGCTGTTCCAAACCTGAAACTTGGGAAATGTCGCAGTGGTATAC
>CAYQZD010000120.1:0-10837 GCA_964421875.1 uncultured bacterium
CGAATTGAGAATTAAGAATTGAGAATTAAGAATTAAGGGAGCGTCGGTATCGTCGTCCCAGCCGGAGCAAATCCAAGAATTGACGGGATTGCCGCTTAATGCTTCTCCCGCCAATTTGGAGAATTGGAATTCATCCTCGGCGACGATGGAGTCGGGGTAAACGCCTGCATAACCCTTGTAGGTATAGTTTCCTGCAGGCGCGATCATAGGTACGTTCTGGTTTAGGGTTCTCAGAATGACAGCGCCTGCGGGTATGGTGAGGCGGTCGCGCCTGATAATGGGGCCATAGGCTGCTCCATTGGGAAGGATTACCATAGTCCAGGCGTCGAAAACGATGGCGCTGTCGGAAGTGTTTTGCACTGCGGCGTCAAAGCTGAAGATTCCGCCTCCGGCGGGGATTTGTATCGGCGGATTATGGGGAGTCAATGAGACCGACAGACCTGAAGGGGAGCCGGTGGTGATTATCTGATGATACGCGGGAACCGAGATATAGCTGAGGTTGGCAATGGTTGGAGTCACCGGATAAGTTGTGCCTGAAGTTCCGATGCCACTGTGATGATATCCAAAGGAGCAGTAAACCGGGGGATTGGGTCCTCCGCGTCCGTATCCTGCCGACCCTTGCCAGGCGGGTCCGATGAAGTAGTAATAGCCCTGAACCATTTCATAATTCCGCTCCCCGGAGGCATAGAACTGTTCGCCGGGACCCTGATTGTCTATTGTAACTGAATCCACCAAGGTGAATGCGCCGGGATATGCTGCGCCTTGATAGACGAAGAAGCACAGGGGAGTCGCCGCTCCGGAGATATTGAGGTGGAAACTGTGCTCAAAAAGATTCACAGTGCTATCGACGTAGAATACGTTTCCCCGGCTGGCATTGGTTCGCGGAGACCAGGTTTGAGTATAAGCTCCGAATTCCTCTATTACGAGTTCATCGGTTCCGTTATGGATACGCGGGGCCGATGTCAAGTCTCGGCAGGGATTACTTTCGATAGAGTAATCATCGTTAAGTTCAATAGCGGCGGGCGGGAGCCATGATTTATCGTCATCGGCAGCGGAAAACGACGATATAATCAAGATTAACACCGCTGTGAGAACGATTGTTTTTTTACACATAGTAACTCCTCCATTAGAGAATTTAGTTAATATGTTTTAATGGATTATAATAAGTTAGCTTTCAGTGTTCATTTCACCAGCAGCAGTTTTTGAGTTTGAGTGGAGCCGGGAGCGGTTAGCTTTGCGAAATAGACGCCGCTGGACACGGTTGAGGCGTCCCATACAGTACGATGCGTTCCGGCGTTATGGTATCCCTCCACCAATACCGACACTTCACGGCCGGAGACATCATACACCGCCAGTTTTACATTGCTGGCAGCTTGCATTTTGAAGCTGAGAGCAGTGGAGGCATTGAAGGGATTAGGGTATGAATGCAGAATACCGAATGATGAATGCTGAATGGAAGCAGCATCCGTGTTTTCGTCCCAGCCGAAAACAGTCCAGCCGTGCGTATTCCATCCTCCCCCCTTCCCTATCGCATCCAATCCCGGCCATTTTAAGAAGCTTAGACTGTCGGCATCCACTGTCGAGTCCGGGTAAATTCCGATGTTAACTCTATAACGGTAGTTTCCCCAGGGAGCGCTTCCGGGGACATATTGGGTGACTTCCCTGATGATGGTGGAAGCCGTATTAATGGATAGGTTTCTGCGTAACAGCACCGGAGAAACCGTGCGCCCATAATTATCTATAACTTCGGACCAGGCATCGAAGAACAAGGTTCGGGCAGTGGTGTTCATAATGTGGGCATCGAATACGAAGGAGCCGCCTGTTGAAGGGATTATGATGTTTTGACTATGGGGCGTTATCGAGAGTGTAAACATTCCGGGACCGTAATGATGGTAGTAGGCTCCGATGTCGGCGATGGTGCCGTCGAGGTTAAGTGGGAACGTGGGATCGCCGGCGTCGATACAGGGTGAATTTGATCTGAGGCGGAACGCAGAATCACCGATATTAGTTTGGTACCGGGGGTTGCGGAAAATATTGTATAAGTTATCACAGGAGTCGCCGTTGGCGTTGACAGTTACGATTTGACCGAGGTTCGGAGGGATACCTTCACCGCTGAAATTCGGGCCTTGGTCGTTAAAAAAGTCGCAGTAAGACGGGGGGACATTAGGGTATGCGCTGAAATGAACACCGCTCCCCAGGAGGTTACCCTCCACAATGGTGTTCACGATAACCGGCAGGTAATCCTCGCAGTGTATTCCCGCGCCCCAAGATGTAGCTGAATTCCCATTTACGGTGCAGTTGCTAATGGTTACCTCGCCTGAACATAAAATCCCGCCACCGGTAACGGTGCAGGTGTTTCCGGTGAATACACATTTATCAATGACCGCGCCAAATCCTGCACACCAAATCCCTCCTCCATTGCCGGCGACATTGTTCGCAAAGAAAATGCAATCCGAAATTACCGCTCCTGAAGAATTGCAGCCGATCCCGCCGCCTCTATTGCCTCAACCGCCGACTGCGACATTGTCTTTGAGCACACAATCAGTAATTTTAGGACTGGAGCAATTGCAGAAGATACCTCCGCCGGGATAGGTACGACCGTTTCTGACGGTGAATCCCTTCAATACGGAATTTGTGTCTTCAGACGAATGGAAGTAGAATCCGCGACCGTCGTTTTCACAGTCGATGATGCAGTTTTCAGCACCGTTATCAGACATCACCACTATGGCTTTACCGCTGAAATCGAGGTTTTTGTTGCCGGAGCCGGCGTACACACCGTCAGCGACCAAAACCGTATCCCCGTTGACGGAGGCGTTTATTGCGGCCTGGATTCGCCAATATTGGGAAGGGACGCGCAGAGTCGCCGCTTTTGTCGAGGGAATCAGGAGGTATGCGGCGGTGAGGAGTAAAATGACTCTTTTCATAGAGACCTCTATGATATGATTCCTACAAATAAATCAAAATCTTTGATATTGTCAAGTGTTTGCAGAAAAAAGGAGGGTAGGGGCAGGATTACAGGAAAGGGTACGAAGGATTCCGGCTGCGGCGGAATGACAATTGGTGGGTGGATTTCGGCGGAAATGCAGCAGAGTTCGGGGACTCTGCTGCACAGTAGTACATATATGCTGCCGGGTGCAAGGACCCGGCGGCACAATGAAATTTTTACATTTAAGACTCGAGACTCACTTAACCAACAGCAGTTTCCGGGTTTGCACAGTATTGGCGGCGGTTAACTTGGCGAAATAGACGCCGCTGGGTGCGGTTGAGGCGTTCCATACGGCTCGATACGTTCCGGCGTTGTAGTATCCCTCCGCTAACACCGCCACTTCCCGTCCGGAAACATCATACACCGCCAGCTTTACATTGCTGGCAGCTTGCATCTTGAAGCTGAGAGCGGTGGAGGCGTTGAAGGGATTAGGATATGAATACTGAATACCGAATGATGAATGCTGAATAGAAGAGGCGTCCGTGTTTTCGTCCCAGCCGTGAACAGTCCAGCCCTGGTTGTGCGCTGGAGGAGCGTCGCCGGCGAGCTTTACGAAGGGGAATTCGTCCTCAGACCAGACGCTATCGGGGAAGGAGCCCACTCTGCCGATGTAGGAGTAACTGCCCATCGGAGCCGCAGCGGGGACGGATTGTGTGAGCTGCCTCTGCAAAGTGGCTCCGGCCGGGATGTTGAGTCCGGCGCGCAGTATGATGGGCCCGTATATATTTCCATTGGGCAGGCGCGCCACTATCCAGCCGTCGAAGGTCTGAAGGGAAGCTCCGTCGTTGCGGATAGAAACGGTGAAATCGAAGGTTCCGCCGGAGCCGGGGATTTGCACCGGGGGATTAGCCGGCGTAAGGGTAATAACCAGCGGGGAGGCTGAACGCAGGGTGGTGAACAGCACCGCCATACCGGGGCGGAGCTGAGCCGCAGTGGAATCGTAGTCTCCGTTGTAGAGGTATTCGAGGCCTACGGTCTGGGTGTTATCCTCGATGCCAACGGTGCAGGAACCGGGATCGGACAAACCAGCGTATTGGAAGAGAATTTCTCCATCTCCGGTAATGGTGGGGCGGTAATTCGGGTCATAGAGGATTGCTTCGAAGGTTTCAACGGCTGAGGTGGGGCGATATTGGCGCACGCCGTTGAATTCAACGATGAATGAATGGTCAATCTGGTGGTGATAATAGCTGACGCTTCCCAGAAGCTGGGGAGATAAATCCTCCCAGAAGGGGGCTATCATCGCCGGAGGTCCGTCCGGGTCGGGAATGTGGGAATTGCTATAGTCGGTGCTGGCGGTAGTCCCCATAGCAATCCAGCCGTTGGAGCAGACTGAAATATTGTTATAGTCCTGACCGTAATACCTGAAGGCGAAGGGGAGGTTGACCTGTTCAGTTTGGTCGTCTCCGGTGAAGTTAATCAGGGTACCTGAACCACCGGCGCCGGGGTCAACTTCAATCCAGTCGTATGCGGGGCCTTCCGGGTCGAAACTGTCATAAGCCCGGTAACCGTAGCTGTCCGGTCCTAAGGGCAGGTTGACGGGGTCGCTGACGGTGAAGTAGAGGGGCGCAACACGCTGGTATCCTCCCCCGGCGGTGATATTGAGGCTTGCGGTCACCAGCGCTCCTTGGGGGCAGTTAATGTCGATGGCCACGGAGTAGGGCTGATAGGCTGTGCCGGTCTGCTGGGGAGCAAGATTAGGGAAAGATGCGCTGTTTTGCAGGACGGTAAGATTGGGATCGGTTGTAGCTATAATTGCGGAAATCCCGGCGGCGGAACTTACGCCCATATTCCGCAGGGTAACCAGAATATTCACGGTTTCTCCGGGGTCGGGAAGCCCGTTGCCGTTTCCGGCGACCTCGCTGATTTCCCAGTCAGCGATGGAGAGAGCCGGTCCTGAGGCGGTGATGGGTCCGGCGTATTCTGCCAGTGCGGCGATGGCGGCTCGGGTGCAGTTGACGGCGTAATCCATATCGCAGTTGACCACCAGGTCGTTAACGGAATGATAGTATGGATTGAAGTCAGGTCCCCATGCTCGCTCTTCGATGCCGCAGATAGCGGGCCATCCCACATCCCAGAAGGGTCCGTGGTCGGAGGAGCCCATTCCGGGTTCATAGAGAATAACCGGCTCCACCCCGCTGGGGACGAAGGAGTAAACTGCGTCAGCCACTTTGTCCGCCATAGCGATGGATAAGGGATTGAAGTCGGTGTAGATAATCAAATCGGGCGGGGGCGGATCGGAGCCGGACCAGGCAATCATATCATAGTTGAAACAGCCCACCAATCTAGCGTTGGCCTGCATCAAATTCGATACATAGTCTTCACTTCCCACCAGCCCCTGCTCTTCACCGGCGAAGGTTACGAAGCGGATGGTTCTTTCAAACTGATATTGGGACAGAATTCGGGCGCATTCCAGCACACAGGCGGTTCCCGATCCATTGTCGTCGGCGCCGGGGGAGACCGGTTCCGGCTCCGAGGGACGGCCGGCGGTTGCGTCATAATGAGCCACAACCAATACTAGGGAATCGGGGTGAACTGTCCCTAAAAGTTCAGCCACAACATTGTATTTAGTGTATCCTGAAATCGAGAATGGGTCGAGTTGGGTAGTCAATCCGTAACTCTGGAACTGTGCCTGTATCCAATGGGCGGCGCTGTCGCAGTTAGAGGTGTAGGTGTTACGGGTGGTGAAGTTTTCCAAGGTTTGGACAATGTTGACATACAAAGTCTGATTGATTTGGTCCACGAAGGTCTGTACAATGGGATGGAAATCATCGCTGGGGGGAATTTCTACACCGGAGTATCCCATCGGTTTCGGCCTTGTGGAAACTCGAATCCATTGCGCCTTGAGTGCGGGGAGGGCTCGAAGCTGTTCCCTGGCGGCCTGGATGAGAGCCTCGCTTCCTTCACTATAGAGGATGTTCACCCTGCCAGACAGTTGATTGGCTTCAGCGGGGGACTCCATTATCAGGCGGTAGATATCGCCCTTTTGAGGGTCATAATCGGTTAAAACTCTTCCGCCGGGCGGCAGAGGCGCTTCGGCAGGCAGGATTCCGATCCAGTAGTCTCCCGCGCGGTGGAAAAGCAGGAAACCGACTTCAGTCAGGGTTTTGTAATTATCCGGAGCGGGAACTAATACAAGATTCGATTCCGCTGCGAACAGGATACTAATAGGGAAAAGCAGGATAAATATAAACAGCATTCTCCTCATGATTCCTCCGAATTTTTGTATTCTATCGGTGTGGCGGTCCGACCCATATAAAGGCGTGAAATTAATGGATTCGTGCGGTGAATAAATGCGCAAATTCTGCACTGGAAAACGGCGCTCAGCGCAAAGCATATGTATAGCCGTTTATAATTAAACGGGATTTAAAGAGAATTGCAAATTTTGTGACATAGTAGTCTTCGAATCGCAGATCTGCGCAGATGTTCGCAGATTACCCAGATAAGATGAAGAGGATAGAGTTTGCGGTATGGGTGTTTTCCGGAGAGGGCGGTTCGCGAACCGCCCCTGCGGGGATGGATTGCGGCTGCGCCGGAATGACAATTGGCGGATGGATTTCGGTGGAAATGCATCAGAGTGCGGGGATCCGGCGGGCACATTAAATTGGTGAATATCACGCGATTGCTTCGCTTCGCTCGCAATGACAAATCTGGTCAGGGTGCAGGAATTAGGCGGCGTTAAGAAATAAAAGGGGCGTTCAATTGAACGCCCCTACAGGCAAACTTACAACCGGCAACCGGACCTATTTCACCAGCAGCAGTTTTTGGGTTTGAGTGGAGCCGGGGGCGGTCAGTTTAGCGAAATAGACGCCGCTGGGGAGGCTGGAAGCATTGAAGGTGACGGAGTGGCGTCCAGCGGGCATTATCCCTTCAAGCAGGCGCGTTGCTTCCCTGCCTCGGATGTCGTAGATCACGAGGGAGATTTCACCCGCTTGCGGCAGGGCGAATTCGATGTCGGTGGTGGGATTGAAGGGATTGGGATTAGCGCCGAAGAGGGTCATCTCCGCGGGAGTTAGGTTTCCTTCATCTCCGAACCAGCCTGTGACTTCCCAGCCTCGATTGCATTCCGGCGCGGCGTCTCCCGGCTGTTTGATGACGGGGAAGCTGTCGTCGTCGAAGATAGTTCCGGGATAGATTCCCGCATAACCGTTATAGGTGTATTGTCCCGCAGGAGCGGTTCTTGGCATATACTGTACGATACCGGTTCGAAGAATAGATGCGTTAGCGCCCACGGTTATATTTGTTCGAAGAATCAAGGGACCGACAATTGCGCCATTGGGACAGGTAATATCGGTCCAACTGTCGAAGACAAGCGGCGCGGCGGTGATATTTTCCACCTGTGCGTCAAAGGAGAACATTCCGCCTCCGGCGGGGATTCGAATCGGGGGAAAGTTGGGGGTCAGGGTAATTTCAAGGTCATGTCCTGCGCCAGTAGAGGGGAAGTTTTCGCCTTTGAAGGTCCAATTCACAACAATAGACATATTGCGTCCCCCCGCGCTCATCACTACGCCGCGCCCGACCCAGCATGCAGAGTTCATACCTATTTCTAAGGGCAGTGGAGTTTCAGCGAACCAGGTATCGGTGGCGGGATTATAGGTGTGTACCAGATTCGAGGACGGCCATGTAGTATTATAGCCGCCGCCCCCGATGACAAAGATGTAGTGATCATTGTTAGTTGTGTTGAACATTGGGAAGTAGAGCGGGGACGGAGCCGGCGTCTTGAAAGTCCAGGTATCGGCGGCCGGGTCGTACTCCCTGTTAAGGGTAGGTGAACTTGTGCCTCCAATTACATAGAACTTACCATTCACGAAAGCGCCCCCGGCATATGATTCGGAGTAGGTCATACTAGCGATGGGAATCCATCTGTTGTTGGCAATATCGTATTTATTAGCGTCGGCGCTGGCGGGATTCCCACCTGCAGCGTAAATAAAGTTTCCCCCGTCCCAGGCGGCTGCGATCCCGCAGCGCGCCATTGGGTAGTTTGCCATAGAGGTCCAGGTTCCGGTGGGGCTGCCGCCAGTGGGCACAAACTTCTGGATCTGGTTTCCATAGCCTCCATCTCCGTACCAACCTATAAGATAGAGAGCGTCATTAGTGGTGACACCGTTCCAGTTGCCGACCCCAGTTGGCGGCGGAGTCGATGGCTCCCACTGTTCGGTAATGAGATTGTAGGCATTGGCGGGGCAAGTGATTCCGCTAGTACCAAAACAATAGAAATAATTACCCAAAACTCCGCAGGCAGCGCGGTAAAAGATGATAGGCGTATCGGCTACCTGCGTCCAGGAGACCTGGTCGGTCATCCAGGGGGAGCCTGGGGGACAACTTGTTTCCGCGTCGAAATCGCCGTTTGCCATACGCTCGATGAGAGGTATTTCCGCGAATGAGAAAGAGGTAAGGCAAAGTATAACGCAAAAGACAACAAAACACTTGAACATTTTAATCCCTCCTTTGGTCTTATAATGTAAATTTAACTAATCTCCGTTAGCATTCTCCGAAATACTAATGCTCAATCCAGCGTAGGCGGATTGGCGCACAGTGAGCTAACGAAACAAATATAGCCTAAAGATAATGTAACACCATTTTTGAATAAATCAAGTCTCAATGTAAATTTTATTATATTCGATTACTTCACATAAAAGGTTAACTATGGAAACCGGGGACTGGATTTACTTCACCAGCAGCAATTTCTGGGTGTGCACGGTGTTATCAGCGGTCAACTTCGCGAAATAAACCCCGCTACCCATCCCCGACGCATCCCATTCCGCCTGATGCGTTCCGGCGGGAAAGAGACCTTCGGCGAGGAGGGCGATTTCCCGGCCGGAGATATCGTAGACCGCCAATTTTATATAGCCGGCGGTTTGAAGCTTGAAGCTGAGAGCGGTGGAGGCGTTGAAGGGATTAGGATATGAATACTGAATACCGAATGATGAATGCTGAATGGAAGAGGCGTCCGTGTTTTCATTCCAGCCGGAAACAGACCAGCCCTGGTTGTGATTGGGTGAGGCGTCGCCGGGGAGTTTGATTATGGGGAAGCAGTCACTGTCTTCCACTGTTCCGGGATAGGTTCCGGCGCTGCCCATATAGTTATAAGTTCCGGGGGGAGCGTTGCCGGGCACAGATTGAGCGATGCCGGTGCGGGTGATGGTTTGACCGGGGGCGATGGCGATGCCGGTGCGCAGCACCAGCGGCCCTAACACTGCTCCATTGGGCAAAATCACATCAGTCCAGGCATCGAAAATAATCTGATGGGCGGTCAAATTTTCGATGACCGCATCGAAGGCAAAATTCCCGCCGCCCGCGGGGATTTGAATCGGGGAATTATGGGGAGTCAAGGTAACAATGATGTCCGCTTCGCCTGAAACCAGCCCCTTCCATCCGGTCACATAGTAGGAGCCCCCGTCGTAACCTCCCAAATCGAAAAGATAGTGTCCATGAGGGACATAGCAGGCGGCATTAGTGCCATGAGAGGTTATGCGGGGAGTTTCCAGCGTCCAGGTATCGGCGGCAGGGTCGTAAACCTGCACCGCATCGGTCTGGCGCGAGCCGTAGCCGTAGTTTCCGCCGACGACATAGAGGTAATTGGGGCTGGAGGCAGTGCAGAAACAAGTAAATCCGACCGGAACCGGCAAATCGGCTTTCCGACTCCAGTTATGGGAAGCAGGATTGAATTCGAAGCAGGCGCTGTCCCCGGCGGGATTCCCTCCCAGACCGCCCACCACATAGAATCTTTCGTTCAGAAACGCTCCCCCCACATAACCTCTCGATTCCGGCATCGGGGGAAGGGTGTCGAAGGAAGCAGTGGTAAGATTGAGTCGATAGGCGTTTGCGGAATATCCGGCTTGGGAGCCTCCGGCGCAGTAGATGTAGTTTCCCCCGTCCCAGGCTGCGGCGAAAGCCCAGGTGGGTTGGGGATAGACGGCGAATTGGGTCCAGGTTCCGGAGGGGCCTCCTCCGACGGGGGTGAATTTCTGAATCTGGCCTTGACCACGTCCGGGGGGCATCAGATACAATTCACCTGCAGCCACCACCGCGTTCCAATTTTCTCCGGCTTGGGGCGGCTCGGGGGCATTAAACCATTGTTCCGTGGGGATATGAAAAGCCATAGCCGTGTTCCGGGCAGGCAGTCCGCCGAAAACGTAGATGTAATCCCCAATGTGCCCCAAAGCGGCGCGGTTGATGGCGCTTAGCGCCGGAGTAACAGCGGTCCAATTAATAGAGTCGAGGCCGCTCTGCGCCGAAAAAGGCTGAAAACCGAGCGCTGAGGCGCAGGCAATAGTAAAGAGAGATATCGACGTCAGAAAAATAATCGCTGTTTTCTTTAACATATCTCCTCCTGATGGATAATCAAAATTTCATAGTAAAGATTATTAGGATCGCTGCTTAACGCTGATTTTCGCTGATTACGCAGATGCATACTCAATTTAAATTTACATTTGAATACTTATCGCACAGTATCATTTTAGGTTTGTGAAGCGCCTACATAATTCGTCATTCCCGCAAGTGAGCGAAGTGAACGCGTCGGGAATCTGAACCTAAAATTCTCCTGCTGTCAGATTCCAGGCAAGCTGGAATAACAGCAGTGATATAAGCTGACTTCATATAGGTAAAGTGATACATCGCACAAATCTATATTATCTAATACTTAATAAACAATATCTTAGTTGAATGTTTCAGTTAAATAACACAGAATCCCGGTAATTTGATAACGATGTAAATTACGGTATTTTATACATATTTTCAAATTTTATCTTTCCGGGAAGGCTTCTCTCATACAAGTAGTAAAATACTCATTTCGGTCCATTAATCGACATAGGTAGGTTCTCACGAACTTTCCCTGTCACACCACCGTGCATA
>CAYQZD010000121.1:0-10804 GCA_964421875.1 uncultured bacterium
ATTATATTCAATAACTTGTAATGAACTTCCCAAAATTCTTTGGGACAATAGTGATAAATTATTAAGAATAAACCGGATTAACAAAATTTACAGGATTTTTAATACAATTCAATTTCTAAATATATGAACATAAATATATAATAATATAAGATATATCTTGTTGATCATATAAATCATGTCAGGTTTATGAATTAATAAGGCTAAATTAAGTTAAAGGTCTGCAAGCTCGGAAAAATCGCTCCATGTTATCGACTGCCCGTATTCAATACCATCCAACTCGATACTTGAGACATTAGACTTGAGACTTGTTTTAAAAAAAGAAGTGCCACAATTACCGATATTCAGTAACAGTATCTTTCATCTAAATTAATAATCCTAAAACGGAGAGGATTAATGAAAAGACTTCTATCATTTCTCATCATTCTATGCCTGGCCGGAAGCGCCCTGGCTAACGGCGTCAGTTTGAACAGCCCCGGCACCAGAGCCATCTCGATGGGGGGAGCGTACATCTCGCACGTAAACGACTACAGCACGCCCTATTGGAATCCCGCAGGCTTAATGAACGTGGAGGGGATGCAGGCTTCATTCTTCATCACCGATATTATCCCTATGGCCGGCTATAAAATCGACGCCTACGGGATAGACACCGAAGCGGAAACCAATCACCTCATCGCCCCCAACGCCTCCTTCCTCTGGACCTGCAAATTCAACGATAAGCTGCACTTAGGGCTGTCAGCTATCGTTCCCGCAGGATTGGGAGTGCAATGGAAAGGCGAAGACCTTTCAGCCTTCACCGGCGGTGACGCTATGAAATGGGAAAGCTCCATCGCGGTGATGAACTTCTCGTTGTCAGCGGCGATGAGATTCGGGGACAAGCTGAACTTAGGCGCCGCGTTCCATCTGGTCAACGGCTCGATGACATTGGATAAGGGACTTGCGAATCCAATGGGGGGTGGCGCGCAGTTTTCCGAGGAATCGAGCGGATGGGGCTTCGGCGCGGGATTCGGCGCTCAGTATATGGCTACCGATAAAATCACCCTCGGCGCCGCCCTCAGAACCAAGATGGCCATCACTTTCGAGGGCGATGCGGAAAATCCGCTGATGCCCCTGATGGCGGCAAATCCCGCCGCCCCCACCAAATCCGATTTTGAGCGGGAAATGACCTGGCCGCTGTGGGTAGGCGGAGGGGTCGCTTTCCAAGCTACCGACAAGCTGCTGCTGGCGCTCGAAGGGCAATGGTCGCAATGGTCGGAGACCCAGGATGTGCTGACAGCGAAGTACGACGACGCCACCTGGGACGCAGCCTTGACCGCCAGCGACGGGGATAAGCTCTACCTGCACTGGGACGACGCTCTGCAGATCCGCCTTGGCGCTGAATACTTGGTGAACGACCAATGGGCGGTGCGCGCCGGCGCCTACACAGACCCCGCTCCCGGTCCGGATGAAACTCAGACTATCCTGATACCCAACACCGACTTCACCGGACTTTGCGGAGGATTTGGCTATAATATGGACAAATGGTCCTTCGATTTCGGGCTGGAATATCTTATTGGCAAAGAGCGTGATATAGATGTTGCGGACGCTACTGACCACAATATGCCCGGCACCCATACGCTGGACATTTTCGTTCTAAGCGGCGCGGTCACCTACAAGTTCAAATAAACGTTGAACTTAGAAAAAACGCCGGGTCTTGCAGGGCTCGGCGTTTTTTCGTTAATAACCTTTTCATTCCGCATATACTTCCTCGTTCCCACACACCTGCGTGGGAATGCATACAACTGCATGTGTCGCAAATTCCCTGCACTATGCTGCTATACAACTATAAAACAATAAGATACAATTGACTGCGGAAATCCGACACCATAGAGAAACGCAAACGAAACGTTCGATACTTATACCCGGGGAGAGGTCCCCCCGGAATTTGTAAAGCCCCCTCTCAGGTAATATACCAATATGCTGAACATTTGTCAAGTTTTTGAGGTGAAAAAGTTGATTTGTACTTAAGGGCTTATACTTAGAGGCCCGGGCGGTTTCTTGAAAATAGAGTTTTCAGTAGGGGGGCTCAAGTTAGGGCTAGCGGCTGCCCGCCCCGGCAAATATGGATTCCGGTTGTGCGGAAATGGTATGCGGCGGGTTGAAATCCACCCTGCGACTGACATAACACGGAATAAAGTGTTCACTTCAAATGTTCGAGGATGGACCGGAAGGTTTCCCTCTGCTCGGGGAAAAGGCTGAGTACGGCGTCGACTTCTGTCTTCCCCTCCGCCTGCCTCTGCGTAAGTGTGAGCAGATGAATCCTGCGAGGCAGTTCACTCATTCCCGCCCGGAGACAGATTTCCATCAAACGTTCCGACACCGCCCTCCCCCCAAATTTCGCTGCGGCGAAAAAATATCTTACGGTAATCTCTTGCGCAGACCGACGTTCAAAATCCTCCAGGAAAGTGACAGCGTTCACCAGCGCTTTTTCCGCCTGTCCGAAATCGGCGGACTCCAGCCTCCGTATCGATTCCAACAACGACGCTGCGAATCCGAGTTTACTCATTGCCGCCCTCATTGCGCTTTGGCGGCAGGCTTCCAGAAATACGGTGCAGTATTTCGCGCAGAGTGAGTACCTTTTTTCTTCGAAGGCGATGTCGGCGGCAGCGCTTCCTGCTATTATGTTATCCTTTTCCAGGGATACCGCGCTTTCAAATTGATAGAGCGCCTGGGACAGTTCTCCCTCTTCCCATTTCAGATTACCCGTTCCAATCAGCCCCGGCGCAAAATTGGGGTCGACCTTGACCGCGCGGACGAAGTATTCCCGGGCTTTTTTTCGGGCGCCTTCGATTCGCAGAATCGCGCCTAATCCGGCGTAGGGGTGGGGAAACTTGTCGCTGGCTTTAATCCCCTCCAAAAAGCAATTCCTGGCGTTGGAAAAATCCTGCTTCTCGAAATAGAGACTGCCTAAGTTTATCCAGAGCAGGGGATTCCTTTCGCCCTGGTTATAGCTGTTCTTCAGCGCGGAGAGCGCTCCCTGCATCCGCCCCATTTTTATTCGGCATACCCCCGTATAAAACATACACCTTGCGGAACGGAGTTTCTGTCCCATATTGAGGGATCGCTCCGCTTCGATCTCCATCAAGTGTTCAAGTTTTTCAAGTTCTTCACTTCTGAGATAACCGGATGCGGTTTTTGTCAGGTCCGGATACTTCTCCCTAGGAAGTACATCAGGGCTTAAGAGAAATCTGACTTCATCATCAGGACGCCTTTTTTCACAGTGATTTTTTCGAATGTACTGCCTTAGCGTATCTGCCGGCGTTAATCTCGATTCAATCCATTCCTTCCAATCCCGGGTTAAGGTGAAAAAACCGGACTTGCAGCCTCTTACCCTCCGATATATCCAATAGCGGAAGAGCAAGTCTTTGAATCGGTGTCTCACTCCTCCGGACTCCCTTTCCGCCGGAATTATAATACCCATATCCCGCATTCGTTTGAGCTGGGCGGTGACTACGGGAATCCCGGATCCCGCTGCAACCGCGGCTTCTTTCAAGGCGAGCATTCCTTCCGATGCCGCCAGCGTCATCAGTATGCGCCTCTGCTGGGCGGACAACCGCTCCAGCGCAGCGCTGTATCGGTGAGTAAGGGCATCGAGAAGTCGGTCTATCATCTGGGGTTCTGTGGCTGTTTCATCCAGCAGAGTTATCACCGCCAGTTTTAGGGCGAAGAGCGGTCTCCGGGGGATGAAATCGTAAGCCTCGAATACAGCGCATACCCGCTTAACCGCCGCTTCGGACAAGCCCCGTTTCTTTAAAAGCTCCCCAGTCTGCGGGACAGTTAAATCATTGATATTTATGTGTTTGCATTCTGTCAAAGTATCCGGTGTTTCGTCGTCCAGGAATAGAACCAGCATCATTCCGGCTTGGACTGCGGCTTTTAGAGCCTTTCTCCAATCCGCGCCTAAAACCTCAGCCGGCCTCTCCATTACCAGCAAGGTTTTCTCTATTCCTGCCCTTTCCGCAGTTTCGATTTCCGTCCCGGGTTTTGCGATAATCCCTCCCTTCATAACGCAGTCGAGGAACTCACCGGCTTTAACGGCGGCACAGTTTTCCGGATTCAGATGAAGCGTGTTGAGTTCCGTCATCCCGTTTAGCGCTATTTTCGCCAGCAACAATGCGGCGAGATGCGATTTTCCGCAGCCCATCGCGCCTTTGAAGCAGAAATGCCGGGGGGGCTTTCCGGAGTTGTATTCGACCGCCGCCCGGAGGGCCGATTCCACTCCGCTGGCGTCTCCCGCTGTCAATGCGACTATATCTTCAAGGGATAGGTATTCCGGGAGGGTTATAAGTGTATTGTAGTTCATAGACTTCGACAGCATATACATAAATAACAGTTATTTGGTGTTGGGCGCTGAGACCCGACACCACGGTAAAGTTCTAATTCACTGGCTATTACGGCTATTATGCATTCCCACGCAGGAGCGTGGGAACGAGGAAATGTCAGGTCTCCGCTTCGCTAAAGGCATAACATAACGCCTATGTCGGCTTTGAATAAGCCGACCTACACCAACCAAGATACTCGGTAGTGAAGACTTTGTCAAACTATAACAAGGGAAATAACAGATTTGATATATGAGGTAAGATATATTCTAAGGGCGGCTGAAGATGACGGCGATATTTCCGTCGGCGACACCGGCGTCCCTGGCAATCACGGGACATTTGGCTTTAAAGAGAAAGCAGAGGTTTCCATGGTAATCGCTGAGGGTTTCATAATTCCCCTGACCTTTGGCGATAATCAGATCGGCTTGAGCCATTTTAAGACGCAGTTCCGGGTTCGATTCCTGGGGAATCAGCCCGGGCACATCGGAGCCGCTGTCTATCACTTCCACAATTTCGGTCAGCCCGGTTTCGCGGGCGTCTTTCATCGTGGCGTCGTTTATCACCGGTTTTCCCCGGACAACGTATGTTACTTTCTCCGGCGGCATCAATTCAATCAAAAGGCGGTCAAAGAGGATTTCACCGGCGTTGTCACCAACATAGAGTATGAAATCCGCCGCATCTACCTCCCTTTTGAACCGTTTCAGCGCGCCGGGCGGCAGGGGCTGTTTCAGGGATTCTTCGATGGAATTTAGGATTTTATCTTCTTCCACTTCGCCAAAGACTCCCATATCGATGATGTTGCCAGCAATCGCCAGCCTCAAAGCGGTTTCGGCGGGGTCGGGGGACTTTTCGATGCGCTGTTTCAAATCGGGATAAAGCTTTAGCGCCATTCGGTTGAACCTGGCTTTGTCCTCGCGGTAAGGATCTGCATCTCCGATTTTCTCCGCAATGATATGGTCGATGGTCTGCTTCATTTTGGGCGGAGATTGGGAATAATCCATCCGGGCGAGGGCTTTCAGGATTTTTCGCATAATCTCCGCCTGGTTTTCATAATCTAAGTTCAGGTTTTGCACCGCTTCCAGAGTTTGGCGGACGAAACAGGGTATGCATTCAAGATAGGTTTTCATAAGCGGTCAGGCTATTCCCGGATCATATTGGTTCCGCATTTGGGGCATTTGATTTCATAGCAGGGTTGTCCCTGCCGGTGCGGGGCTTTTTCTCCGCATTGGGGGCACACACAGTTACCTTCCGGGCCGAAACCTTGCCCAGCGCCGCTTCCGCCTCCGGGTCCCATACCGCGGCCTCTTCCCTGCCCCCGTCCTCTGCCTCCGCCGCCGGAACCTTGACCGCCGCCTCTTCCTTGATTCATAATTACTCCTTTCTTTTCCTTCATATTAAAGCTGTTTTTCATAGTAATTATGAGTGCAATCTTTGTGCCAGGGGGATTTTCCGGGGGAGGTTAATGGGCGTTATCAGTGTAATTTCATAGATGCAGCGGTTCTCACTGTTTTCTCTTATGGCTATTGTCAATTGTTTGGTATTGGGTGCGGAGATCCTGCGCCACGAAGCGTTTTGATTCACTGGCTATTACGGCTAATATGTCTATTTATTAGGCGTTTCACATGTCTACCTTAAGGTGGATTCAGAGCCGCCGGTAATGCCGCAGAGTGCGGGCAATCTGTCTGAAAACAGGAAAAAACGAAAAATATTAGGTTTACCGAATATTGTATCCTATTGATTATTTGCAATTTCTGGATTCCCGCTTTCGCGGGAATGACAAATTCTGGGTATTCTCGGACAGACTGCGGGGACTCTGCAGCGTAGTGGGTCTCTTCTGCGCTAAAGGTATAATAGGACGCGGATATTCATTCCCACGCAGGAGCGTGGGAACGAGGAAAAAAAGCATTTATAATGCAAATTCGCTAACAATGCTTGAGATTCGCCGTTCAGGAGTATAAAGTCCGCACCGTTATCAGTCGGATTCACTGCGAAAACGCTACTCTACCTTTCGCGCCTTCGCTTGGCCCGTCCGTCGATTTGGAGCAGTTCAATTCGCAGTTTGCGGATTTTTCGGTATAGTGTGGTTTTGTGCATCCCCAATTCTTCGGCTGCGGCAGCTCGGTTCCAATGGTTGCGGCGGAGGGCCGAATTAATCATCTTCGTTTCAAAATCCTGTACCGTTGCGATGGGTTCTCCTCCGATTTCGGCGGTTTCCCGCCGCAGGATTTCCGGGAGGTGTTCCGGCTTAATCATTCCGCCGTCGCAGAGTACGAAGGCATGTTCGATGAAATTTTCAAGCTCACGCACATTACCGGGATATTGGTATTTCAATAGTATGCGGAGGGCTTCTGCGGAAATACCGTCAATATCCTTACCTCGGAGCTGGTTAAATTTTCCGATGAAATGGTCTGCGAGGAGGGGGATATCCTCCCGGCGTTGAATCAGCGGCGGAGTTTCCAGCTTAATCACATTGATGCGGTAGTAGAGATCCTGGCGGAACTCCCCATTCTCCACCATCTCTTCCAGACTCTTGTTGGTGGCGGCAATCACTCTCACGTTCGCTTTAACCGGTCTAAGGCCGCCTAAAGGTTCAAAGGTTCTCTCCTGCAGGACGCGCAGCAGCCGCACTTGGAGCGCGGGGGAAACGTCACCGATTTCATCCAGGAAGATGGTTCCGCCTTCAGCCATTGCGAACCTTCCGGGTTTCTCTTTTCGGGCGTCGGTGAAGGCTCCGGGTTTATAACCGAACAATTCCGATTCCAGGAGGGTATCGGGGAGGGCGCCGCAGTTTATGGAAACCATTGGCTTGTTTTTTCTGGGGCTTAGGTTGTGTATGGCTCTTGCCAGCAGTTCTTTTCCGGTGCCGCTGTCTCCCACTATCAAGACCGTGCTTTCGCTGCGTGCGATGGCGGGCAGGATATCGAAAATGCGCTGCATTAAAGCGCTTTTACTGACTATATCCTCGAAAGCGTAGCGGCTTTCCAGCTCCTTTCTCAGTCTTTCCACCTGGCTGAGGTCTCGGAAACTTTCAGCGCCGCCGATGATATTTCGGTTTTTGTCGCGAAGCAGCGCGGTGGAGATGCTTATGGGCACTCGATTTCCTTTGGAATCGATGATGTAAACGGCTTTATTGACTACGGGCTTTCCGGTTTGGATGGTGTATCTGAGGGCGCACCCTCCCTCGCAGATGCTGGCGCGGAAGACTTCGCTGCAATTGCGCCCTAAGGCTTCATCGTGGGGGACTCCCGTGATTTTTTCTGCGGCGCGGTTGAAAAAGGTAATTTTCCAATCGGAATCGACGGTGAACAATCCGTCGGTAATGCTGTTCAGGATGGCTTCAAATTTATCGGAGCTTCTCATAATAGTCGTCTCATATTGTTGCAATATCGCTACTATAATGTACAGAAAATATACCCAAATGTCAAACATAGTCAACATAGTTAATATATCGATTATAGAGGAGGCTGTTACCCGAATTGTTTTTGGCGCTTTCGACTCTCCGCAGTTGACAGCATATTCAATAATAATAATCGCTTGGTGTCGGGTGCGGGGATCCGACACCACGTAAATGTCGAAGAGTACGGGGGCCTTACATCACGCGAAAGGCACAGGGTGCGGAGGTCCTGCGCCGCGACAATAAAAAAGCCGGTGATATTCACCGGCTGGTTGTATAAATTCTTTCGCATTGTGAAAGTCAGCGTTCTACCTCCCGGTCGATTTTTTCCTTCAGTTCTTTGAGCATCCTTCTGATGACTTCGCTCTCCGGGTCCTTTTCGTGAGCGATTTCCAGTTCCTGCAGGGCTTCACTATACCTGCCCTGCTTACCCAGGTTGTAAGCCAGGTTGTAGTGGTATTTCCCCACTCTGCTATCCCACTTAGCGGCGTATCTCAGGTATTTTTCCGATTCCGGCAGCTTATCCAACTGTCCCAGGTAAACTCCCAATTCGTCTGAAAGCTTTGCCGCCCCTTTGACATCGAATCCGATAGCGTATTGGATTCCGATGAGATTCATCGAGGGATAGGGCGTTTTCACCGTGAAGTGGCTGGTTTGCTTAGGCGGCGCATTATTGAACATCTCCAGCAGTTTGGCGTCGTGGTCGTCTAAGATACGTTTTAACGTAAGGTATTCCGCTCCCCTCAGTTCCTTTACCACTTCCAATTCCGCCTCCGTCGAGCCCGCTTCCCGCCGGTCATGAAAAAGGAGGGTGAAGAACCTGACGCCGCCGATGTAATAGTCGATCAGCATCTTTTTCAATTCGACAGAAGTATCCACGAGGTAAAAGTCGCGCTTTTGATACAGTTCGGGCATCTCCTGCTGCAGCCACCATTGGCGGGTGACTATGGAGTTTTTAGACTTCTCCAGCAGGGCTTGGGTTCGGTCAAAATTTGCCTTGCGCCGCCCTTGCAACAGGGATACACCCCAGATTGTGACCAAAACCTGCGCTAAAATCAGGGCGTAAACAGCATCGGCGCGGAAGACACTCCCGCTTTCAGATTCCTGGCGGATATAGGCGGTGGAGGCTATTCCCAGCAAGGGGACAATCGCCAGCAGCAGCCGGGGACCGAAATGGATTCCTCCAAACACCGGCGCTATTAGCGGTGTGAGCAACGCTGTGAAGATAATCAACCTTTTAAAGGAAACGCCCCTCTCGCTTTCAGGCTTAAAGGCAATTACGACGAAGAATAATGGGGCGCAATAGAGCAGAGAATTACGGTGTATAAGATTGAAGAAGGGGGTTGAATCGAAAAATGAGACCACTACCAACACAATGGAGGTCAGCGGGAAGGCGAATTTAATGACTCCCGGCAGAAAGAAATAGGCCCCGGCCGAGGCGATGAGGAGAGCGGCGAGATACCATAACCGGCTCCCCTCCAGCAGTAAAGCGTAGAAGGATTCGATTCGTGATGTCAGCAGTTCCGCCAGAGATATGTCTCCCCATTTCCAGGCGTAATTGGCGGCGATTTGCAGGGGGATGAGGCTTCCAGTGAGAATCCAGTTTATTCCAGCCAGAGCGGCAACGCCGACCAAACCTCCTATCAAGACCGAGCCCCGGCCCCGGATTAGGAAAATCCATGCTCCCAGAGCAAAAACCGCTGTTTCCGGCCTTATATAGACCGCTAAGGCGAACATTACCCCCGCTAATATCCGCCGCATAGCGCTATCACCGGCGGAAAGCGCGGTGTTCAACGCCGCTAAGCCTATTAGAACCGCCAATCCGTGTTCCCACAAGGTCAGGGAATAGAACAGCAAGGGACTGCACAACCCCAACAACAGTATCGTGCAAAAATTAAACGGCAGCCCCAGGTTAAGCGCCAGTCTCCTCGCCGCCAGAATCAATCCTAATCCGGCGAGCAAAGGAATCATCAATGCCAGTTTGAGCCCTCCCCAGGCTGCAAAGGGAGCGTCGATTATCAGGAACAGGGGTGAAAAAGTGCTGACCTGCCTTGAACCATCATCGACGGTGACGGAAAAGGGTCTCCTAAAGGCGGAATGTCCCGGCGAAACCTCCGCCGCTATATCCTCCAGCATCAGCGATCCGGTTTCCGCGAAATTTTGTGCCCATATATACTTGTTTCCCTCGTCAATCACCCAAAATCCCTGGGGGGAAGCGAGGATTATCAGCAGATAAACCGCAGCGACAACTGCGATAGCAATGATTTCGGATTTAATAAGTTTAGTCATCAATTCTCTATTCTGCAGCTTATTACCTTAATTATTCATAAATTAATCCTAATAGACAGGATTAATAAAATTTACAGGATTTAAATACAATATTAGTAACAATTTACCGATTAAAAGCGTATGCGTCATTCTGGCTGCGAAGCAAGCCAGAATCCCTCTTCTCCGGAAGGATTCCGGCTGCGCCGGAATGACCCATTTCGTTTATGACTTCAGATAGCTATAGTCTTACCAATATTGTATCAATAACTAATAATAATGTCTTTAGAGATGTCACTACTACGCAAGCAGGAATTCAGTATTTCTATTATAAACAAATACCTGGATTCCCGCTTCCGCGGGAATGACATCCTTTTTTCTCGTTATTATTTTCGGGGATTGCTGTCGAAACCAATTTCAAATTATTATTCTAAGCGGCGGGATTGAGACAATCCCGCCTCCAAGCGGAGATATCGGAGTCGGATTCGTCCTCGAACCCGAAATCTATGTTTAGGCAACACACTCTTCAAGAATGGAGATATATTGACAACGAATTATACTAATTAAACGAATTAGATTCGGATTATATTTATAGAAATAAAAATATAGATTTGTTAGAATTTACTCAAGCGCACCTCAATAACGCGCTACGATTTGACAAGTTCATACAGCACGATTCTTTCGAAACGGCCGCTCGACTTCAAACTGTAACCGTTTTCTATCAGCCCCTTCCAGAGTTTTTCCAGAGTCAGACCGTATTTTTGCCGCATCACTTCATTTTTTTCGGGGG
>CAYQZD010000122.1:0-10669 GCA_964421875.1 uncultured bacterium
AACCGACTGTAAATATTATATATGCTGTCGACTGCGGAGAGTCGACAGCGCCGTATATTTTATTTTGTATTATAGTATTATTATCATGTTGAAGCACTAGCGTTGTGCGGAATCTTATTCCGCCAATTCCTTCATCAAACGCTTTTCAAAACATCCCTTGCAATCACCAAACGCTGAATCTCATTCGTCCCTTCGAAAATCCGGGTGATGCGCGCGTCCCGGTAGAACCGTTCCACCGGATATTCCCGCATATAGCCCATCCCCCCGTGAATCTGCACCGCCTTATCCACACAGCGGTCCAGCGCCTCCGAACTGAACAGCTTCACCTGCGCCGATTCCCTAGTGAACGGCAGACCCTGGTCGCACATCCCAGCCGCCCGGTAGGTCGCGCTCTCCATACAATAAATATCGGTCGCCATATCCGCCAGCATCCACTGAATCGCCTGAAATTTGCCGATAGGTCGCCCGAACTGCTCACGGCTGTTGGCGTGTTTCGCCGACAACGCCAGCATCTCCTTCGCCGCCCCCAAACACTGCGCGCCTAGCGACAGCCTCCCCCGGTTTAAAGTCTCCATCGCCACTTTGAAGCCCATATTCTCGGCTCCGATAAGGTTTTCCGCGGGCACTTCTACATCTTCGAAAAATAGATCCGACGTATGACTGCCGCGAATACCCATCTTGTCCTCCGGCTTCCCCGCCCGGAATCCGGGAAAATCCTTTTCCACCAGAAAGGCTGATATCCCCCTTAAGCCGGCGCTGCGGTCGGTCGCCGCGAACACGGAATAAACATCTGCCAAGCCCCCGTTGGTGATAAATGTCTTCTGACCGTTCAGGATATAGTGATCGCCCTTCTTTTCCGCAGTGGTGCGGATAGCCGCCGCGTCCGACCCAGCCCCCGGCTCGGTCAAAGCGAACGCCGCCAATTTCTCCCCCGCGCAAAGTGCGGGCATAAAGCGAGCTTTCTGCTCCTCCGTGCCACCTAAATATATCGCCATCGCCCCGATGGAAACATGACCCCCGATGACCACTGAAGTGGAGAAACAGGCCCTAGACACCTCCTCCAGCATCACACAGTAGCCGATTTCCCCCATCTCCACCCCCCCGTATTTCTCCGGGAAAGGTATTCCCAGAAAACCCAGTTCCGCCGCCTGATTCAATACCTCGCGGGAAACCTCCCCCTCCTTATCGACCGCCTCGGCGCGATGCCGCAGTTCGTTGTCGGCGAATTTCCGCGCCAGCTCCCGCAGCATTTCGTGTTCTTCGGAAAATGTGAAGTTCATAGATCAAAAATTGTTGTTGATTTTATTGTTGTTGTATATGCAAATCTTAGTTAGCATTGTATTAAGCGTTATGTCAGGTCATTAACGCAACCGTGGTGTCGAGTCTCCGCAGTCTGCCTGAGTATGCTCCGAATTTGTCATTCCCGCGAAAGCGGGAATCCAGAAAACAATAATATACAACAGGATACATTTTTCGGTAAACCTAATATTCTTCGTTTTTCCCTGTTTTCAGACCGACTGTCCGCACTCTGCAAAATATATTTATAAATCAAGGAATATCTACTAAACCCGCCTCTGAAGTTCGTGTAATCCGTTGTGAATCCAATTCACATCCGTAATATCCTACGGAAGTTTAACCTGATTTTAAATTCTGTAAATTCTGTTAATCCTGTCTATATATTCGTAGGGTGGGTTCTTAACCCACCAATTTACAAGTCATTCCGTCGACCTGCGCGCCGTACGGCGTAAGCCGGAATCCTTCATTAACGTGCCCGCCGGGGCCCAGCACCCGGCGGAAACCGTAGAGAATGTAGAGCGGAATCTCCTTCCGCCAATCCCCTGTCTATGCAAACGAAATTGTAGAGTGGATTCTTAAACCACTAATATACAAATACTTCCGTCCCAACGGAAAGCCCGCTTCGTAGGGGCGAAGCATTCCAGAATAAATCGTTAAAAATATTGTTGAAAAATTAAGAATGCTTCGCCCATACCAAATCGATATTAAACAAATTAATCTCCAAGTCAGCGCTTATGGGGGCAGGGGGGATTATAATAAATCTCCACTCTGTTTTCACAAATCCGCCCGGGCCTCCAAGCACAAGCTTTAAGTATAAACTCATTTTTTTCTCATAAAACTTGACATTTGTTCAGATTATTCGCATATTACCTGTGAGGGGGCTTATAAAAAACTTCCCCCCGGCGGCGGCGAAAGATTCAAAAATTTGCATCTTCATTATCATCATCATCATCATTGTCCCCTCGAAAGGAGAACGAATCTGCTTCATCCCGGCGCGACTCCTTTGAACACCGAATAAGTTAGAAACGCAAAATAATCCGGCTGGTTCAAGATACAATCGGCGGAATCCGGATCGCATATCCGCTGAAATTCAGCCCAGTCCGCCGCTGAAACTTCCGGCTCGGCTTTCCCCCAGAACATTTGCAATATCGCCGCCATCACCTCCCTGACTTCAGCGCTCAAGGGAGCATACACCCCGGTGGCGAAGGTGTTGGCTGTAACCTCACGCAATCCCGCTTCCTTCAGCCACCCCAGCGCCTTGAGCGCGTGCATATTCGGCGACATACCCTCCTTGAAGGGCGCATTGGGGGGAGACGTGGCGTTAAGCCGTGCCTCCAGCATGGGATACCCCGGTAGCAACTTTTGCGCCGACCAATATACCAGAGCAACGGTTCCGCCGGGCTTGACTACCCGTGCAAGTTTTTTCACCAGGCTTGAGGGCTGATTCGGGGGGCAATCTATCATCCCCGAACCGGGCCACAATACATCCATCGTCCATACCCAGTCGAAGATGTGGTCTTCAAAGGGCAGGCTGGTGACATCCGCTTCCTGAAAAGTAACCGAACCGGACAATCCGGCCTCTTGCGCCGATTCCCGCGCAATCGCGATAAACTCCGGCGATACATCTATTCCGGTGACGCTCCCGCCCGGAGCGACTACCTCCGCCAGCCACCTAGTGTGGCGGCCTATCCCGCATCCCGCGTCCAAGCCGCGGCTGCCTTTGGTGAGCCGGAGCCACTCCATAATCGCTCGAACCGCCGGTCCCCGCACAATGTCGGCGAGCCGCAGCATCAGGGCATAATCCTCGGCGCTGTGCTCTTCACTGGCAATATTTTCACTCATAGCGCTATCGATTTACTATATATTGTGTTTTCAAGGGAATAGGCGGAATAAGATTCCGTCCTACGGGGCTTCAATAATCCAAAGGGAACATCGGTTTTACACCGGCTTATTTTCATTCCATCCGATTTCCAGCGCCCGCAGATTCACTTCCAAGAACCGTTGCGGCACTAACTTCCTCACCGCTTTTTCCAGGGCTTCCCGCGATACGACTCCGCTGAGGCTGGCGATAGCGGCGAGGAATACGATATTGGCGGCAATGCGCGTATCAAGCTCCGACACGGCTTTGTCGGTGGCGGGGATGGGGGCTAACCGGTTAGATAGGCCCTCATCGACCTTCACCAGCGAACTGTCATAGGCCAGCAGACCGTCGGTTTTGAGCCTCGGGTGGAACTTGTCGTAGCCCTGCTGGGACATCACTCCTAAGATGTCCGCTTTCCGGATGTGAGGGTACACTATCTTCGATTTAGAGACAATTACTTCGCTGCGGCAGGCTGATCCCCGCGCCTCCGAGCCGTATGACGCCGCCTGCGCCGCATTCAGCCCGTCGTTCACCGCCGCATTCCCCAGAATCACTCCCGCCAGCACTACTCCCTGCCCCCCAAATCCGCACAACATCACATTGGTGGTATCCTTCATTCTGCATCCTCCTTCGACTCAGACTGGGGGCGCATTTTCGCCGGTTTTACGAACTCTCCAATCGGCGTTTTTCCCCGCCGTTCCTCCTCAGTCAATTTATTGAATTTCGCCATTGTAATGAAATCCTGCTTCAGCCAGGCGAATTGTTCCGCGGGAGTTGGTATCCGGTTGCGTCGGCCGAATTGTGTGGGGCAGTTGGATATTACTTCTATGAATGAAAATCCGGTATGCTCCAGTGCGGTTTTAAGGGATTTTATCAAGAGGTGAATATTCAGCACCGTGTAGCGTGCCACATAGCTTGCTCCCGCTCCTTGCGCCAGTTTGCAGAGGTCGAAAGGGGGCTCCTCATTACCGAAAGGAGAGGTGGAAGTGTAGCATTCCAGGGGCGTTGTGGGGGCTAACTGCCCGCCGGTCATCCCGTACACGGAGTTGTTGGCGCATACTACCGTGAGGTCGATATTTCTACGCGCCGCGTGTATCAAATGATTGCCACCTATGGCGGCTATATCCCCGTCTCCGGAAATCACCATCACCTTAAGCCGTGGATTTTGCACCTTGGCGCCGGTGGCGAATGCCACCGCCCTGCCATGCAGCACGTGCAGAGTGTCCGCAGCGTAATGGGGGCTGGGAATCCATGCCGCGCATCCAATCCCTGACACGAACAGCATATCGTTCATATCATACGCCAGCCCGTCTATCGCCCGCAGCACCGCTCCCATCAGTATTCCATGCCCGCAGCCTGAGCAGAAGGGCGTGGGGAAAACTTCCGTTCGTAAATACTTTTCCAAAGGGTGATTCACAATATATTTTCCTCAAAATATTCCAATATCGTTTCCGGGTGCATCACTTCGCCGTTTACCTGCGGAACAGGATGCACCGGAATCCTGAGGTGTCTTTCAATCTCCTTTACCAACTGGCCATGATTCATTTCCGGCACAATCACCGCTTTTGCGGCAGCTGCGGCATCTTGCAGCGCTTCCACGGGGAAGGGCCAGATGGTTATGGGCCTCCACAGGCCGATTTTCACTCCCGCTTCCCGCAATTCCATCACCGCTTGCAGCGCTGCTCTGGCGCTGATGCCGTACGCTGCCACCAGATAGTCGACATCTTCAAGGAAATATCCCTCCCAGCGGTATATCGCTTTCGCGTTCAAGCTGATTTTGTCCATCAACCGTTTAACCAGCCTTTGGTGCACTGAGGAAACCTGGGTTTTTCTATATCCCCACTCATCGTGGGTGCTGCCAGTGACCAATAGTTTTTCTCCGTCGCCGAATTGTGGCATCGGTGGCACGCAATCGGAGTCTTTGGTATGGAATGGTGGCACTTTCGATGCTTTTGGGCGATGCCACACTTCAACTTCCGGCGCCACCGTAAAGTTTTCCCGCAGATGCCCCACACCCTCGTCGGCTAAAACGAAGGCCGGAACCCGGTAGGCTTCAGCTAAATTGAAGGCGTCGATAGTCAGGTAATACATTTCCTCTACCGACCAGGGTGAGAGGGCGATGATTTCGTAATCTCCGTGGGAACCGTGCTTGACCTGAATGATATCACCGCTGCCGGGGCGGGTAGCTTGCCCGGTGGAAGGACCGGCGCGCTGGATATCGACAATCACAATGGGCGCTTCGGTCAGCGCGGCGTATCCGACACATTCCATCATCAGCGACAGTCCCGGTCCGGAAGTGGAAGTCATCGCCTTCCCCCCTGCCCAGGATGCTCCTATCATTGCCGAGATGGAACCGATTTCGTCCTCCATCTGGATGAAGCGCCCTCCAACATCGCGAAACCGCACCACTACCCGCTCCATCAATTCGCTGGCGGGAGTAATAGGATAGCCGGCGAAAAAGCGGCAGCCGGCGGCGACCGCCCCTTCCGCACCCGCTTCATCCCCCATCATAAAGTAGTCGCCGGGTGTAAGGGAGGAGGGGATAATTTCTCTAGTAAATTTCATAAGTATTTATTAATTTATGATATATGATATAAACAATACGATATATGATATAAACAATACGATATAGGATATAAACAATACGATATATGATATAAGAAATAAGATATAAGATATATGATATAAGAAATTTATATTATCTTATATAGTCGGTTAATTTAGCTTTTTTTGTTGTCCATAGTTTTCAAAGAGGAAACAAGAATGGAACATACTTCATCGGTCTCGAGAATAATTGGTTCGAGTCTTTCCGCAGGAAAATGCTCCAGTTTCAGTATTATTCTCAACCAATACAGAGTCTCACGGGCTTCTTTCAATGATATACGCATCTTATGAATAAAATCTCCTCTGCTTTCAGCTCCTCTGGCTTCTTCATAGTTAGCGCCAATCGCCGTTCCTGAACGAACAAGCTGCTTTCCTATATGACGATGGGCATATGATTCATTTAACTTTTCCGACAGCTTTAAAGCTCGAACCGCCAATTCAAGCAGCCTGTTTGAAAACTCATCATTCTTCATAGTAAAAATCTCTATTATCTTATTTCACATATCTTATCTCTTATATCTTATCTTTTTTTTCAATTACAATTATGGCTAAATCCGGGCATAGCAGCTCGCACATTTTACAGCCGGTGCATTCATCCTCGTTTTTCACCGTCACCGGCCGGAATCCCTGGTCTGACACTTGCTCTTGGATGTGGAAAATTCCTTCAATCGGGCACACTTCAAGGCAAAGGTAACAGCCTTTGCACCAGGATTGCTTTATGTGGACTAAGTATTCTCGTTTTTTGCTTTTGACTTCAGACATATCGCCACTTAAAAGGTTATTCTTATATTGCTTAAGACTACTGTTTAACTCTCACGTAACACTTTACCGATATGAAGTCAGCATAAATCCTGCTGTCATTCCAGTTTTTCTGGAATCTGACAGCAGATAAATTCTAAGTTCAGATTCCCGACGCGTTCACTTCGCTTGCTTGCGGGAATGACCAATTGTGTGGGAGCTTCACATAGCTAAAGTGATACACTCGCACCGGTAACTTTCAATCACCGGGTAAGTTCGACTGGTATCGATATTACGGGACGATAATCGACCTGATGACATTGGGGTTTCCGCTTCTCAGGAGGTCGAAGGCGTCGTTGATTTTATCCAGTGCGAACCTTCCGGTGACCAGTTCTTTCACCTTGATTTTTCCGGTCCTCGCCATTTCCAGTATTTTGGGATAGTCCACGGGCCTGCATCCCAGCGAGCCAATCACCTCCTGCTCGAAGAACATTATCTTCGATGCGGGTAGTTCCACGTTTTTATGGGTGTATCCGACCACCACGCATCTGCCGCCCTTGCGGATGCAGGAGAAGGCTTGCTGGATGGTGGCAGGATTTCCTATGACTTCGAATGCCGCATCAGCGCCGCCGCCGGTCATTTTCTTCACGGTTTTGTCGATACGCTCCTCTTCCTTTGCATTCAGCGCAATTTGCGCCCCGAAATTCTTCGCCATTTCCAGTTTTTCCGGGACAACATCGACCGCTATCACGGACGCGCCCACTGCAGATGCCACTTGAACCGCGTTGATGCCAACTCCGCCGCAGCCAAATACGATCACATTATCCCCAGCTTTGACTTCGCCGCGGTTCACCACCGCATGATAGGGGGTGGAGACCGCATCGGCGATAATGCTCCCCTCCTCCAGCGGCACTCCCTCCGGGATGTGTAAAGTGTCCTTCGCCGGTGAAAGGACATACTCAGCGTAAGCCCCGTCCACATGGTTACCGAACATCACCATATTGTCGCAGATATTCTCCTTGCCGATGCGGCAGTTGTAGCAATATCCGCAGGTCAGCACCGCGGGCAGTAAAACTTCATCGCCCTCTTTGAAGTTTTTCACTCCCGCGCCCACTCCCGTTACAATTCCCGAAGGTTCGTGCCCCAGGATGAGCGGGGGCGGTTTAAAGGTAGGGACGCCGTGGTCCAGATAATGCAGGTCGGTGTGGCATACTCCGCATGCCGCCACTTTAACTAACAGTTCCCCTGCGCCCGGTTGAGGGGTGGGGACTTCGGTTACTTCCAGCGGTTTGCCGGAACCGTGAAATAATGCGGCTTTCATAATATCCTCCGTAATATTCTGATTATTGAGCGAATTATAATTCAAACAGTATTTTAAGAACTACTTTTCTTCCGAGTGTAGATGATAAAATAATCTTCAGCCCGATTTTCCAGACAGACAGAACATTCAACATCGAGTGAATCCGATTTTTCGATTTTTTCCAGCCGGACTTCGAAGCCGATCGATTCATATAACTCTACCAACTCATCCATGCGGCTGGCGTCAACTGTGTTTCGCTTTTCCCACTTCATTGTCCGCCTCTAAAACAGGTCGTCCAATTCGTCGTCACCGCCGTCAGGCATTTCGCCGTGTTCCTGCAGGTGTCGCTGGATAAGCTCGCTTTCGCGTTTAGAGTACATTTGGTCTTCTTCCCAGCAGAATAGGGTTCCTTCCGGCTGGACTTCAATTTCCTGCTCCAGGGCAGAGCGGATGTCCTGGGTTCCGGTAATTTTCGTCACCTTTTTCGCATTATCAGCAAGTTGATATACACCCTCGACCGCCGGTATGGAAACCACAGTATCACGATTCAACTGTTTCCATTTGTCCGGGGGCAGTATTACCGGCGGGATGGTGGCACGGAGGTGGCATCTGAGACATCTTGCCGCCTCGGACTCGGCGTTTTCGACCGTGAGAGTCTTTTCAATAACTTCGAATCCGCTCGTTCGGAGTGCAGGCTCCAGCCGCTCGGGCTTCAGCGGCTTGCGTATGCTGAAATCGTCGTCCTGGCCTAACCGGGGATTGTCTCTCACCGGGTCGGGCTTTGCAGTAGTTTCGAGGCCATTGCCGCCAAGCGCGCGGTCGATGGCGTTGGCCGCTTTACGGCCCGAGGCAATCGCCCCAATGACGGATCCGGGGCCTTGGGTGACATCACCCGCTGCGTAGAGCTTGGAGACCGAAGTCTGCAAGGTATTTTCATCGATCATTATGGTTCCGTCGAGGTTGAATTCCAGACCTTTCAGCGCTTTAAAAGGGGATTTTTCCACTCCCTGGCCGATAGCGATTATGATGCTATCCGCGTCAAGTTTCATTGTGTCATTTTCATCATATTCCGGGGAAAATCCGCCGTTATCATCGAACACGCGGGTGCAGCGCTTGAATATTGCCTTTTCCACAGCGCCATTCTTCCCGGCTATAAATTCTACCGGTCCCCAGTCTTCGACAATTTCAATCCCCTCTTCCCGTGCCTGTTCCAGTTCCCAATCGTGCGCCGGGATTTCCTCACCCTGCTCCAGGCAGACCATAGTTACAGTCTTCGCTCCCAGCCTGCGCGCGGTCATCGCCGCGTCCACCGCCACATTACCGCCGCCGATAACTAAGACGTTGCCTGAAAGCTTTTCCGGCTTGCCTTCGCGCACTGCTTTAAGCAGGGCCAAGGCTTGATGAACCCCCTTCGAGCCTTCGCCGGGGATATTCAGTTTCTTCGACATCACAGTCCCGGTCGCTACCAGAACCGCGTTAAAACCATCATCCACCAATTCGCTCAATTCGATGTTTTCGCCTAAATTCATCCCCGTATGAAAGACAATTCCCATATTGTGAAGCCGCTTCAGCTCGTCATCCAGCACCAGCTTGGGCAGGCGGTATTCCGGGATAGCATTCCTGAGGGCTCCCCCCGGAGCGTTCGATGATTCGAACACCTCAACCAGATGGCCGGCTCGGGCTAAATAAAACGCTGCAGTGAGCCCTGCAGGTCCTGAACCGACAATCGCCACTTTTTTACCGGTGGCGGGGGCTTTTTGGGGATTGCCGGGATTGTTATACGGCGCGGCTTCGTAGGCGAATCGTTTCAACGCGCAAATCGCTACCGGCTGGTCCAGTTGGCTGCGTTTGCAAGCATCTTCGCAGGGATGGAAGCAGACATAGCCTAAGATTCCGGGGAAGGGCGCGCGGTCGTATATCACCTCCAGCGCACCGGAGTAATCCCCCTCGGCAATCCTCCTCAAATAAGCGGGGATATCGACGCCAGCGGGGCAGGCGTCCATACAGGGCGGATTATCTCCCGGATGAACCGGGACTGAATCGGGTTTATCCTGCAATGCGCCGGTGGGGCATACTTCCACGCAGGCTCCGCAGAAGCGGCAATTGGCTTCCCGCAGACCGGCTCCATTGACTGTGCCGACCCATATCCTGTCATTATGCAGCGCCGCTCCCAATACGCCGGCTTCGCGGACGTCGCTGCATATCCTGACGCACCTCAAGCAGCCGATGCATAAATTATAATCCCGGTCGAAAAAAGGGTCGGAGGTGATTTTCGGCAGGCTTTCCGGGATATATTTCGGCGTTCCCTCCGGTAAACCGATATAATCGACAATCTTCCCCAGCTCGCACCGTCCCAACAGTGGACAGCATCGTTCCTCTTCGGGGACATTGGAAGAGCATTGCGTGAGGGAACACCCCTCCCGTTGGGCGCAGGTCAGACAGGCGTGAGGATGATGCGCCAGCAGCTTCGCCAGGGCTTGCCGCCTGGCGCGGGAAATATCCTCTCCCTGAGTCCGCACGGTCATACCCTCTGTAACTTTCGTTTCGCAGGCTCGGACCAGTTCCGGTTCACTCTCGACCGCCACCAGACACAGGTTGCAGTTCCCTTTGTCACCGGCGGCTTCCCCCTCGCAGTCGCAGGTGATAATCCTATCACCCTGATGCACTTCCCGAATCCATCCGGTTTCTCTCACCAAGGGGAGGGCGGGATGTCCGCAGATTCCGGGGATGTAGATACCGGACTTGAAAGCCGCTTTACGCAGCGAAAGCCCCTGGGGAACGCTCAGCGTTTTGCCGTCGATATTGATATTGACATTCATCTCATTTAACCTTGATAATTAGTTGCATGTTGGCAAGTAACTATAAAGCCC
>CAYQZD010000123.1:0-10620 GCA_964421875.1 uncultured bacterium
ACCCAGCCGATTTTTTCCGCTGCCATAATACCTCCATTGTTTAATACAATTTGAATTATTTTTTACACTATATGATATAAAAAAATAAAAGTCAAGTTATTTATTGAGTTTTTTCATAAAATTTATCGCATATACTGGGAATACTTCTATTTCATCATACTCTAATTCTGTTTGTATTAAATTATTATAGAACACCAGCTTATGGAATATAATAAGAATAGAAGGCATAATTATCAAGCCATAGACGAATTCGATAAGATGTGTTGAATTATAAAAAAATCCACCGGATATTCATCAGGTGGATTTGTTTCACAGAGTTAGGTATGATGCTATGTCATAGTAAGAAATATTCACATTATAATCTATGTATCTTAATTTTCTTCTTAATTTCATCCGCATTACCGTTGGTGATTAGCAGCCGTTTTTTAGCGGACATTATCAAGGCGCTATGCTGTTCCCGGTCGAAGGCGCGTCTGAATTTCACCGCCACCACCACATTTTCCTCCGGTTTCACCGATTTCAAGGTGGGTCCGTAGGTCACCATCACGTCCATAATTTCGTCCCGGACCCGCGCTATCGATTCCCTCGCTTTTTCCGAAGATTCGTCCTCACCGCTATCAATAATAATACCCGTAGTTCGGCCGACAATCTTATCGGGCGCTGCGATGTAGAAAGGGTCGCTCCCAGAACGGCACTTGTGTAAAAACACTGCGCCAAAGCCGGGGACATAGGAAGCCCAGGACTTGGATTGATCGAGATATTCTATCACATACTTGCCCCGCTTCCGTTCTTCGAATACGGTGCGGAGGATTTTCCCCATTATCTGAATGTCGAGAGGTTCGTCGTCGGTTTCCGTTTTAGGTTCGATACTGATTTTCTTTATAAACGCTTCCCGATTAGTCCTTCCTGATTTCACACTTTTCAATTCATTCCCGGAAACCACGATTTCGTATCCGAGAGGTAAATCCTCGTCAAGGCGCAGGTTTTCAATCCGGACTTTAATGAACAAAGCCTCCTTATTGGGAAGCTCCAGAACCGGGGCGTAGTCCGCCAGGTAATCCTTGAAACTTTCAGGGATTTGCTCCAAGCGCATTTTCAGTTTATCCAAGCGCTCATCTTTACCTTTTTCCAGCGTGGCGCGCAGGGCTTCCTGGTATTCCTTCACCGCGGCTTTATAATGCGCGGCAGCCGCCCGGGCATCCTCAGCTTTTTTCCTCTCCTTCTCGAGTTTTTCGAGATTCTTCTGGAGTTGCTGCTCCGCTTTTTCCAAGGCCCGCTCGTAATCAATAGCCGGTTCAGCAGGCGGCAGGGGCGAGAATCCAACCCATCCATCCAGATCTATGGTATAAGTACTCAAACTATGGTCGGGCTCAATTTCCACGGTGAACACCACACCGAATCCAGAGAGATATAGCCCTTCGACCTCCGCCCGGAGTCTTGCCGTTGGTTCAGTTTCGAACATAGTCTCGATTATCTTCTCCTGGACTTTTATTCGAGCGCTGGTTTTAGCGATGTCTCCCGCTAAAATGATTGACGGCAAAATTGTCATGGAGATGATGGAAAATATGGTTTTGAACATTTTATCTTCCCCTTGTTTCGTTAGTGTCGTATGACGCGTTTTTTATTAAATCCTCCATCCGCATATTGGTCATCAGCCAGCCCACCTGAGTATTCTGTTGAACGTTCTCCAGTCCGCTACCTATCATCCTCATATCATCCCGGCGCTGGCGCTCAAGTCCTCGAGCAAACTCCGCCAGAGTCAAGGTGTAATCCCGGCGCTGCTGCTGCTCCTGCTCCAGCATCATCCGCGAGACCAGCTTCAGAGTCTCTATCCTCTCCGCCTGCATACGCTGCTCGAAATCCGAAGGTACAGCGCTCGGCGCCACCGCCTGTTTCCCGAAGGAGAGACTGAAATCGCCGTCCCGATAAGATACCGCCGGCTTCAATATCCAGAGCGCCAGCAGCGCCGCCGCCGCCGCTAAACCCCACCTTAACGCTCCCCGGGGCTCCAGCAGCGTTGACAGCTTCCGTAGAAAGCCGGCAGGCTCTTCGGCGACGAAGACCATCCCCGCAGGCGGCTCCTCTTCGCCTAATTCCAGCATCACCGCCTCGGTATTCTTCAGCTCTTCCCATGCTTTCCGGCACTGGGAGCAGGCGGAGATATGAGCCATCATTTTCTCCCGCTCCGCCTCGCTTAATTCGCCGTACAACAGGGCGGGGAGTTCAGTTTTTGAATCTTCACACTTCATTTTTCAGAAATTCCTCAACCTTCATTTCCTCAAATATTTTACGCATCGACCTGAAACCGTAGTAGAGCCTCGATTTGACCGTATTCAACGGCGCCTCCAAAGCTTCCGCGATTTCGATGAATTTCAGTCCCTGGTAAACCTTCAACACCAACACTTCCCGCTGTTCCTGCGGAATTTTTCTTAGGGCGGCTCGAACCAACTCCGCCCGCTGCCCAGCCTCGGCAAGTTCAGAGGGATTGGCTCCCTCATCGACCAGGTTTTCATTGTATTCAGCCGAGACATTGTCATCATCCAGCGAGTATACTTCCTTTCGCTTACGGTAGTGGTCTCGAGCCACGTTGACCGCAATTCGGTAAAGCCAGGGACTGAAGCGAGACCGGTCCTTCAGTCTCTTCAGGCTGCGGTAGCACCTGATGAAGACTGTCTGCGAAAGGTCCGCCGCCGCCGTCCGGTCGCCCACCAATTTCAGGATGAAATTGTACACCGGTTTCTGGTGCCGCCGCACCAGAGTGTTGAAGGCGGAAACGTCCCCCCGGTCCAAATATAATTCTATCAGTTCCCGGTCGTTCATACCGATAATATCTGTCTATCTGTCTTAAGGACGAGCATTAAACGATAAAAGTTTTATCGAAGTCACCCTTCCTGTAAAATACAACCGAAAAAGAAACGCCGAGTTTCCATACCCGGCGTATATCCTCGATTACAATCTATAGCCCGAAACCTACCGCCACCCCTTTTCCAAGGCAAGGCTGAATGCGGTGGTCAGTTTCATAATATCGCTGTTCGCCTTCTTCAACCTGTCCGAAAGCACATAGCCGATATTATAGAATATATAATAGCCAATGCGGGGATTGGCCTCAGCCAGTTTCGCCAGTTTCCTCTTGTTAATTTCCCCCAGCGTCACCTCACCTATCGCCCGCATTGTGGCGCTGCGAGTATGGTCTTCGAAAAGGCTCATCTCCCCCACCATCGGGTTATTCTCCGCCTTAAGACTGGTCAGCATCTTGTCCCGCTTGTCCAATCCCCCGGTATCGGCGGTGAGCGTTAGTTCCTGGGAGACCTCGAGCGTGCCCTGCAACAGAATGAAGATGTCTTCCCCCGGAGTCCCCTCCTGCACTACAACCTCTCCGTCCTTGAATTTACGGAGCTGAATCAGTTCCGTCACATTCTCGATTTCGGGTTAAGTCAATCCTTTGAAGAGGGAAAACCGCTTTAAAACGTCCAGACTTAACAAACTCTTTCGGTGCGCCATACTACCTCCCTACCACTACAATGGCGTAATCGTTTTCCTTGACCTTGTAATCAAGGGGCGGATTTAAATTGATAAACGCGGTTTCCAATTCCTCCGGGGAATGCCCCGCCTGCAGCAGCTTCTTCTGGATGAAAGCGTCCACCGAAGAAATATCAGCCGAAAGAATGTCGTCCACCTGTAAAATGCTCTCTTCGGTTACGAATCCGACAAGGATGCAGTTTTGCGTCCGTTTCAGGCGCCGGGACAGCTCCTCGAAGGTCCAGCCCACAGACTCTTTTGAAAGCTTGAGCGATTTGAAATAGGGGCCATGACCGACGTCCAGCAGCGAATCGAGCACTCGTGAGATGTTAGGCGCTACCGCGCAATTTGCCAGAAGCTGACCGGTGTATTTGTCTGCGATAATGACCTTGTCGGCTCCGGCTCGCCGTAAATGCCCTTCACTTTGGCGGCGGATAACCTGCACTAAGACCTTGGCCCGGGGACTCACCGACTTGACCGCCAGGGTAGCCAACACGGTGCGCTCGTCGGCGATTTCCGGCGACTGTCCGCTGTCGGGAAGAATCAGCACCGCTCTGGCGTCGGCGACCTGCGCCCGGTTAAGCACCGCGGTTCCGGTGTAATCCCCTTTGAGGAAGGTCAGGTTGCCCGCGGTGAAACGCTGCTGGTATTCCTCGATTAACTCCTGCGACAAATCGCTGACGAGGACGATGCTGGTGTCCCCTTCAGGATTTTCCCAATTAATCAGGGTTTCAACCGCCTCTAAACCGCTGGCATTCCAGCCTAAAATCACAAAATGATCCTTGAAAAACACCTTCTGCAAACCTCTCTCCTCTCGCAGTTTTTTCGCCACGAAAAGGGATGAAACCGTGGCGGTGAACAGCGACACTATCGCCACTCCGGAAAGCATCACGAAACTGGCCAGCAGCCTTCCCCCCAGCGACATCGGAACCTTATCGCCATACCCCACTGTGGTCATTGTCACCAGCGCCCACCACATTGAATCCAGCACCGAACCGAACCCCGCTTCGCCGTTCTCGAATACCAGTATGGCGGTGCCGCCCAACAGGCACACCAGAAACAAGGAGACTACCAGCCGGGGCAGGTTGGAGCTGAAGATAAGGTCAATAATGTCCTTGATATCGCCCCACTGCCTCTGCCACCGTTCACGGGAAATCAAAAATTTCGCCCATTGTCTGCGTTTCATACAGGTTACTTCATACAATTCGGCCGCGTTAAAACGCAAGCTGTGATTATTCATTCCGATTTGAGTAGCACCGAGATTAAAACTCTACAAGAATATTAATTTAAACCTTTGAAATCAAATAATCAAACCTAAATTTGCGACCTGTGCCACTCCACCGTTCTTTCTAATCCCTTTCGAAATGACATAGTCGGTTCCCACTCCAGCTCCCGCTTCGCCTTTGAGGCGTCCATATAGGTTTTTTGAATCTCCCCCATCCGGGGCGGAGCATAAATCGGGGCAGGTTGGAAACCGATGATGTCTTGAAGATGACGGTAGATTTCATTTACGGAAGTTCCGATACTGGAGCCGATATTATAAATCTGCTTGTCGCCTCTCTCGATTGACCTAATCATAACGTCGGCGATGTCATCGACGTAAACATAATCCCTCAACTGTTCGCCATCCCCGTATATTTTGGGAGTTTCACCGGCAAGCATCTGATGGATGAAAATCGCGTTCACTCCCGCCTCCCCCAAGGGATTCTGCCGCGGGCCGTAAACATTGGGCAGTCTTAAAACAGTGTAATTCAAATCGAAATTCACGCCGTATTGATACAAATAATGCTCCACCGCGTGCTTGGATACACCATAGTTGCACTCCGGCCTGATCGGATGGTTTTCATTGACCGGAAGTTCATCGGGTTCTCCGTACATAGCCCCGCCGGTGGAGATATAAATTATTTTTTTTACGTCTGTTCTCATCGCCTCCAGAATCAGATTCAAGCTCCCCAGGATATTGCATTCCGCATCGAATAGCGGGTCCTCCAAGGATTTCCTTACATCGATTTGCGCCGCCAGATGGAAGACATAATCAGGGCGGAAATCATCGAATATCCGCCACATCTGCGCCGTGTCTCGGATGTCGGATTGGTGAAAAATTGCCAATGAATTCACATTATTCAGGAAACCGGTGGAAAGATTGTCCACTACCGATACCGTGTTCCCCATTTCAATCAGAGCGTCGACCAGGTTGGAGCCGATGAAACCGGCGCCTCCGGTTACCAGTATTTTCATTTATTAAGACCGCTTTCAGTTATTCCAGAAGTAGATTCGAATTATATGTAGCAGGTTACTATACCCAATATTGAGGAAGAGTATAGAGACCAAAACAGTTTTTATTATTAATTGGAGCGGATAATAGTGAACAAATTTTGAAAAGGTAAGATTTGTCACCCGAACGAAGTGGAGGTTCTCTTCTTGTTTTCCAGCTTGCATTTAGGTAGAGATTCTTCGCTCCGCATGCGGCGGGCTCAGAATGACAACTCTGACGATGTCCACTATAAAATTACTTAATTAATATCATTTATTAGCCGGGGCGTTCAATTGAACACCCTTACATAAATACCGATATTATTCGCAAATTTTAATTAAATATGCTCAACCTCTGCCGTTTCCCGTTTATCCAGGCCCACCTTGCGGGATATAAAGCGCGAGATATCGTCGACCACAATAGTGTAAACCGCCGGGACGATGAGCAGGGTGAGGAAGGTGGCTGCAGCCAAACCCCAGGCAATGATGTTAGCCATGGGAGACCAGACCTCGGACTTGCCCCCCAGCCCCAAAGCCATGGGCGCGACCCCGCAAATCGTGGTTATTGAGGTTAAAATAATGGGCCGGAGACGAAGCTTGCCGGCGCGTATAATCGAATGCCAGCGCGAGCCTCCGGAACGCCGGTGGTTGTTGATGAAGGTCACCATTACAATGGCGTCATTCACCACCACTCCCGCCAGAGCCGCAAATCCATACATTGTGATGATGGAGAAAGGATTGCCGTTAATTAGCAGCCCGACAACCGCCCCAATCAGCGCGAAGGGGATTGTAACCAAGATTATGACCGGCTGCAAAAACGATTTAAACTGAGCTCCCAAAATAACGTATATCAACAAGATACCGATTCCGAACAGTTTAATCAATCCCTCGAAGGCTTTTCTAAATTCTTCGAATTCCCCGGAGAAGTCGAGCTTGTATTCCGGATACCGAGGCTGGATTTCCTTTGTGAACTTCCGGGAAATCTCCGAATTGACCGTGACCGTGGTGGTTTGACTCTTGTCGATTTCCGCAAAAACCGTAACCGCCCGGTCTCGTTTATAACGGTTTATCTCCGCAATTCCCGAAGCGGTGTCCAGGCGGGCGATGTTGGTGAAGGGCACATAGAGCCCTCCCGGAGCCGGAATTTCGATGCTTCTGATATCCTCAAAGGTGTCGATATATTCAGGCAGGTATTTCACCAGGACATCCACCTCTTCGTCACCCTCCAGGAAAACGGTGGCTTTGCGCCCCTTGACCGCGGCGTGGACATAGCCTGCGACTTGCGCGGCATTGAGGTGATAAAGCGCGGCTCGGTCCGGGTTCACCGCTATATTTAGTTGAGGCTTGTTCATCTCCAGGTTGTCGCCGATGTCGTAAACTCCCGGAATCTCCCCTAAGAAGGCCTTCAACTCCTCGGCAATAGCTTTAAGGTCGCTCAGATACTTGCCCTTGACCTTGACTTCGACCGCTTTCCCTGTGGGAGGGCCGGTGGGAGTTTTAGCGATAGCGATTCGCTCGGGACCGCTTATATCCTTGACCTTCTCCCGGATGTCGGCGATGATTTCGTTCAAGGCGCGTTCCCGATACTCTCTCTGGGTCAAATCGATGATGACCTGCCCCACGTGAGGGCTGAAAATCCAGTTATCCTCTCCCATCAAAATCCCAGGGCTGCCCACCACCGCATCCAATTCCTCCTCCGGCAGCGCCATCCCCAGCGCCTCAATCCGCCGAATCACCGAATCGGTCTCCTCCAGGTTGGTTCCCATCGGCATCCAGACGTGAACATAAAGCTCGGAAATCTCCTCGTCCCTGTAAAGCTCCACTCCCACCAGGGGAATCAACATTATCGAAGCTATCGCTGTCAACATCACTCCGCCCACAAACCAGTATCGCCGCCGGAGTACCTTGCGCAGAATTTTTCCGTAGATGCGTCGCAGGGGCTTAATCCATCCGATGCGGCCCGTCTCCCGGATGCGCTGAGGACTCCACTCTGCGATGTGTGAAGGAAGGATAAAGAACGCTTCCACAATCGAGGCGGCGATTGCCAGCGACACCACCAGCGGAACCACCCGCAGAAATTTGCCCATTATCCCCCCTAAGAGCATTAACGGCAGAAAAGCTGCGATGGTGGTCAAGGTAGCCGCTATCACCGGGGGAACAACTTCGAGCGTCCCCTTCACCGCCGCTCGAGCCCGGCTCATCCCTGCCAGCATATACCGGAAACAGTTCTCCACCACTATGATGGCGTCGTCCACAATAATCCCCAGCACCAGCACCAGCGCGAACAGCGAACTCCCGTTGATGGTGTTGCCGGTGAAATACATAAAGATGAAAGTCGCCATAAAGCTGATCGGAATCCCCAGCGCGGTGAAAGCCGCATTGCGAAATCCTAAGAAGACATAAAGAACCAATACTACCAGGATAATCCCGATCAAAGCGTTGTTCTGCAGTTTGTGCAGATAATCCCGGATGTAAACCGAATTGTCGTTGGTGTAAACCAGGTCCACTCCCGGCGGCAGTTCCCGTTTGAATTCTTCGCCGAGGTCCCGAATCTGCTCGATAAGCTCGATGACATTGCCCTGGCTCTTCTTGGATATGTTCAATGTCGCCGCCGGCTTCCCGTTCATTCGGGAAAGTGTGGCAGCCTCTTCCCAGGTGTCCGATACCCTCGCCACGTCGGATACTTTTAAGTGCTCCCCGCCGGGAGAACTGCGGATAACCACGTTTCGTATCCGCTCCAACTCCCCAAATTCGGTTATGGTGCGGATGAGGTACTGCCTGCGGCCCATATCGACCGTGCCGATGGGAATATTCAATCCGTATACCGATACGGCTGCAGCCATATCGTCCATAGACAGTCCGTAATGCTTCAGTAAATCCGGATTCACTTCAACCCAGATTTCCCGCTCCCGCACTCCGGCCAGGGCGATGGAAGAGACATCGTCCAAAAGCGATATTCGGTCCTTCAATTCCTCCGCCAGCCGCTTGCGCTCCGTCTCGGAAATATCGCCTACGATGGAGATGGAAATTATGGGCACAAAATCGTCCGTGTCGAAATCGTCGATGACGATGTCTTCGCTTTCGACCGGAATGTCCTTGACCTTGTCCACCTCCGATTTCAACTCCAGCAGACGGCGGTCGAATTCCTCCCCGCTCATATTATCGAACTTCACGCTGATGAAAGCTCCGTTCTCAGTGGAGACCGAAGCGATGGAGGCGACATCCTTCACATCGGAGATTTCGTCCTCGATGGGGATGGTGATGAGCTTTTCCACCTCCTCCGCCGACACCCCCGGATGAGAAATCATGATGAAGACCCAGTTGAAGCTGATTTTAGGCATCATCTCCCGCGGAAGTTCGAGCATCGAGAGGAAGCCGATAACCAGCAATGCCGCCATCAATATGTTGACTAAAACCGGATTCTTGACCGAAAACTTAATCATAGGTACAGAATTTTATTACCGAAATTTGAAGCATCGGATTAAAACAGTATGAGCGACATTAATTCTCTTCAGGTGCGTTCAATTGAACGCACCTACTAAACGGATAAGATACAATGTCGTTTAGTGCAAAACCATACGCTTTCAATTCATCACCTTCACCCCCGCTCCTTCTTTTAGCACCGTGTGCCCCTTGACCACCAGGCTGTCGCCTGCGGAAATTCCCCTTGTCACCGCCACCTGCAACTCGTCTCCCCATCCCAGCGCAACCTCCCGCCGAGAAGCTATTCCCGCCTCCACCACAAAGACCGAGTTTTCTCCTCCCAGGTTAATTACCGCATCCCGAGGAATGACCAGACTACTTTCCATTCTATGATAGACCACTATAATCTTAGCGACCATTCCGGGTCGGAGCTTTTTTCCCTGATTGGGGATAACTATCTCCGCCGGAAAAGTGCCGTCCCCTGAAGCCACAGGCCCCAGCGCGCCAATATAACCTCGGTAAACCGCTCCCACACCCTCACCCAGCCGGATCAGAGCCTCCATCCCAACCTTAATCCGATCCAACTCCTCCGGAGTCAGACCCACACCTACTTCCACCGTGTCGATATCAACCAGCCTGACCGCGGGAGACCCCGGCGCCGTCAGCTGCCCCACCTCAAGCGCCAATTCTGCCACTTCTCCGGAAAAGGGAGCGGTGATTCGAGTGTCGTTAAAACTCTTGCGAGCCAAATCCCTGACCGCCACGGCGGAATTCAACGCGGCGCAGAGACTTCGCTCCAACATAGCGGCGTTATCCAGGGTCTGCTGGGAGATGTCACCCTGCCGGTGAAGTTCCCGCATCCGCTGCAAATCCTTTGCCGCCGGCTCGTAATTCGCTTCAGCGCTGGCAACCGCCGCCTCCGCCTGGTTCAAAGTGAGTTGAGCCGGCACCGAGTCGATTTGCGCTATCAATCCCTCGCGCTCAATCCAAAGGCCCAATTCCACCGGAAGCGAAACTATCCTGCCGCCGGTCTCAGCCGCCACATAAACATCGCGCTGAGCCCGTATCGTTCCCGTCATTGTGAGGGAAAGTTCCAATTCGGCCAGAGCGATTTTTTGAATCTCGACCGGAAATCCCTCGGCGCCGTACTCCACGGGGATTGATAACTCCGAGGTTTTCGCCTGCTTCATTCGGGATGCGAGCAGGATGATGACAAGGATGAATATCCCTACGGCTAAAATGAAGATTTTTCTGGGAGTTAATTTCATAAATACAACTTAATTATACCGATTCTATAAAATAATGTGGTTCCTCGCTGTTTCTTGTGGGTATTTGAAACTGTTTTTTACGCTATTGAGAATCCCTTTTGATTTTCCCCAAGTTCGATAATCCCCCCTGCCCCCCTTTAGAAAAGGGGGGAATTGC
>CAYQZD010000124.1:0-10576 GCA_964421875.1 uncultured bacterium
ATTATATTCAATAACTTGTAATGAACTTCCCAAAATTCTTTGGGACAATAGTGACTTCACAACTTTATTCTTAGGGAGAGACGGGAAGAGCATTTAACAATCTCGATCTAATATAACGACTTATTGATACCTTATTTTATTGGGTCGTAAACCAGTTTATCCAAATTAATCACTTTTTACAATTAATTTTTAACTATTGAAAGGTAACTAAAATGAGCGTAACATTAAGAATCGTCACCCTGGCTGCTCTGATGTTCGCTTTGCTGTTTCCGGTCCAGGCTTCGCAAAACGCCGCTGTCCCGTCTCAGGCTGAAATCAGCGCCCAAAACCTGGCCGACTGGGAAATTTCCCCGGCTCCGGCGGATGTAAACCGTAAAGCCGTGAGGGGGGGGGGTAACACAGACGACCCGCGGATTCTGCTGATGTACGCCGATTATTACTCCACTACCATCAGGGATTCATTGATTGCCTCCGGCTATTTCACCGGCGCCCAAATCGACACGCTGAACCGCCCCCCGTCTATCACTCTCGCCCAGTTGCAGCCCTACGACGCTGTCCTGGTATGGACCAACACCACCTTCACTAACCCGACAAATATCGGCGATGTGCTCCAGCAGTATGTGGACCAGGGCGGAGGAGTAATCATCGCGGTTTACGCGTACACCACCGGTTGGCCGATTGCCGGAGGAATTTTAAACGCTAACTATTCGCCGTTCCTCCCCACCGGCGGGTCTGCTGTCAGCGGAACCATCGATATGAACTCCCTCACTAATCCCAACCACCCCATCTTCGAGGGGATTGTCACTGCGCCGACATACTGGAACAACGCTAATTTCTCCAATCCTCCCCTCAACACCGGAGGAATCCTGCTGGCGTCCGATACCGGCGGCAACCGAGCAGTGGCGGAAAATCCGACCGGAAAGGTGGTGGGTATCTGCATCAATGCCAAGCACGTATATCATAACACCAACCATGAAACCGTGATGCTGTTTGGCAATGCATTCAACTATGTTATTGAGTCCGCTCCCTTATTGGTGACATTGACTCCGAACAATCCGCCCATCGTCATCCCTGCCGGCGGGGGCGGCTTCAGCTTCGAGGCTGATGTTGAGAACGCAACCACCGATCCCATCACCTTCGATGCCTGGACCGAAGTTGTGCTGCCGAACGGCGCAGTTTTTGGCCCGCTGGTTTTGCGGACAAACCTGCTCATTCCCGGCAGCGCCGTTATCAGCAGGACTATCGGTCAAAACGTGCCCGGAGGCGCGCCTCCCGGTGAATACACATACAGAGGAAAAGTGGGCGTTCATCCCGACAGCGTGGTCAATGAAGACACCTTCATCTTCACCAAGCTCGCCGGCGACGCCTCTCCCGGTCAAAATCAGGGCTGGGCGGTGCACGGTTGGTTCGGAGATGACGCGTCCTTGCTCGATGTCGGAGAGTATGCGATATTCTCCGCAACCCCCAATCCCTTCAATCCGGTGACCACTCTAAACTTCACGCTGGAATCTGCGGAGAATGTGGACCTGGCGGTATTTGACATCAAGGGCCGGGAAGTCGCACAATTAGCGGGAGGTTTCTATCCCGCAGGAACCTATCAAATTAGTTGGGACGCTTCCGCGATGCCCAGCGGAATGTACTTCGCCCGGTTGATAGGCGATAACTTCAAGGAAACGGTGAAACTGCTGCTGGTTAAGTAACTTTAATATGCGACATTAGTGTTTGTTCTAATTCGACTTGGCAGGGGCGTTCAATTGAACGCCCCTACATAACTAATACGAAGGCGGGGATTCAGACGTTGAATCCCTGCCTTTTTTTTTTATGGATGCAAACATCCGGCTGAAATGCTCACCTCAATCATTACGGATGGAAAAACAACCTGCCATATTCCATAAGGGTGTCGAACAATAGCATTGTCATTCTGAGCGAAGCGAAGAATCTCTTTGTTAATTATATGCTTATTGAAAATTTGAGATCCTTCACTTCGTTCAGGATGACGTCGCTAAGTATTTGGCAATATAAATATTATGCTTCAGCGTAAGTTATTTTTCAACACTCTATCCATTAACCGCCGACATTTACAATTCCCTCTTTTCTTCTTGACAATATATTATAATTTAAGTATTTTACCAAAGTACCTCATTGTTATATTAGCTTAACCGGGAGTGATAATGAAACGGTATTTATTCATCATCACTGCCGCATTACTCCCGATTCACTACGCCAATGCGGCCACTCTCTATGTCCCTTCCCAATATCCCACCATCCAAGCCGGGATTAACTCCGCTGTAAACGGAGATACGGTCTTAATCGCTGACGGAACCTATACCGGCAGCGGAAACATTAATCTTGACTTCGGCGGACGGGCGATTGTGGTTATGTCCGAAAACGGACCGGAAAACTGCATTATCGACTGCCAGCGTTCCGGCAGGGGATTCTACTTCCATTCCGGCGAGACCGCCAGCTCTATAGTTAAAGGTCTGACTATTATTAATGGGTATGTTGATTCTCAGCCAATTCCTTACTATAAGGGGGGAGGGATTTACTGCGGCGACTCCAGTCCTACCATCAGTCGCTGTCATATTTTAAACTGCCGAGCCGCTGGCGGTTGAGATGGTTATGGCGGTGGGATCTACTGCCAGAATTCCGGCGCGTTCATCAGCCGGTGTGTAATCGCCAGGGACACCGCCGACCTTTATGGCGGTGGAATTGAATGCCGGGGGACTCCCGCTCCTACCATCGAAAACTGCACCATCAGCGAGAATTTCGCAAATAACGGCGGAGGGATTTTTATCTACGATTCAGCCCCGGCTATCAGGAACACTATTGTCGAAGGCAGCCTCCGCGGGGGTGGAATTGAATTTTTCAATTCCACCGGCGTCTCAGTGACTTATTGCGATTTTTATAATAATGCCAGCGGCAATTTCACAGGCTCTTCTATCACTCCGGGGCTTGGAACTATAAATTCGGTAAATCACAACGGAGCCCCCTGTGACTCGTTCTTTAACATCTATCTCGACCCGCAGTTTCAATCCGTTATCGGGGATTCCGCTTTCCGTTTGACAGCGGGGTCTCCCTGCATCGACGCCGGCGACCCCGCCAGCCTTCTCGATCCCGACAGCACCATTGCCGATATCGGAGCTAATTACTATTGCTGCGGCCCGTCAATCACTCTGACTCCGGAAAATCCCCCGGTGGTTATCCCCTCCGGAGGCGGATACTTCCATTTCGGAGCGGTTGTGGTAAATCCGCTGGCTCAAAACTACTTCCTCGACATCTGGAGCGAGGTTATTATTCCCAACGGCAGTGTATTCGGTCCGCTTATCCTGCGCCAGGGGCTGACAATACCCGGAAATTCCACCCTCATTCGCCGCTTGACACAGTTAGTTCCCGGATATGCGCCGTATGGGGAATACACCTACGTGGGCAAAATCGGAATTTATCCCGATTCAGTGATAAACCGAAGCAGTTTTGAATTTAGCATACTCGCCGGGGACGCGCCGCCTGCCGACAATCCGGGATGGGCTGTTTACGGTTGGGACTATGATGGAGCTTGCTCACCTCAAGTCGAGGACTATACTATGCTGACGGCGGCTCCCAATCCATTTAACGCTGAAACAGTTGCGAGATTCGAGCTGCGAGATGCGAGTCATGTCAGGCTTGCAATCTACGACATCACCGGGCGGGAAGTCGCAGTTATCGCCGAAGGATTTTATCCCGCCGGAACGCATCAGGCGGTTTGGGACGCTTCGTCAATGGCGAGCGGGGTGTATTTCGCGTGTCTGCAGGCGAAAGGATACAAAGCGATGAAAAAGCTTGTGCTGTTAAAATAGCAATATACGGATGCCTGGATTAGAATATACTGTTTCTCACTTTTACAAAACGGACAAAGTATCTTCCAAATATTAGTCAAATTGATAAGGAGAATTCCATGTTCCGCAGTGCAATCCTAATCATCACCACCCTCATGTTTGCAGCCAGCTTTGTAATGGGAGAAATCTCGCCCCCCGATAAAAGCCAGTATCTCGATACCGGCGGAGACAGTCCGTTAACCACATCCTATGTCTGGCAGGGGCATGGCGGGATTGAAGTCGCTCCTCTCGCCATCGATGGACTGCCGAATCCGTCAGGAACGATAGTCGAGGATTCCATCCCCGCCCACTCCACCATCGTTTATGCGTATTTCGGGACTATGGGGTGGCACTCAGGCGTTCAATCCGCCTCCGCCGTTTTCAATGGAACCCAGCTCGCTTCAATCCCGCCGGCTGTAAACGACCCTACAGGAAGTTATGAGCTTTCCTTTTACAAGTGGGATGTGACCAGTCAGGTTACCGGGAACGGTTCCTACTCTTTCACGCTGACGAATCATACCTATTGTTACGTCGCCTTTCTGGTGATTATCTATGAGAACGCCGCGGCGCCGCCGGTGAGAATCTTCATTAACGACGGCTCCGAAGCCCTGATGAACGCTTCGAGCGTCACCCTTTTTAGCGGTATGCAAACCGGTGGCGGTGTAGTGAAAATTCTGACCGAAGCCGGAAATACCGGCTCCACGGGAGAATCGATTGAGTTCAACGGGCAGGTTCTGGCAGGTCCGGGAGACATTTTCGCCTGCAACATCGGAGACCACGCCGATTATTTCGCCTTCGACCTCACGAGCTTGACCGGTGAAGATTCCCTCACCCTCACCACCGGCAGCGACCAGATCGGTATCCACTTTGCCGCTCTCATCGGAGTCGCAGAAGACCTTCACCTCACCCTAACCCCCCATAATCCGCCTATCCGCATTCCCGCCGGAGGCGGTACCATCGTTTTCGACGCTTTAATCGAAAACACCGCCGACAGCGCCATCACCTTCGACGCCTGGACCGAAGTTGTTCTGCCAAACACGATGGTGTACGGGCCCCTGATTCTGCGCTCCAATCTGGTAATTCCGGCCTTATCTACCATAATGAGGCAGATTTCGCAGACAGTTCCCGGCATCGCTCCGCCCGGTAATTATGTTTATGTGGGTAATGCGGGCTCCCATCCGGGAAATGTGATGGCTACCGATAGTTTTCCTTTCACCAAACTCGCCGGGGACGCGCCGCTGACTCATAATGAAGGCTGGGCGGTCTGCGGTTGGTTTGGGGATGAGGCTGACCTATTCGTCAGCGATTATGCGCTGAACGGAGCTTTCCCCAACCCTTTCAACCCGACCACTACCATCAGCTTCACCCTGCCTCAAGCGGGCAAGACGCATCTTAGCGTGTTCGACATTACCGGGCGTGAAGTGGCGGTTCTGGCGAACGGCTGGTATAATTCCGGCGTTCACAAGGTTGCCTTTAATGGCAGCGGATTGGCTTCCGGTATCTATTTCTACAAACTAACAGCCGATGATTTCAGCGCTACGCGAAAGATGGTTCTGGTGAGGTAGCTGCGAGTTTCGAGATTAGAGTCTTGAGTTAAAAGCTGATAATCCCCGCCGGGAAAACCGGCGGGGATTTTGGTTTTATAGATTGACATTGTTATGTTTATAGCTTATATTGTTATTATCCGCTTGACCACGCTTCCCTCAAGTAATTCGGAGACCATAATGGGAGTTAAAAGAGTCTTCATTTCAGTTTTCGTCCTTCTTATTATTTCCTCGCTGTACGCTAAGAATAAAATCGACCTTTCCGCCTACGATTTAGCGCCCGGTATAGTCCCGGGGAAACTGACATCCGCCCCCTCGGACTCAATGTGGGAATTTCAGTTCAATTACGATGTGGAGGGGCTGACCGGGGATAACGGCTGTGTAGGAGTATGCTGGGACGGGAATTATATCTGGATTTCCGGAAGGGGAGTTTCTCCCAATCCCAATATGATATACATCATCAGCCGCGATGGCAGTCAGTTAGTGAATCAGTTCCCTGCTACTCCTTCCGCCTGGGGTGTGCGTGATATGAGCGCTGATGGAAGATATATTTACGGCGGTTGGGAAAGTGGGCTTATTAAATTCGACCCCTCGCCGCTGCCGGCGAATCCGGCTACAATAGTATCCACTATTCCTTTCCCCGCTAGTCAGCAGTTCGGGCGAGCCAACGCTTTCGACCCTGCGGGCAACAACGGCCAGGGGAGCTTTTACTGCGGGAATATCAGCAGCCCGATGTATGAAATGGACACCAACGGTAATTTACTCCGGCAATTCGGTCCTGGTCCAACCGTTTACGGAATGGCTTGGGATGATGACGACCCTGACGGGCCGTTCCTGTGGATTCACAGTCAGGACGGCGGATGTACAATGCGTCAATACGACCCGACCACGATGAATCCCACCGGTGTAGTGGTGGATATCACCAATCAAATCGTTCCGGGCGCTATCGCCGGGGGCTGCGAATATGTGAGGGGGTGGGACCCGCATTATTCCACGATGATGGCTCTGGGGCAGGGGACCCCTGATAAAATCGCCGGTTTTGAGATGCATCTGCAGGCGAATCCTCACGCTCCCGGCGCACCCGCCAACTTCAACGTTGCTCACAACCAGGCTGTTCTGCAGGCAGACCTGTCCTGGACTAATCCCACCGTGATGGTGAACGGTAATCCTTTGACCGATTTGGATAGCGCCCGGGTCTATCGTGACGACCAGCTCCTGACCACATTGACCAATGTTCAAATAGGTCAGCCTTCGTATTACATTGACAATGCGGTTCCCGCTGCAGGGCTTTATTCTTTCCGTGTGGTCTGCTACAACGACTCAGGCGATGGTTATCCCGCTTTAATGTCGGCGTATATCGGTCTGGATGTTCCGGACGCGCCTTCCAACGTGACCGTCACTCCCGACCCCGGCGGCTGGTATAGGTGCTTAATCGAATGGACGGCGCCGACCGAAGGGGCTCACGGAGGCTACTGGCCCCCCGGTTCCTGGGAGGGGCAGAAGGTTTATCGTGACGGCAGCGAAGTAGCCGACCTGACCGGCAGCAACACCCGTTTTGTGGACAATCTTGTTCAGCCGGGCTGGTACTATTATCATGTCTCCTACTATAACGCTTCGGGAGAAGGCCCGATGGGACAGGCGGTTCCGGCTCCGGTCTATGTCGGACCTCTATATGTGTTTCCGATACCTTATGATTGGGTGGAAATCAATACGGTTGGAACTAACACCGGTATCACGGGAGACGACCAGAACCTTGGTCCTTTCCCCATCGGCTTCGATTTCCCCTGGTTCGACGCTCAGATTTTCGACCAGATTCGTATTTGCTCTAACGGATTTCTGTCCTTCACTTCCACCTCGACCGCATATACCAACGACCCTATCCCCAATCCTGCTGAACCTAACAACCTGATAGCGCCCTACTGGGACGACTTAAATCCGTCTGCAGGCGGCAATATCTGGTATTATTATGACGCATTCAACAGCCGTTTTATAGTAGAATATGACGGGATTCCCCATTATGGCGGCAGCCAGCCTTACAGATTCGAGGCGATTCTCTATCCCACCGGACTTATCGATTTCCAGTACAACACTCTGGGGGAAACGCTGAATTCCTGCACTGTCGGGAGCGAAAATGGAACCGGCTCCTTCGGTATTCAAGCCACTTACAACGGCTCCGGACCTATGGAACCGCAGCCTTTAACCGGGATACAGGTTCATCAGCCCTGGCCGCGAATTCCTGAACTGGTGGTGACTCTTACTCCGCACAATCCGCCGGTTTGGATACCACCTGGCGGAGGTCAGTTCGTATTTGACGCTCAGATTGAGAGTATATGCCGGGAGCCTCAGGTTTTCGACGGATGGACGGAAGTCGTTCTGCCCAGCGGTTCTATGTTTGGGCCTCTGGTTCTGCGGAGCAGTATCACGATTGCTCCGGGGCAGACTATTATGCGAATCGTGACCCAGACTGTTCCCGGCGCCGCGCCTCCCGGAAACTACACCTATGTGGGCAATGTGGGTACTTATCCCGGAACAGTTATCGACGATGACGCTTTCCCCTTTATCAAGCTTCCCGGCGAGGCTGCGCCCAATCACAACCAGGGCTGGGCGGTTTCCGGCTGGTTTGGGGATGACGCCCCCTTGCCCGCGGCCGATGATTATGCGACGCTGTCCGCAGCCCCCAATCCGTTCAATCCGGTGACAGCTCTCAGCTACAAGCTTCAAGCTGCAAGCAATGTAAAACTGGTAGTGTTCGACATATCCGGACGGGAAGTCGCGGTTCTCGCCGATGGTTTTTATCCCGCCGGGCATCATTCGATGTTTTTTGACGGCTCTGAACTGGCGAGCGGGGTGTATTTTGCGCGCTTACAGACAGGGGGCGATAACTTCACCCGAAAACTGCTTCTAATCAAATAATTCATTAGAATCTTGTAGAATAGGATGTAAAAATGAAAAAGAGCAATCTCTTCAAATATCTGCTGTGTATTTCAGCGGTATTATTATTACAGCTTGGAGTCTATGCTCAGTGGAGTCCGGATTCCACATTGAACCTCGGCGTCGCCGTAGAAACCGGCGACCAGCAACTACCGAAAATCACCGCGACTCCCGACGGCGGCTGTTACATCTCCTGGTTCGACAACCGCAGCGGCGCTTATTGTATGTACCTGCAGCGGCTGAATTCACTGGGGGAGGCGCAGTTTGCTCCCAATGGAATGCTTGTTAGCAGCTATCCCCAGATGACCTGGCTGGTGGATTACGATATGACCACAGACCAAAACAACAATGCGGTCATCGTTTTCTCCGATATGCGCAACGGAACGGGCAACGACCTCGATGTGGTCGCCTATAAGATTGCGTCCGACGGCTCCTTTATATGGGGAACGGACGGAATTGTGTTATCCGACAGCGTCAACACCGATTTTGAACCGGCGCCGAAAGTGACAGCGACCAGCGAGGGTAACTTTGTTTTTGCCTGGGAAAAATCGAACACAGATTACAGGATTACATTCCAAAAACTTTCCAGCGGCGGGCAGAAGATGTGGGGACCCAGCGGAATTGTTTACTCTCCTACCAGCGGGGAGAGACTCCACGCCCCGGATGTGGCTGCGGCGGACAATGACGGCGCGGTCGCCTTCTGGAAATATTCCACCGGGCCGGCCTGGGCGCCGACAACCTGGCTCTACGCCCAGAAATTCGATTCCAGCGGAACCGAACTGTGGGGCGCGGGAGGCGTGCTGTTCTATAATCTGGGTCAGATAACCGCCTGGACTTATCCCCGGATATATTCGGATGCAGCCGGCGGCGCTTTTATCACCTATTACGATTCCCCTCCCGGAAATTTCAATGTCTGGGTGCAGCATATAAACTCCGCCGGGAGTCTGATTTTCCCCTTGAACGGGGTGCAGGCTTCCACCAATTCCAGCGACCGGCTGCATATGAATCCCGACCTCGCTTATGTCCCCTCCACCGAGGAACTGTATGTTTTTTGGGTGGAATCCAACGGGGGACAGTCGCAATTCGGAGTCTACGGACAGAAAATTTCTCCGGCAGGAAACAGACTGTGGAGCGACAGCGGGCGCGAATTCGCTCCTCTCACCGGCAGTCAAACTTCCTTTGTATGCTGCGGAGCGGCGGGTACCAGCGTTTATGTGGGCTATTTTGAATCGCCCACAACGGTTAATACGGCGGTGAAAGCGTTCAGGATTGACTCCAGCGGCAATATGCTGTGGGGTGGTTCCCGGATACTGTCTGTTTCGGGATTGGGCAGTAAGGATGATTTGGGATTAACGGTGAACAGCGAGAACAGAGCGTTTTTCGCCTGGGCGGACACCCGCAGCGGCGGTTATGATATTTACGCCCAAAATGTGAACCTTGACGGCTCGCTGGGCAATCCCGCCGCGCCCGCGCTTACTGTGACGTTGATCCGTAATAGTCCCCCGACTATTCCGCCGATAAATTTTGACGCTTCCATTCACAATAGCGGCGCATCAGCGGTGAATTTCGACGCCTGGACGGTCGCCCGCCTGCCCAATGGAGCGATTTACGGACCCATAATCCTGCGCACCGGGTTGACAATTAATCCCGGCCAGACCATTATGCGCATTGTCACTCAAAACGTCCCCGGCAGCGCTCCAGCCGGCAATTATTATTACATCGGCAATGTCGGCACTTTCCCTAATACGGTTGTTGCCGCCGATAGTTTCATCTTTACTAAACTTGCCGGTGAGGGCGCGCCAGTCAATAACTCAGGCTGGGCGGTATCAGGCTGGTTTGGAGATGAAGAACTCACAATTCTTAATTCTCAATTCTCAATTCTTTATTCCTCCCCCAATCCCTTCAACGCCTCGACAGTCGCGAGCTTCGAGTTGCGAGATGCGAGTCAAATTAGATTGGCCATCTATGACATCGCCGGGCGGGAGGTGGCGGTGCTGGCGGAGGGATATTATCCCGCTGGAACGCATCAGGCGGTGTGGAACGCCTCTTCTATGCCCTCCGGCGTTTATTTCGCACGGCTGGAAGCTGGGAATTTTCAGCAGACGCGAAAGATGCTGCTGGTGAAATAGTCCTAAATCGGCGGATTAAAAATCCGCCTGTAATTGTAGTAAGACTTCAGATTTCAGAAGTTGCGGATTAGAAGTCATTCCGGCGCAGCCGGAATCCTTCCGGAAAAGAAAGATTCTGGCT
>CAYQZD010000125.1:0-690 GCA_964421875.1 uncultured bacterium
TATCATTTTGAACAAGTCGATACCAAATCGTCCAAGTTAACACAGAATCTGGGAACCATTATTATTGTTAGCAGATCAAGTATGTCCATTTTCGCCACATGAAAACATGATGCAAGCATCTAATGTTTTAGATCCAGGTCAATTCTATGAATTTGTGAAAAAATCCTGGATTATGCCAATCGTGAGCACAGAATGGGACGATGAAGAGAGTAGAAAAAGAGTAATAAGCTATAGCCCTTTACGGGAGTTCACTTTCTTAGATAAGAAAATTTATTCAAATAGGAATAATTACAGGAAATTAGAAGATAGTGTTTCAATTCGAAGAAAGATAAAATATTTTTCTGAATTAATAGTTGATGGCTGTCCAGAAATAGTAGACAATGTCAAAAAGTTGTATTTATTGGACATAATGAAAGTAAGAAAAAATTACCCAAATGTACCTCATGATAAGTTACCTGCAAATTTAGGGACAGTTTTACCTTCAAAATTTTATCAAAGACCTTATAAAGAAGGTCACGAATATGAAGCGGCATCAAGGATATTGTCAGAATACCTTGGAGATGCACTAGTCATACAAGAAATAGGTAATTTCTCACTATTTACAAAACCAAGTTGGTTTAACATTTACAAAGAAATCATTTATTCTGAAGCGTTCGCTATTCCGCCAATGGGCGAGAAGAGAAATGAACT
>CAYQZD010000125.1:700-10547 GCA_964421875.1 uncultured bacterium
TATGTTTGAATTCTTGAAAGGAAAAGATCTTCCCAATTTAGGAAATATTACAGTTGAACAGATTTCAATGTATAGGCAATATAATGCGCATAAATCTATGCAACATTGGATTGAAAAATGTACTAGGATGATGCTGGATAATAAAAATGGAATATTGGAAATAGACCAGATTAAGGATGAAATTATTACTGATCTCCGAATACTATTCAGTAAGACAGACAAAAAACTTCACTTAGTACATGCAATGGTCATCGAGTTTGTTGGTGCAGTTATAAGTGCTATAATGGGTGAAATTGCTAATAATCTCTTCGTTATGTTTCTAAATCCTGCATGTAAAATATTGATTAAAAAATCGTTAGAAGCTCAGCTGGAGAGCAGCATTAAAAAAACAGTCTATAGATATGATCCTGTAAGATTCGCCTTTCTAATTAAGTCGTTCAACACAGGGTTCTTTAAGTAGCATTGTTTAATTTGGTTATCAAGTTTGCTTAGTAAGAACTTGATGACCTAACAGATTATGTAATAATTGTCCGGTGTGCTAATTGAGTCAATTCTATATGCTCTTGTTTTTATGGTGATTATAATTAATACAATATTATTAGATAGTTATAAATAATAGTCTAAGTTGATTTTCCAACTAGTGCTTTAACACGATAATAATTCTATAATACGCAATAAAATGTATGGTGCTGTCGACTTCTCCCAGTCTACATCATATATAATAATTACAGTCGGTTGGTGTCGGGTGCGGGGACCCAACACCACCAATATGCTACAAAGTCGCAGATTGTCATTATAAGACACTAATTGTAATGAAGGAAATAATCTATGCTAAATCCTAAACCGCGGCCGTACTGGTCGCCTTATCTGGCGGGAATAGGGCTGGGGATTGTATTGCTGATGTCATACATCATAGCCGGGCAGGGGCTGGGTTCTTCCGGCGCGTTCGCCCGGCTTGAATACACCATCCTTCACGCCGTATTTCCCGGATATATTGAAGCGAATCCCTATACCGCGAAATATTTCGCCGAGGGAGTTAGTCCGCTTTCCAACTTTTTAGTATTTCTGGCGCTTGGCGTTTTAGCCGGAGGATTTTTCAGCGGCGTCACCGCCGGGCGGTTCAGGAAGACTGTGGAGAAGGGACCGAATATTTCGACTAAATGGCGGTTTATTTTGGCTTTCGCAGGAGGAACTATGATGGGTATCGGAGCGCGTTTAGCGCGGGGATGCACTTCGGGGCAGGCGTTGTCGGGAGGGGCGACCTTAGCGCTGGGGAGCTGGGCTTTTATGTTTGCAGTATTTGGGGGAGGTTTCGCCGCCGCCTACTTTGTAAGGAGGCAGTGGTTATGAATTTTCCTTTAGGGCCTCAAGGCGCGTATTCGGACAGCGTGGGGTTGCTGCTGGCTTTCCTCATCGGCTTAGGTTTCGGATTTTTCCTTGAAAGAGCCGGTTTCGGCAGCGCGCGGAAGCTGTCGGCGCAGTTTTACCTGCGCGATTTCGCCGTCCTTAAAGTAATGTTCACCGCCATTGTAGTGGCGGGAATCGGTTTCTGGGGACTGGTGGTCCTCGGATTTCAGGATTTAAGCTACACTTACATTAATATCACCTATATCTGGCCCCAGATTGTGGGCGGGTTAATTTTAGGAGTGGGATTTGTTATCGGGGGCTACTGCCCCGGGACTTCCTGCGTCGCGGTGTCCACCGGCAAAGTGGACGCTATATGGTACATCGCCGGGATATTTTTCGGGATATTCATCTACAGCGAGTTCGAACCGCTGGTTCACAGTTTTTATAATTCCGGCGATATGGGCGAGGCTTTCGTGTGGAAATGGCTGGGAGTGTCGCCGGGGGTGGCGCTGCTGGCGGCGGCGCTTATCGCGGTGGGCGCGTTCACGCTGGGGACCATCGTCGAGAAGAAAAAGGGGACGGTGGTTCAGCCGGAAAATACTGATTAAAAATTTATCGTTATAGAGTTAAATTTCAGTATATATTTGATTATTATAGAATTATATTCACAACGAATTAAACGGATTAAACGAATTAAATTAGGATTATATCAACAACATATATAAACAATGATTTACGAAAATTAACTCAATTTCACATTAGTAAGGTGTTATTATATTGACTATATTACGGAGTAATAACAAATGAAACAAAATATTTTAAATATCTTTGGCGCTGCGGCGCTGATAATCGCTGCCTTTATCCTGATGTTGATGGGGAAACCTTCGGCGCTGACGCCTTTGCAGGCGGCGGAGAGCATCGGTCAGATGGCGGTTTACGATGAGGACAAAATTGCTCCTCTGACCTTGGCGGAATGGATTGTGGCTGAAAGCGGGGATTTTTACACGGTGGATATTCGCGGCTCACGAGATTTCGTGGAGATAAACATCCCCGGCTCGGTCAATCTCCCCTTCGCCTCGCTGATGACCAAATCCGGGTTGAGTACGATTCCCCGGTATAAGAAAATTGTGCTGGTGTATAAGGATGGGACTCGCGCCGGGCAAGCGTGGACGGTGCTGCGCGGCAAAGGTTATGAAGCGTACATCCTGCGAGGTGGAATCAAGGGCTGGTGGGATGAGATAATGACCCCGGCGTCTCTCCAAGAGGGCGGCGACAGGATTGAGAACCCGGCGCAGACCGCCGCCAAAGTAAAGGCGATGCGGGATTATTTCTCGGGGAAGGAGTCGAGTCTGGACGCATCGGGGAGCGGCGGGGAAACCGCGCCTCCTCCTCCGGTTCCGATGCCGCAGAAGAGTTCACGTCAGAAAAAGAAGTCCGGCGGTTGTTAGTGGAGTCTTCAGTGTTCAAGAACAATCCTCTGGTGTCAGGCTACATCCTGGCGGGGGGTAAAAGCGCCCGGCTGGGCCGGGATAAGCGGCAGGTGCGGATTTTCGGGGCGACGCTTTTGCAGCGGACTATCCTGACACTGGAAGCCGCAACGGGCGCGAAACCCGTTCTGGTGGGAGATAACCTCCCGGCGGAGGGAATCTATGGGTGCGTGGTTATATCCGATGCGGCGCGGGACAAAGGTCCTATCGCGGGACTGGTATCCGCTTTAAATCACTGCCGCACGCGCTGGGCGGCAATTCTGCCGGTGGATTTGCCCTTCGTTACGGCGGGGGAGGTTCAGCGGCTGATTGCGCTGGCGTCCGAGGAATTGGATGCGGTGTTGTTTGCGTCGAAGGGTAAGCTTGAGCCGCTGGCGGCGCTGTATAATGTGAGGACGCGGGATTTCTGGCGGGGCAGGTTGGAAAGAGGCGAGCTTTCTCTGCAGGAGGGTATCAAGCGTTTGAACCACCGCGCGGTGGAGGCGCTTGAGAATAGCAGAACGCTTTTCAATCTCAACACTCCCAGGGAATTGGAGAAAATGGTGGAGATGAGGGAAATAAATACGGGGATTTAGTTCGCTGAAGTGTAGGTTTAGGACTTTGCAGTATTAATGTCGGCTTTGAATAAGCCGACCTACAGTTAAAGGATATAGGTCAGGTCTCCGCTTCGCTAAAGACCTGACTTAACGTAAGAAAGGTTAAGTATATCACTTTGAACGAAGCGAAGCGTCTCTTCTTTTTCGGCTATTAATAGGGGCAGAAAATACTTCACTCATTCTTCAATGTAAGTGTCTGTATTGTAGGGGTTTGATTAATCAAACCCCTACATAGATATATAATATTAACTGCCCGGATTAATAAATAAAAGGTTTCTTCTCCATTTTAGTTGTAAGTATCCAGTACAAGTCAAAGCTGGGGTATTAGCCAAAAAAGCTTGCTTGTCATTCCGAGCGAAAGCCGGAATCCAGTTTTTTTGAAAGAGATTTTCCTGGACTCCCGCTTTCGCGGGAGTGACAACTTTTTAAGAATCAATTAGAAGAACAACGAGCATCAATCCGCAGAACAAGGGATTTTACAACTACTTTGGAGATGAATCAATTAAAGAGAGATTCTTCGCTCTGCCTGCGGCGGGCTCAGAATGACAACACTGATGATGTCCACTGTTAACTGAATTGATTATTATTATCGATTTCATTTCAAAAGCAGGATTGGAATTGCTTTCTCCGCTCCCCCGCCGCTCAATACCGCCCAATAAACTCCGCCGGGCAGCGCGCCGGCGTCCCAGTATAATGAATAATCACCGGGTACAGCGTGTCCCGTAAATAGCTCCCCCGCTTTTTGTCCGATTGAATTGTAAATTGACAGATTTACGCTGCCGGAGGTGGAAAGGGTGAAGGGGATTAGTGTTGCGGAGTTGAAGGGATTGGGGTAGTTCCTTCTTAGGCTGAAAGGGGCGGGCTGAATTCGAGGTTTCCCGGTCAGAATCCCCGCCGGCAGGTCCCGCATCAAGACCTTTCCCTCCGGATCAAGTATGAATAACGACGGCTGAAAAGTTAAAGTAAAGCTGTAACTTTGAACGGCGGTGTCATTCCAAACTGTGAGTAGTGTATCGTTCACCGAATCGGCAAAATTGAACTCCAGCGGCATAGTGAATAGCGGCGCGTTGGATTGGAGCTGATACAAGTTCAAATCTACCCTGTATTCCCCGCCCGCCGGCGTCACTGACCAGGTATAATCGTATTCGGGATACCCTGCCTGGTAAACCCATTGCTCGAAGAACCAGCCTAAATTCTCTCCCGAAGCCGTTTCCATCTCCGTGATATACTCAGGTGTGGTTACATTTCCGTAAGCATAGCGGGCGGAATAGTTCCTGAGACCGGCGGTGAAAGCGGAGTCGCCGATGACGTTCCTCAGCATATGCTGCACCCAGCCACCCTTGAAATAGACCGCGTGCCCGAACAGGAGTTCCGGCGGCGGATTGTATATGGGATAGCGCAGGACATTTCGGTCTTCCTCGAAATACATTTCGGCGTAATTGCGCATCAGGTTGTTCAGCGTGTCGTAGCGGGCTTCTATGTAGAGGGCTTCGGAATAGATGGCGAATCCTTCGTTGAGCCAGATGTCAGCGAAGGTCAGGGGCGTGAGGCAGTCTCCCCACCACATATGTGACAGTTCGTGGGAGACTACGTTTTCGAAAGCCCGGTCGCCGGTTATGAGGTGAAATCCCATAGTGCTGACAGACTGGTGCTCCATCGCCCCCCAGCCGTTGAAGATATGGGCTTCAGCCATACCATACATATCGAAGGGGTAAGCTCCGAACTTGTCGGCGAAGAATCCCAGCATATCCCCGGTGTTGGCGAAATCGAAGCTCGCTGCTGCGCTGTCTTCAGGGTAAACATAATATCTTAGCGGTATCTGTCCGGGAGCGGTATCGGTTAGTTCGATGAAGGGACCGGCGGTGAGAAAAACCAGATATGTGGCTACGGGGTGGTTCTCAATCCAGTGATAGGTCAATCCGCCAGGGCCGCTAACGATTTCGGATAGCGAGCCGTTGCCAATGCCTTTGTAACCGTGTGGCACCTGAATCCAGGTTTCAGAAAACGCTTTGTCAAAGGGCTGGTCGTGGCAGGGGAACCAATGTCTTGCTCCGTAGGGTTCGGCGTGGGTGAAACAGTAGTCTTCGCGGCGGTGGAAGCCGTAGACAGTCCATCCTCTTCTGGGGGAGCGGTAGTCGATGGAGAGCGATACGGTGTCGTCGGGCTGATAGGCTCGGTTCAGATAAACCTCAAGCGTTCCCGGGAAAACGGCGAATTCGAGGGTATCGGATTGCGCCGTAATGACCGATCGTATTCCCAATCCTTCCGCCTCCAGTCGAAGCGTGTCGAAATCTGCCACCGCCGGATTCAATAGTATCACGACCTGCCCTGCCAGTGAATCCTGCAGCAGATAGGGTTCAAGGTGAAAAGCGTACTTGATAACATCGTAATCCCCGGTGGAGTCGGCTTCGGTGTAATCGACGGTATGAACCGCATCGGGCGGGATGATTTTCCCTCGCGGAATCTGTGATGCTATTGACTGCAGGGGAGAATTCAGCAGGACAATCACACCGACACAAATGGAGTATAATCTTAAAGACATCGTTTTCATTATACTACCCCCACCGCCGGGTCACCCGGTAGAAGCCCCGTTCGATTTTTGCTCCGCCGAAGTCTCTGTAAAAGCGGCGTTTGGTGATTCCCACCAGCAGGCGCTTTACCGGGCGGAAATCCGGTTCACTGCCCCGGTATATCTGGTAGCCGCCTTCGTAATTGTGGTCGTCCCAGGTGATGTCATTGTCGTCTCCCCGCCGCCGCACTGAAATTTCCGGTATGATAGGCGCGGAGGGATTCAGTATGGTGATTAAATCGATTTTGACCGGAGAATCCGATTGGGTTTCCCGGCTGACCACTTTGTCCACTAGAATTCCATCCGAACCTAAGTATAGCGCCTTTTCCTCCCGAAGCCGGTCCACGATGAAACAGCGGAATTTCATACTGAGGGGATAGTTGACTTTACCGAAGGCGTCAAGTATCACTGTTTCTTCAGCGCCTCGCGGCCATTGCGGGTAATCCGGGCTGTAAAAGCAGCTCAGGAACGCGTTCCGGCAGGGCGTTTTGTTTTTAGAACCGCCCCCTGAGAAGACCAAGCCCAGTTGGAAACCGCAAAGGCGGTTGATCAGGGGGTATGGTCCTAAGGAGAATCCCTCCATCTCCAGCGGTTCGTCCAATTCGGGGTCGACGGCGTCGTCCACGCCGTTTCTGATTTTAAATTCCGGGGGCGATGAGGATTCATATCCCAGCGACTCCGGGGTCAAACCTCTGCCGTCCCAGACGATGAAGCTTTCGCGCGCGGCAGTATCTTCCCGCCTCGGTTTCGCTTCAAGCGCCTGCAGCAGGCTTTCGATTAGAAGTCCTGTATGGGCGGGGAATTCCGCTTCACTATAGAGCTTTATCCCCAGCGACTCCTCTTTCCGCAGTCCGGGGAACAGGGTGTCGATAAAATCATTCTCCGGGAGGTCGGGATAGATTGCGGGAAGCCCGGCTTCGAACATCGCCTGAAGAGTCGCAGAGTCGACCGCGTCTCCCTTGAAGATGGTTTCGTCCTCCACCCTCACCACGCGCGGAGGCCTGAATCTGCCGCCCAGCCCCGCCTTTTTTTGCTCCAGCAGGATTTCCGGGGAAACTACCGCCCCCGCCGCCACTCGGGCAAATTTCTCTATGAATCCCCGCCGTTCCACAATTTTATACCGCTGTTTGTTATTCTTTACCGGAGTTTTTCAGTTTATTTACTTCCCGCCACATCAGTTCGATGTCGGCGGCTTCCCCCTTCACCGACAACACCACCGCCCCTTCGGAGCCCATAATCCCACCGGAGGCGATGTGAGCCGCTTCCACGTTATACAGCGCCTTCAGCGCTTCGATTTCAGTGACCGCTTTAGCCCCCGCCAGCGGCATCAAAGCCACGCGCAGCCCCATACAGTAGTCCCACCAGCCCTGGCCGGCTTCGTAACAGGCTTTTTCCACCGATGGAACCAGCTTTTCCAGCCCCACCGGGCAGATGATATGGGCGCCTTTAGCCAGCGTTTTCGCCCAGAACGCGCCTACGGTGCCTCCCACCGGATTAGCTGCGAGCACCCCAACGTTCCCATAGGGATCGATTGCGTTTGCGCCCTTGAGGAAAACATCGGAGGCGGTAAACTTGTCCAGCGCATCTTCGGGGGGAAGGTCGCTGGATTTACCATCGACCAATACATAGCTTGGCAGACGCTTATCTTCGGGAGTCGCGCCGAGCTCCCCCTTATATATTCTGCCGATGGTGTACCGCGTGATATCGACTGCTTCGCCGGTGATTTCCCGCGCGATACAGGCGTTGGTGGAGCCTCCGGCGATGATGACTATCCCCTTCCGCAGGGCGTTCTGCACTTCCGGCAGCGCCGCCACGCCCTTGGCAATCAACCGTTTCGATTCCTCCGGAGTGAGGACCAGGGCGGCGCGGCTCAGTTTTTTTTCAGGTTGGTAGAACATATTATAAACCGTTTTTTTCCCGTTTAATGCGCTTGAGTTCGTCGATGACCAGGTTCATATCCTCCTCACCCAGTATGGGCGTAGCGGTGCGGTAGCGCCTGATAGCGGATTCGGAAACCTCGGCGGTTATCATCGCTTCATCGAACAGGGGCGCTTCGGCGATGACGTTCCCCCCCGGGGCGGTGATAAGCGAGTTCCCGCTGAAGAGCAAGCTGTCCTCGTATCCGGCGAGGTTGGAGAAGAATACATACATTCCATACACGCTGGAATAGTGTATCGCGCCGGTCTTGAAATAATTGACAGGGGCGGGTTTGTCTGCGGAAGGAAATCCCCGCGCCGGCACCGCCGACTGGATGATGAGGAAGCGGCAGCCGTCCATCGCCAGGACGTAAATCAGCCCCGGGTGCCGTGAATCATTGCAGATCACGGTTCCGAACCGTCCCAGTCTCGATTCAAAGGCGCGGGCGCGCCTGCCCTGTGTGTAGAACCGTTTCTCCTCGAAGACTCCGTAGGTCGGAGGGTAAACCTTTCGCGTAACGTCAATCACTTCGCCCGCTTCCAGGAAAAACGAGCTGTTGTAGATGAAGTATTCCTCGGAAAGCTCCACCGCCCCCAGGCAGATGGAAATTTTGTCGCTTTTCTCCAGCAGGGGGTCGAGCAGGGGGTCGTCGGGTGTGATAGCAACTTCCGCCGCCGCGTCCCGCAGCGAGTATCCCGTGAGGGACAGTTCGGGGAAGATGACCAGCGATGCTCCCGCTTCAAGCGCCCGGTCGATGTATTTTAAATGGTTGACGAGGTTCTTTTCCGGGTCGGCGATAACCGGCCCGAATTGTGCGATGGATACTTTTAGGCTCATTGTGTTATAAACTGCTATTTTGTAAAAATATAGTCGAACAACGTGTTAGGCTGAGCAGTCATTCCGGCGCAGCCGGAATCCCTCCGGAAAAGAAGGATTCTGGCTCGCTTCGCGGCCAGAATGACGTTTATGTTTTATGCGAATTAACATAATAACATATATATAATGAACAGCAATTTACGTCATCATCCGCCACCTTTACCTTCAACAAGCAACCAGCAACGAGCAACCAGCAACGAGTTTCAATCGATGAAAATCTTGACTGGAACACCGGTTTCCCGTTTGGTTCGTTCCGCGATGCGATGCAGTTCATCCCTTTTGACTTTCTGAATCCCAAGTTCAAGGATGGGCGCATCGACTGTATAAATCTGCGCCGATTCCGGATTGATTTTCGCCACGGCTTCTATCCACTTATCCAGCGCTTCGCCTTCGATGTTGGAAACCGCGCCCTTGACGAAGACCGTCTGCAGGGTGACGCCCTGCATCTCCTGCAGATTGGCGATGATATCCTGCAGGTTCACGCCCTGCCGAGGACGGTTTAGCTTCCTGAAGGTCTCCTCGTCGGCGGCGTCCAGTTTCATTATGGGCAGGTCGATACAGTCGATAGCTTCCAACACTTCAGGCCGGTCCAATTCAGTGGAGTTGGACAGAATCGCGATAGGGACTCCGGGATAATAGTGGTCCCGCAGCGCGACCACTCCCCACACGATCTTTTGAAAATCGGGGTGCAGCGTCGCCGCGCCGTTGCCGGAAAAAGTGATATAGTCCAGCCTTAAGCCCTTCTTAAAACCGGCTTCAACATCCTCCAGCACCTTTTCCATCGAGGGTAGAAGTTCCAGCCCCGCTTTGAAATCGGTGCGCCCGTAGAAACAGTAGAGGCAGTCGAAGGTGCATACCTTGACCGTGGTTGGCAGCAGGTTTATCCCGAAGGAGCGCCCCAGCCGCTTGGAATCGATAGGCCCGTAAACCACTCCGGACTGGAGCGGCACCGGGTATTTGGATAAATCTAAATTTCTGGGCATATTTTCTTCTTAGTTACAAGTTTCAAGTTATAAGCTGCAAGATGCAAGAGACTAGCTGCAAGCTGCTAGTCC